>SCSF01000028.1 GCA_004298435.1 Beijerinckiaceae bacterium
AGCGTGGCGCCGGTATCATAGGGCGGCAGGAAGACCTTACGCACCGCATAGGCCGAGCCTTTTTCGAAGTGGAGGTCGGCTACGATCAGAAGGCGTTCCTGCGGCCAGTAGAGCGCGCCGGCGGGGTCCGCAACCAAATGTGCGGAGCCGAGAGCGAACTGGCTGGAAGATGCAGTCACGATGGCTCGAGCTTCCTTCAATCGACGCCTGCTTCCCGCAGCAAATCCTCGGCAGCCTCAGCGAGAACAGCCTCTCGCGCCTCCCCATAAACCGGCTCGCGGTTGATTTCCAGAAGCACGGGCACGGCGAGCGGCGACACGCGCTCCAGCGCCTTATGCCTGAGTCGGCCTTTGACACGCGAGAGCATAGCGGCAAGCCGCGGCAGATCGAGCAGGCCGTTCGAGGCTTCGGCGCGCGCCGCGCGCAGCAGAATATGGTCCGGCTCATGCCGCCGCAAAACGTCATAAATGAGATCGGTTGAAATCGTCACCTGACGGCCTGTCTTGCGGCGATCGAAGAAATTGCGCTCGATCATTCCCGAAACGATGGCGCAGGCGCGAAAGCTGCGCTTCATCAGCGCCGATTCCTGCAACCAGGCTTCGAGATCGTCGCCCAGCATGTCCTCGCTGAACAGATCGTCCAGCCGCAGCCTCTTTGCCTTGATTTCGCGTCCGAGATCGGCGAGCCCCCGGATGCCCAGCGCGTAGTCGTTAGCCGTGAAGCCAAGCGGCTTGAGGCCGGCGCGCTCCAGCCGCCGTGTGAGAAGCATGCCGAGCGTCTGATGCGCCAGCCTGCCCTCAAATGGATAGACGACGAGATGATGCTGCGTGCCATAGGGGAAAGTTTCAACGAGGAGATCGTTCGCGGGCGGCAGCATGGACCGCTGCTTTTGCAGAGCGAGCCATTCCACCAGCGCCTCTGGCAGAGTTCGCCATTCTTCCGGATTGGACAAAAGCTCGCGCACGCGCTTGGCGAGATGGGTCGAAAGCGGAAATTTCCCACCGTTGTATGAGGGGATTTTGGGCGCGTCAGCGCGGCTGCGCGACACAAGCGCTTCGTCTTCCACGATGCCGCGAAGCGCCAGAACCTCGCCGCCAAACAAAAACGTGTCTTTGGGCGCCAGCGTTTCGAGAAAATATTCCTCGATCTCGCCAAGCACGCGGCCGCCGCGGCGCAACGGCCCTGTATAGCTGCTACCAGTCTCGGATGTCTTGCCCTGAACGAGGCGAACCTTCAGCATATCGTCTTCAACGATTGTACCGACATTCATCCGATAGGTCTGCGCCAGCTTCTGGTTGACGATGCGCCAGCGCCCATCCTTCTGCCGTTTGATCTTCGCAAAGCGCTCGTAGGACGACAGCGCGTAACCTCCATGCGCGACGAAGGCGAGCGCCGCCTCAAACTCTTCGCGCGCAATATCGCTGTAAGGCTTGGCAGAGATGACTTCCCGATAGAGTTCGTCATCCGAGAAGCTTTCGGCGCAAGCCATGCCCAATATGTGCTGACAGAGAACATCGAGAGCGCCGCGCCGCGCAACGGCGGTATCCTGCGCGCCGGCATGCACGGCATCCACAGCGGCACGGCATTCGAGCACTTCAAAGCGATTGGAGGGTACGAGAATCGCGCGCGAAGGTTCGTCCAGCCGATGATTTGCGCGGCCGATGCGCTGCATCAACCGGCTCGCGCCTTTTGGCGCGCCGAGATTGATGACGAGATCGACATCGCCCCAATCGACGCCGAGATCGAGCGTCGAGGTGCAGACGACCGCCTTGACCCTCCCCTCCGCCATCGCGGCTTCGACCTTGCGGCGCTGGCCGACATTGAGCGAGCCGTGATGCAGCGCGATCGGCAGCTTGTCATCATTGATCCGCCAGAGTTCCTGGAAAGCGAACTCGGCAAGCGCACGCGTATTGACGAAAACGAGCGTGAGATGCGCCGCCTTGATCCGCTCGTAGACCTCGGCGAATGCATGCCGCGTCATATGCCCGGCCCAGGGCAGATGCTCTTTCGTGTCGAGAATGGACAAATCCGGCGGTGCGCCAGATGGCGCGACGACGAGCGCCGACTGATGCGGCGCTTTGGCGGCGCCATCCTGCCCGACAAGCCAACGGCGCAATTCTGCCGGATCGCGCACTGTCGCCGAAAGTCCCGTCGCCTGCATCCGCGGTGCGATTGCACGCAGCCGGGCAAGATCGAGGCAAAGAAGATCGCCGCGCTTGGAGCCAGCGATCGCATGCAGCTCATCGACGATCACGCGCTTGAGGTCGGCGAAAAGAAAGCGAGCGTCAGGACTCGCAAGCAGCAGCGCCATCTGCTCCGGCGTGGTGAGAAGAATATCCGGCGGATCGCGGCGCTGACGTTGCCGTTTTGACGGCGACGTGTCGCTGGTGCGCGTCTCGACCCTGATGCCGAGCCGCATTTCTGCGATTGGAATTTCGAGGTTACGCTCGATGTCGACCGTCAGAGCCTTCAAAGGCGAGATATACAGCGTGTGAAGACGGCCGTGGCGCAGGTTTTCGCGGCGCGGCTGTGCAAGGGAGATAAGGCTGGGGAGAAATCCGGCCAGCGTTTTGCCCGCCCCGGTCGGTGCGATCAGCAGAACGTCTTCTTCCGCCTCCGCCTTTCGCAGAAGTGCAAGTTGATGCTCGCGCGGCGCCCAGCCACGCGCCGCAAACCAGTCCGCAAAGACCTGAGGAAGCCCGCCGCTCATCGGCAGGAGGGCGTTTGCCGATGACGCGGATACGGAGCAATCAGCACGACGGCGCTTCGCCTCTCCCGTGATTGCGAAGCCGCATTCATCCTGTCACCCCAGGCGCAATTCCTTGAAGAAATCATTGCCCTTGTCGTCAATGACGATGAAGGCGGGGAAGTCCTCAACTTCAATTTTCCAGACCGCCTCCATGCCGAGTTCAGCATATTCCAGCACCTCGACTTTCTTGATGCAATCGAGGGCGAGACGGGCTGCCGGGCCGCCGATGGAGCCGAGATAGAAGCCGCCATGCCGGGCGCAGGCCTCGCGCACCTGCGCCGAGCGATTGCCTTTGGCGATCATAATGCGCGACCCGCCCGCAGCCTGGAATTGATCGACGAAACCATCCATGCGCCCGGCCGTCGTCGGCCCGAAGGAGCCCGAGGCATAGCCCGACGGAGTCTTCGCGGGGCCGGCATAATAAACCGGATGATTCTTCAAATAATCCGGCATGGGCTCGCCACGCTCCAGCCTCTCGCGAATTTTGGAATGCGCAAGATCACGCGCGACGATCATCGTCCCCGAGAGCGAAAGCCGCGTCTTGATCGGATAGCTGGACAGGGTTTTGAGAATCTCCGGCATCGGACGTGAAAGATCGATCCGGACGACATCGCCGCCAAGTTCGCCTTCATCAATCGGCGGAAGGTATTTCGCCGGATCATGCTCCAGTTCTTCGATAAACACGCCCTCGCGCGTGATCTTGCCGAGGGCCTGCCGATCCGCCGAACAGGAGACGCCAAGCCCGATGGGCAGCGAAGCGCCATGCCTCGGCAGCCGGATCACGCGCACATCATGGCAGAAATATTTGCCGCCGAATTGCGCGCCGACTCCGAGAGCTTGCGTGAGTTTGTGGATCTCGGCCTCAAGTCCAAGATCGCGGAAGGCATGCGCGTCGCTGCCGCCCGTAACCGGCAGGCTGTCGTAATAGCGCGTCGAGGCGAGCTTGACCGTCTTCAGGGTCAATTCAGCCGATGTGCCGCCGATGACAATCGCGAGATGATAGGGCGGACAGGCAGCGGTGCCCAGCGTCAGGATTTTCTCTTTCAGAAACTCAAGCAGGCGATCATGAGTCAAAAGCGATGGCGTCGCCTGATAGAGAAATGTCTTGTTCGCCGAACCGCCTCCCTTGGCGATGAACAGGAACTTATAGGCATCCTCGCCTTCGGCGTAGATTTCGATCTGCGCAGGCAGATTGGTCTTTGTATTGACCTCCTCGAACATCGAAAGCGGCGCGAGTTGCGAATAGCGCAAGTTCCGTTTTTCGTATGCGTCCTTGATGCCAAGTGCGATGGCGGCGGCATCATCGCCTTCGGTAAAGACGAGACGCCCCTTTTTGGCGACGACGATTGCCGTGCCCGTATCCTGGCACATGGGGAGCACGCCGCCAGCCGCGATGTTGGCGTTCTTCAAAAGATCATAGGCGACGAATTTGTCGTTTGCCGCCGCTTCCGGGTCTTTGAGAATGGCGGCAAGTTGCGCGAGGTGGCCAGGCCGCAGCAGATGATTGATGTCGCTCATCGCTGTCTCGGCCAGAAGTTGCAACGCCGCAGGTTCGACCACGAGCATGTTTCGCGTGCCGAACTTTTCAATCCGGACGCCTTCAGACGTCAGCTTGCGGTAGGGCGTGTTATCCGCGCCAAGGGAAAACAAAGGAGAGAAATGGAAGCTCATCTTGCAATTGGCTCATAGGTTCTGTCGCGTCTCTCCTAATGTGGACGCGGCGAATTGCTGACATGCCCTGCGAGAGAGCTGCCAATTACTTATTCTATTCCTTTGGTCGGTGGGAAGCCCCGATTAGGTGGCATGCAAGCTTGTTTCGCGGCAGGGTGATACTCCCCCGCGAAGCAGGATCATTCAGAAGTTCCCGACGAAAAGCGAAATTGGTTCTGCCGTCCGCCAGCTCAGGCGGCGTGCGACGCCGGCTCCTGTGTCAAGACGGCATAAAGCGCCGCCGGATCGCTTATAGCCCGCAATTTGGCGGTCGTGCCAGGATCACGCAGGACGCGCGCGATGCGCGCCAAGGCTTTCAGGTGGTCTGCGCCGGCCGATTCAGGCGCGACCAGCAGAAACACAAGATCGACAGGGCTTGCATCGATCGCCTCGAAATCGATCGGCTTTTCGAGCCTGGCGAAGATGCCGATGATCGATGGACATTTGGCAAGCTTCGCGTGCGGAATCGCAATGCCATTGCCAATTCCGGTCGAACCAAGGCGCTCGCGATGCAGCACCGCATCAAAAATTTGACGCGCCGGCAGATGCGAGACATGCGCGGCCCTTTCGCACAATTCCTGCAACAACTGTTTTTTGGAATTGACGCGTAGCGATGAGAACACCGCCTCGGGTTTAAGAAGATCTGTGAATCGCATGGGGATAACGACATCCAATCTTCGAACGCTCGACTGAAAGGTCATGGTGCGTCACTTTGGAAGATGAGGTCGGAGAGAAGGGTCACGGTTTCTCGCATGTGTTGCTGCCCAAGTCCATCCGCCAGGAAACCGGGTCCCCGGATGGCATGGCCGCATCGATCCAGCCGATGTTCCCATCGGCGCGCCGATAGACGACATTGGTGTGACCGTCGCCAGCATGCCGAAAGACAATGCAAGGCGCGTCGCTGCCATCGAGTTCTCTGACTGCCCCGGAGACCGACAGTTCCCTGAGGCTTGCCGGTGACTCGGCGATAACAAGCGGCGCCTTTTCCCCGGCGCGTCTCGATTCAACGAACGCATGATCGAATGACGCTCCGGGTTCAAGGGCAGTGTTCCCCTGATCTGTTCGCAAGGATTGCGAATTGCCATAGCCACGATCACGGGTACGCCGTTTCAACCGGCGCAGACGTTTTTCAATCCGATCCGCAGCCTTGTTGAAGCTCGCGTAGGCGTCCTGCGCGTCAGCCTCGACTTGCAGCACGATACCCGAATCGAGATGTAAAGTGCAATCTGTCCGAAAGCCCGAGCCTTCCCGGTCGACGGTAACATGGCCGTTGGCCGGTTCGGTCGAATATTTCGAAACAACGCCGCTGAGGCGCGCGCCCACATAAGTTCGAAGCGATTCGCCGATATCGAGATTTTTGCCGGAGACACGTAAGGTCATGGCTGTCTCTCCACTTATCAACGTCGCCGCGAATTGTTTTTAAGCACCCGGCCGGGACGTGCTCTGACACGTCTCAGACAAGCGCCGCTTACGGGCATTGAATCAGGGTTAGGAGCGTCCTGCTTTGAAGTCAATGGGCGGCATCCAGACGCTGCACCGCATTTCTCATTTGCAAACGTACAATTGGCATTTCCGATCTCCGGATGTTCTTTCTCAAATCGTGAGCGCAGCACGAGTTTCCGCTTTCAATGGAAGAATTAAAATTCCGCTCCGCAGCATTTTTCAATTGTGGCACCGGGCGTTCCGCAGGCATGAGAGTTACGCATTTTCAGCTATGCAATTAACGCTGCGGGATGATGCTGGTTCCCGTTTTATCGGACGCATTTGCGTCTTGGAGCCATTTCAGGGCGCGGCCTTCATGCGGCGGCGTTCAACCGACGATGGAATGCGCAAGCTCTCTCGATATTTGGCAACCGTGCGGCGGGCAATATCGACATCAAGGGACTTCAGCCTCGCAACGATCGCATCGTCCGAAAGGATTGCGGCAGGATCCTCGCGTTCGATCATTTGCTTGATGCGGAATCGCACAGCCTCCGCCGAATAGGCGTCACCGCCGTTATGCGACGCGATCGAAGCAGTGAAGAAATATTTCAATTCAAAAAGGCCGCGCGGCGTTGTCATATATTTGTTGGATGTCACCCGTGAGACGGTCGACTCATGCATGCCAATGGCATCGGCAATGATCTTGAGATTGAGCGGACGCAAATATTCGACGCCTTGCGCGAAGAAAGCATCCTGATGACGGACAATCTCGCTCGCGACCTTCAGGATGGTGCGTGCGCGCTGCTCAAGACTTTTCGTCAGCCAATGAGCGGTTTGCAGGCAATCCGAAAGAAAGCTCTTGTCACTGTCGCTGCCCTTGATGCGCGCGACGCGCATGGCGTAGGTCTGGTTGACGAGGACGCGCGGCAAGACCTCCGAGTTCAACTCGACATGCCAGTTCCCATCGGGCAAGGCGCGTACGATGACATCGGGAACGATCGGCTGGACGAGAGCGCCGCCGAAAGCGCGTCCCGGCTTTGGATCGAGCTTTCGGATCTCGGCGAGCATGTCGGCTATGTCCTCATCGTCAACGCCGCAGATTTTGCGCAGAGCCGCAAAATCGCGCCTGGCGACAAGTTCGAGATTGCCGACCAGAGCCTGCATGGCTGGATCGAACCGGTCCCTTTCGCGCAACTGAATCGTCAGGCATTCCGCAAGATTGCGGGCGCCAATCCCATCAGGATCGAAGCTCTGGATCAGCGCCAGAACGGTTTCCACACGCTCCGGCGAAGCCGCAAGCTTGTCCGCGATCTCATCGATGCTTTCAGTGAAATAGCCCGCCTCGTCGATTCCATCGATCAGAGCCTGCCCTATCATGCGCTCGGCAGGATCGGCGGTCGTCAGTGTCAATTGCGCGAGAAGATGGTCTCTCAGGCCAATCTCGGCGGCGGCATAAGCCTCAAGGCCGGGCGCTTCTCCCTCGCCGGGTAAGCCGGGCGAACCGGTCCACGAGGTTGCGGACAGGCCGGAGCTTTCGGGTCCATCAGGATGCTCGCCGGGCGTTTGCGCACGATCGTCTTCGAAAGCATTCGAGAGTTCCGTCCCGAGGCTCGCTTCCAGCGCGCCGCGATCGGTCGCGAAACTTTCCGAGCTCCAGTCGGCCTCGCCCGGCTCGTTGAAATCCGTGGCCGCGGATGCCTCGCCCCAATCGGAATCTTCCCGCGCCGCGCCGTCTTCGATCTCGCGCGGCTCAGGCATCTCCTCCGCCCGCTCAAGAAGCGGATTGCGCTCCAGTTCTTCCTGAACGAACGCGGCAAGCTCCAGATTCGAAAATTGCAGAAGTTTGATGGCCTGCAAAAGCTGCGGCGTCATCACCAGGGCCTGGCCCTGGCGCATTAAAAGCTTTGTGGTCAGCGCCATTACGGATTCAACTATTCACCCGGCAACGTTCGAAGCCGCCAAATCGCGGCCCGTTTCTTGCTTGTCCTCTTATAGCATGAAAAGCCCACTTTCTGCTGCCTGAAAACTGTGCCGCGCCGCGCTTTTTGTGACCAAAAGTAAATTTTGGCGTCGGCGGCCTGGCCAATCGCAAGCTCAATCCGCTTCAGCTTCGCGTCGCAGACGCCTGATTTGGAGAATATCGCCAGTGCCCTTGGCGCGAACCCGGCTCCGCACCGTCGCCAGCGGCTCGCTCGCGACCAGCATGTGATGCGCATTGGCATGCAGCAGGGTCTCCCGGTCGCGCATAATGCCGACATGCCCCTTCCAGAAGACGAGGTCGCCCCGTTCGAGCGGCGCGCCTGGAGGAAGCGCCTCGCCAAGCGCTCTTTGCTGCAAATCGGTATCGCGCGGCGCGGCGATGCCCGCCTGTCCGAGCGCGATCTGCACCAGACCGGAACAATCGATCCCAAGGATGGATTTGCCGCCCCAGAGGTATGGCGCGTTCCTGAAGCCTTCTGCGACAGAGACAAAATCTTCCGCTTCTTCATCGAGGCACATGAGATGCAGCGCGATCACGAAGCCGCCATCCCAAAGCCGCCCGAAGTTGCGGTCAGCCCCGATCAGCTTCACCGTCGCGCCAAGCGGAAGCGCACGGAGGATCGGTACTTTTATGTCAGGGCGCGGGTAGACGAAGGTGCGATTCGCCGTCACGCGATGGCTGACTCCGGCTTCGCCTTCGGCCAAAGCCGAAAGCGAGACATAGCCGACATAGCCATCGGTCGCGAGTTGCACCCAGCCCCAGCCGTCACGCTCCTCGTAAAGCGCCAGGGTCTCGCCATGGAGCACCTGGCTCGCGACGCTCGCCTCCGTCGAAGGGGCGGTGCGCAAATCCGCAAGTTCGGCGGCAAGGTGCATGGGCCGGCCTTCGACATAACGCGCGGCCTCTACCTCGCCGGCGAGGTGCGCTGCGGCGAGATCCGGTCGCGCCGGTGTCAGGCGGGGATCGAATCTATTCATCGTTTCTTTCGGCCTGCACTCGTTGAAGCTGTCCCGTAGCGCGCCTCAAGCATATCGAACAGCAGCCGCGCGACCTGTACTTCGGCGCCTTCGGGGCGACCCGGCTTCGCCACCGGGGTCCAGGCGTAGACATCGAAATGCACCCAGGCCTTCGCTCTTTCGACGAAGCGGCGCAAGAACAGCGCAGCAGTGATGGAGCCGGCGAAAGGGCCGCCTGTGATATTGCAGAGATTGGCGCTCTTGCTGTCCAGCAGTTTGTCATAAGGGTCCCAAAGCGGCAGGCGCCATACGGGATCGTTTGCGCGCGCCGCATGATGGCTGATCTCACCGGCAAGATCATCGTCCATAGTGTAGAACGGCGGAAGATCAGGCCCCAGCGCAACGCGCGCCGCGCCGGTAAGCGTTGCAAAGTCTAACAAGAGGTCGGGCGCCTCCTCATCGGCAAGCGCCAAAGCATCAGCCAGAATGAGCCGGCCTTCGGCATCCGTGTTGCCAATCTCGACAGTCAGACCTTTGCGGCTGGGGTAAATGTCGCTTGGACGCATGGCGTTGCCGGCGATCGAATTTTCGACAATCGGCAGAATCACGCGCAGTCGCACCGACAGGCCGCTTGCCATGACCATCTGGGCCAGCGCGAGCGCAGTCGCAGCCCCGCCCATGTCTTTCTTCATAAGTAGCATGCCGGCGCCCGGCTTGATGTCGAGACCGCCCGTATCGAAGCATACGCCTTTGCCGACGAGCGTCACTTTCGGCTCATCCTCTGCCCCCCAAACGAATTCGAGAAGCCGCGGCGCCTCGCCGGAGGCGCGGCCGACAGCGTGAATCAGCGGGTAGTTCGCCTGCAAAAGATCATCGCCACGTACGACGCTCGCTTTCGCGTTGAATTGCGCGGCAAGTTTCAAACCGGCAGCTTCAAGCGCTTCTGGCCCAAGATCATTCGCCGGCGTGTTGACGAGATCGCGGCCGAGCGTAACCGCCTTCGCAATCCGTTTGAGGCGATCGAAATCCACTCCTTCCGGCGGATATAGCTCGGGACGGTCGTCCTCTACCGATTTATAACGCTCGAAACGATAGCGCGAGAGAAGGAACGCCAACGTCGCGAGGCTCGGGTCATGCGGCGCGTTGGCAAAACGGTAGACGCCGCCCGGCAGCGATGTCGCGAGCCGTCCCGGCAAAAAGGGATCGCGGCTTTTCGCATCGTTTTCTTCAATGCCGAAGAGAACGCCCGCGAGGCCGCCCTTCGCCGAAGGCAGCACCAGAAGACGGCCTGGCTTCGGCTGAAACGCCGAGGCGGCTGCAAATTCCGCAGCTATCGGTTCAAGACCCGCACGGACATCCGCCCAATTCTCTGCATTGACGAAATAAATCGGCGAAGCATCACTCTGCGTCACAGCCTCAACTGGCGGCATTCGAATTCCCCTTTAATGGTATTGCTGGTATCAGCACTCGTAATGCCAGCGTATGCACAAGCGTCTGCCCTTCCTCACCGGGACCAGCATTTTCAGACACTCCGGCAAATGTCGAGAGCGTCCGTCAGCCGCGGCTGCCGCGGCTAAAGCACGATCCCTCAGGCGTTCTCTTAACGCTTTATTAGGGTTAACTTTTTACCACTGGCAAGACGCAAGTGAGAGATTGTGTTCCATGCGAATCGAGATGCCTCAAGGCTCTTCGCCCGCCTCGCAACCGCAGAAGCTGAAAAGCGCGCTCGCACGGCAAGCCGCTCGGTACGGTTTGCATGCTGGCCTTTTTGCAGCGGCGCTTTTTCTCGCCGGCTGCCAGAGTTTCGGACAGCACAACGACATCACCGGCTCGATCCCGGATAATACAAATCTGCCGGCCTCGCAGCAGAGCCTGTATCGCTACACCGAGCAACTCGGCCAGCGCTATGACTCCAATCCGAAGGACAAGCGCGTCGCACTGGCTTTTGCGCATGCCTTGCAAAAGAGCACACGCTACGCACAGGCCGTCGCGGTTATGCAGCGGCTCGCCGCCACCTATCCGAAGGACAGGGAAGTTCTTGGCGATTATGGGAAGGCTCTCGTCGAAGCGGGCCGTCTGCGGCAGGCGGCCGACGTGCTGCCGCAGGCGCATACGCCTGAAAATCCAAACTGGACCATATTGTCCGCGCAAGGCACGGTCGCAGACCAGCTAGGCGACCACCAACGGGCGCAGGAATATTATCATGCGGCTCTGAAAATCGTGCCGAACCAGCCGGATGTACTGTCCAATCTCGGCCTGTCCTATGCGCTTTCCAAACAATTGCCGCTAGCCGAGAGCACACTGGAGCTTGCCGCAGCGCAGCCAACCGCGCGGCCCCGCGTCCGGCAAAACCTCGCTCTCGTCCTGGCGCTCGAGGGAAAATTCGAACAGGCTCAAAAAATCGCGCAGCGTGATCTGACGCCATTGGAAGCCGCCGAGAACGTCGCCTCGATCCGGCAGATGATTGCGCAGACAAATCCCTGGAAAGAGATCAGCAAGGTCGACGCCAGGTCCGCAAGACGGATGACCGCGCACAAGCATACGACGCGCAAAGTCGCCTTGGGAGATCGCCACCCGCTGCGCACAAAGATGGCATCGGATCAGTCTGCTCCCGCTGCATTGCATTGAGAGTGCGCTCACGCCCGGGACCGCGAGCCTCCGGTTCGCGTAAACGTCAGTGGCTGGCCAACGTTCGCGAGACCTGAATCGCCGCGGGCGTAATGATAACGGCGAAAAGCACCGGCAGGAAAAAGATGATCATCGGCACTGTCAGCTTTGGCGGCAGGGATGCCGCCTTTTTTTCCGCAGCCTGCATGCGGCGGTCGCGGCCTTCCTGCGCAACGACGCGGAGAGCGGTGCCGAGCGGCGTGCCATAGCGCTCCGCCTGGATGAGCACGGTGGAAATCTGCTTCAGCGTATCGACGCCGGTGCGTTTCGCGAGGTTTTCATAAGCGGTCCGCCGGTCCGGCAGATAGGAGAGCTCCGCGGTGGTCAGCGTCAGCTCCTCCGCGAGCGGAATGGATTGCGCGCCGATCTCATGCGAGACGCGGCGAAAGGCGAGTTCAATCGACATGCCGGATTCGACGCAGATCAACAGAAGATCCATGGCGTCGGGAGCCGCGCGAACGAGAGACTTCTGCCGCTTGGTGATCAGATTGCTCAAATAGATTTCGGGCGCCTTGATGCCAATATAAGCCGCGAGGAGTACGGCTCCCAGATTGAACATCAGCGGCCAGCCCAACACGTTGAGCAGCAGAAAATATATGGAAGCGATGCCGAACAGCGCGAGCGGCGTGACGAGGCGGAAAAACAAAAATCCGACATCCGCCTGTGGCCCGCGAAAGCCGGCCATGATCATCTGTGATTTTGCCGCGTCGGTGCCGAGCCATTTCGAAAGTTTGAACCTTTCGACGACCTGCTTCATATAGACCTTCGGCTCGCGCCGCAGGCTGATCTTGCTGGAGGCATCGTAGAGCTTTTCACGCTCGCGGTTGCGGATGCGCTCGCGTTCGCTCGCTGCTGCCTTCATCCGCTTTTCGAGCTTGTCCGTCTGCAAAAGCGGCATGGCGACCGTGATCACCGTCGCGATCGTCGCGATCGCAACCAATATGCCGAGCAGAACCTGACGATCGAGATATTCGGCGATATTCATGGTGAGGTCCGCCAGTTCATCGTACTCAGATCTCGAAACTGATCATCTGTTTCATAACGAAAACGCCCGCCGCCATCCAGATCGCGGAGCCGATCATCACGAGTTCGCCCGTGGAACTCGTCCATAGAAGGCTGATATAGGATGGGCTCGTCAGATAGACCAAAGCCGTGACGACAAAGGGCAACGCGCCGATAATGCCCGCGGACGCCTTGGCCTCCGACGACAGCGCGGCGATCTTGCCTTTCATTTTTTTACGGTCGCGGAGCACGTCAGCGAGGTTGGACAGCGCTTCGGAAAGATTGCCGCCGGCCTTCTGCTGAATGCTGATGACGATTGAAAAAAAGCTCGTTTCCGCAATCGGCAGGCGCGCAATGAGACGCTCGACGGCTTCTGCCACCGACAACCCCATGGATTGCGCTTCCACGATCATACGAAATTCCGTCTTGATCGGTTCCTGCGCTTCGCTCGCAATGATTTGCAGACAGTCTCCGAGCGGCAGACCGGCCTTGATGCCGCGAACGATGATGTCGATCGCTTCGGGAAAATTCTCGACGAATTTCTTCACCCGCCGCTTAGCCTTGAATTGAACGTACCAGCGCGGCAGCCCCAAACCGCCGATCAGGGCGCCACCGAGCGCCAGGATTATGTTCTTGTCGATCAGAAACAGCAGGACGCCGAGCACGAGGCCTGCGATGCAGGAATAGGCGATGAACGTATTGCGCGACCAATCCAGACCGGCCTGGACGAGTTTGCCCTCCAGCGACAGTTTCTTGCGCTTGTTGCGCGTCTCGATTTCCTTGAGGCTGTCGGTGATCTGTTTGCGGCGGGCGTTGGCGTCGACTTGGCGCTCGATGATTTTTCGAGCCGTCCCGGGCGACAGAAAGGCGACCTTGCGCTTCTCCGCCTTCGCTTCGCCGCTGAGCAGCGGGTAGGCAAAAACATAGAGCAGCCCGCCGGCGGCTATAGCCGCCAATGCGACAAGCAGCAATTCGTGAGAGCCAAGCTCGATCATCTTCTACTCGCTTCAAGCCGGGTCGATCTCATGCGGACTCCCTCATTTCCGCAGCATCGAGGGCGCGCGCGAGCCTCTGCTCCTCGCCGAAATAGCGGGCGCGCTCCCAGAAACGCGGGCGTCCGATGCCGGTCGAGCGATGCACTCCCTTGAGGCGGCCGGCGGCATCCTCGCCCTGAATGTCGTAGACGATCAGGTCCTGCATGATGACCACATCGCCTTCGAGGCCCATGACCTCAGAAATATGGGTGATGCGGCGAGAACCGTCGCGCAGACGGGATGTCTGGACGATGACATCGATGGAGGACACGACCATTTCCCTGATCGTGCGCGGCGGCAATGCAAAGCCGCCCATGGTGATCATCGATTCGAGACGGCTCAGAGCTTCGCGCGGCGAGTTCGCATGCAGCGTCCCCATAGAGCCATCGTGGCCTGTGTTCATCGCCTGCAAAAGATCGAAGGCTTCCGGGCCGCGCACCTCGCCGACGATGATGCGCTCGGGGCGCATACGCAGGCAGTTTCTGACAAGATCGCGCATGGTGACGGCGCCGGTGCCTTCGAGGCTCGGCGGGCGCGTCTCAAGCCTCACCACATGCGGCTGTTGCAGTTGAAGCTCCGCCGCATCCTCGCAGGTAATGACGCGTTCACCGGCATCGATGAAATGCGTGAGGCAATTCAGCAGAGTGGTCTTGCCGGAGCCGGTGCCGCCGGAAATCAACACGTTGCAGCGGACGCGGCCGATAATCTTCAGGATCTCGCCGCCCTCCGGCGAAATCGTGCCTGAGCGGACCAGTTGATCCAGGGTGAGCTTGTCGCGGCGGAATTTGCGGATCGTGAGGGCCGGCCCATCGATGGCGAGCGGCGGCGAGATGACGTTGACGCGGGAACCGTCGGCCAGACGCGCATCGCAGATGGGCGACGCCTCGTCGACGCGGCGGCCGACCTGGCTGACAATGCGCTGGCAAATGTTCATCAGTTGCGAATTGTCGCGGAACCGGACATTCGTGAGCTGGATTTTGCCGCCGACTTCGATGTAGGTCTGCATCGCACCGTTCACCATGATGTCGGCGATGTCGTCGCGCGCGAGAAGCGGCTCCAGCGGGCCATAGCCCAGCACATCGTTGCAGATGTCCTCGAGCAGGCTCTCCTGCTCCGAGATGGACATTACGATGTTCTTGATGGCGATGATTTCGTTGACGATGTCGCGGATTTCCTCGCGCGCGCTGTCAGCATCGAGCCGCGCGAGTTGCGTCAAGTCGATCGCCTCGATCAAGGCGCCGAAAATCATGCTCTTGGTGACGTAATAGGCGTCGGAGCGCGGCGCTTCCGGAGCCGGCGGCGGCATCGGCTCGATCAGCGCCGGGCCGGTTTTCCGCGCTGGTGCTGGCGCGCCCGCTCGGACAGGCGGCGGCGACACCGGTGCCGGCGCCGGCGCCGGCGTCACGCTCTCGTCGATCTGTGCGCGCTTACCGAACATATTCTCACTCCTCGCCCGGACATCCGCGCATCGCAACCGGGCGCGAAATCCAGCAACCGGCGTCGGTCCAATGCGATCTCACGGCGAGCGCCCACCGATCATGGCTTGCAAAAGTTGACAAATTTCTCCCTGAAATTCCCAAAATGGTGGAATTCGGCGGTGTTTTCGGGTGCGGAACGGCAAGCTTCTCAGGAAGCTTTGCTGAGCCCCAATTTGGTAATCAACGGCTCGAAGATCGTCCGCTTGGCTTTCCTGATTTCGCCCCGCCCCGTCACCAGACGCGCGAGTTCGGCAATCGTCTCGTTAACCTTGCTTGACGGCTCGACCTCGGAAATCATCTGCCCATTGTTCGCAGCCGTGCCGAAGAGCTTGGGTTCAAAGGGGATGATTGCGACGGGATCGAGATCGACGGCCTTGCCAAAATCGGAAACTGCGATCTCCGGCCGCTTCGCGACGCCAATATTGTTGAGAACAAGATGCGGCTTGCCGTCGTTCTGGCGGCCGGTCCGCATCGTATCGAGAATGCTCTTCGCGTTGCGCAGATTGGCGAGATCCGGCGAGGCGACGAGGATGATTTCGTCGGCCCCAAGGAGAAGCCGCCGCGACCATCCCGTCCAGAGATGCGGAACATCGATAACGATGCATGGCGTCGAGGCGCGCAATATATCCATGACGGCGTCAAAGGCCGTTTCAGGGAAATCATAATTGCGATCAAGCGTTGCCGGAGCCGCAAGAAGGCTAAGCCTGTCGCTGCACCGTGACAGGAGCCTGTCGACCATGTTGGCATCCACTCTGTCCGGGGCGAACAGCGCTTCCGCGATGCCTTGTGGCGGGTCCTGGTTGAAGTCGAGCCCAACAGTGCCAAAGCCGAGATCGAGATCCGCCAATACAGTCTGGATTTCGAGATCGCGCGCAATCGACCAGGCGATGTTGTGCGTCAGCGTCGAGGCGCCGACGCCACCCTTCGCGCCTGTGCAGGCGATGATCTTGCCGACCGGCTCCGCACCAGAACTCCCATAAAGCGATGAGATGCTGCGGATGAAATCGAGCACGGCAAAGGGAGCGACGAGATATTCGCTCACGCCACGGCTCATCAAATCGCGGTAGAGGATGATATCGTTCGTGCGTCCGGCAACCACGACCTTTGTGCCGGGATCGCAGAATTCTGCAAGCGCATCGAGATGCTCGACGAGCTCGTC
Source organism: Beijerinckiaceae bacterium (assembly GCA_004298435.1). GTDB lineage: Bacteria > Pseudomonadota > Alphaproteobacteria > Rhizobiales > Beijerinckiaceae > Methylovirgula. The sequence continues at coordinate 16,159 of SCSF01000028.1, forward strand.
GCGGGATGCCGACGTTTCCAGAAAGATCACATTGGGCGTTGGCGACGACCGGTAGGCTTCTATGGCCGCCGCCGCGCCCCCCATATGAACCTTGACATGCGCGCGCTCCATGCGCCTGTCGGTCATGGCGTCCTGAACGGTTTGCGCGACTTCAGGCGAGTCGCAGAAGGCTTGCAGCGAGATCCGCGGGAGCGGCGCAATCTGCTCCTTGGAAGAAACCTGATTCATCATTGCGCTCCGACGGTGCTGATGTTCGAGTTTTTCGTTTTCCATTCCGTCGTCGGATCTGCTCCTTTGCGGAGGCTGATGATAGCGCGGTCACGCATCACCGTATCAGAAGGATCTTCAGCGCGCGGACCAACGAGATCGCGTGGGTCGGCGACTTGCGCCGCAAACGCGCTCTGGTAGGAGCAACCAAAGTTCCAGTAAGGCTTGTTTTCCCACCCTTGCAGACCGCTGCCGGGACCAAGATCGTTCGGCCACTGCCCGCATTTGTCCCCGACCCTCGCCTTGAGCCCGATGAAGCTCAGGCGCACCGGCGAGGCGAGGCCCGGGTTGACGACGGGATAATGCGTGATCTGCAATGGCGCATGTGCGCCACCGCGCGCGAGCGCCCTGCGGATGGCTGCGACGGTGCCGCGCGGCGAGGTCCTGGCATCCGGGATAAAGATGTTGATCGGCCCATGCCCCGTGGAGTGGTAAAGACGGCCGAATTCGGCCACTTGCCCGGCTGAACGGCTGTCGAGTCCGCGCGCTTCCGGAGCCGGGAAAATATCCAGTTTCTGTGCGCTTTCCGAAAGCAGGATGGGATGGCGGTTGCGGTAGTCGTCCATCGGAATGGACGACGTTTTCATACGGTCAACATGCGCACAGCCGGCGAGCATGAGAATGCCGAGCGGCGCGAGCAGCCGCAGGGTCGAATTGCTCGACAGCCGGCGCGCGGCTTTTCTATTGGTTTTTGAAGGCGGCAAAATCGACATGGTGCTTGGCTCTTGGTGCGCGGCGGCGAGGCCGATCCTCAGTCTTGAATGAAGCCGACGTTACCTTTGAAATTCTTGAGTGCTTCAGGATTGTTGGGAGATGCGTAGAGGCGGTTCATCCGGCCAAGCAGCCATGCTTGCGGATCGCTCGCATCGGCGAATCCGTCGTCCGGCTTCGGCAACTCCTTGGCCTCCGTCGCCTTGATGAGATAAGGCGTGACAATGATCATCAGCTCGGTTTCGTTGCGCTGGTAGTCGCGCGAGCGGAACAGAGCTCCGAGGATCGGCAGATCCATCGCTCCGGGAAGGCCGTTGATGACCTGCGTCGAAGTGGTTTGCAGAAAACCCGCCGACGCTATGGAGCCGCCCGAGGGCACCTCGACCGTCGTTTCGTTCTTGCGCGTGCGCAGGCCGGGGACGGTGACGCCCTGAATCGTCGCGGACTTCTGGTAATCGAGTTCCGTCACTTCGGTCGCGATGTGCATCACAATCCGGCCGTCCGACATGACGACGGGCGAGAAGTTCAGCGTGACGCCATAAGGCTGATAGGTGACGCCGCCGGGGCTGCAATTGGTGACCGAGCCGTTCGTCGCGCAGACCGGAGCGCTCGGAATCGGCACCTGGCCTCCGACTGTGAACTTCGCGCTTTCGCCGGAGATTGCGGAAACCGTCGGCTCGGCGAGAATGCGGGACACCCCATAGCGCTCAAAAGCCTCAAGCGTCGCATTGATCGTGTTTGTCGGATTCTTCAACGTCAAGGACGTCGGTACGCTGGTGGCCGGGTTCGCCGCGAGGACGCCGCTGATGCCGAAAGGATTATATTGTGTGAAGGCTCCCCAGGCGCTCGAGGTCAGGCCAAGCTGTTTGGCAATGTCGCGGCGGACTTCCGCCACGCTCACCTTCAGCATCACCTGATCGCGACCGCGAATGACCAGCGAGTTGACGACGAGACTTTTCGCACCGCCGGCAGTACTCTGCTGCTTGACGAAACCTTCGGCTATATCGGTCGCGCGCTGCGCCTCCTCGGCCGAGTCCACGGTGCCGCTCAAAATGATCGTGTCATTGATGGTGCGCGCGGAAATCGCCGCTCTGGGAAGCGCCGCTTTCAGGACCTGCTGCAACTCTCCGACATCGCGGCCGATGCTGATTTCGAGCGCCGCGATCTGTCGCCCGTGCGCATCGAGTGCAAAGACCGTGGTTTGCCCATCCGCCATTCCGATCACATAAAGCTTGCGTGCAGAACGAACGACCGCATTCGCAATTTTCGGATTGCCGACGAAAATTTCCGAAGCATCCTGAGGAAGATCGACGATGACGGATTTTCCCACGCCCATAGATATGCGGCGGACTTCGCCCGGCGATGCCGACTCGATTGTCGGGCGTCCGCCCGCATAGCTTTGCGTCAGCGGCATCGCGATGCAAAACGCCGCCAGCAATCCGCAAACAATGGGCCGGATCTGCGGATTTCTAATCTTTGGCTTTGCGACCAGACGTTTCATACTGGCATTTCCTGCGGTGTAATTGGTCACACGAACCTGGCTTTGAATTCAGTGCGATCGCACCTGGACGGGAATGCCGTAGCGCACGATTGTCATCCCATTGGATCTGTCGTCGTCCGTCGCGGGTTCTTTCGAGGTGGTTTTGCTGTCGGCGAGGCTGCGCAGAGACAGTGAAAGCTGGCCTACGCGCTGTGCGCGCAGAATCGTATCGACCTGAGCGGGAGTGAGTTCGAGCGTCGCGTTCGATCCGACAACCACCTTCTCCTTGTTGTGCTCCTGAATGTTCTGGCCGATCGCCAGCACCCTGACATTGCGCAGGAGAGTCTCGCTCACCATGGCATCCGGAACGCCGGCTCTCGCCGCTGCCTTGTCTTCAAACGTGTGGATCACATCGACATGGTCATTCGGGAGGATGAAGCCACCCGCGGTCGTGGAGCCCTGGTGGTCGATATTGATCGCTACGGCGCGCATGCCTGATGGCAGGATGGCCGAAAGGAAGCTTGCGGTGCCTGCTTTCACCAGCCGATCGGGATAGACCGGTTCGCCGACGCCGAGAGGCGCACGCACGAGGGCGCCCTTGTAATCGGTGAGCGCTTGCGGGGCCGTGCTTTTGCGGATGACGCTGGGAGGTACATGTGCCTTGGGCCAGCTCTGCCATTTCAGATCGCCAGGCTGGATGACGCTGCCAAGCAGCAAGGTCTTGGCCGCGACGAGAACATCATCGGTTCTCACCGGCGCCTGACGGACGATCTTTGGCTGCGGCGGCTTCGATGAGGCAACCATAAAAGCCGCCCCGATGCCCGCGGCGAGTGCGGTTCCGAGAATCAGAAGTCGGGCGGGTTTCATAATTGGCTCGTGGCGCTTGACGATAAGGACAGCGCAGATACCAACATGCAAACGTCAAATTAAGGTTAACGGAATATGTTCAATGCCTCGGCGCGGGTGTCCAGATCGGGACCACCGCTCAAAAAGCGATCGCAGAAAGCCAGATTCGCGTTTCCGGGTAAAGCATAAGGCCGGCGACCGCGAGCGCGATCCCGTAAGGCACGCCATTGTTGTCGTCGTGGAGACGGGCGATCCAATCCTGCGTAATGAGTATGCGCGGCAGCGGCCAGCGCCGCATCATCAGGATCGAGACAGTAAGCGCCCCGCCCAACAGGGCGGCATAGAGGCCATAGTCCAGAAGATGATCGAAGCCGAGCCACAGGGCAGTCGCCGCGGCCAGCTTGGCGTCTCCGCCGCCGATCCAGCGAAATGCGAAGAACAGGAAAGTAAGAGCCAGGACGCAAAGGCCGCACAGCAGATGCTGGCCGATTTCATCCAGCGGCACATGCAGCGCCAGCGCCAGCAAAACGAAAACGAGGACAAGCACGATCGAGATGCGATTCGATATCGTCATCGTGAACAGGTCGGAAAAGGCGGCAAACACCATCAGCGCGGGGAAGACAAGTAAGGTCGCGCCGACCAGCACGATGGAATAGTCCATGCGATCGATTCCACATCAAAGCGCGCGCGAAATCCTCTCGGCGTGCCCGAAAATGTTTTAGGACGAGGCGAGTTTACTTTTGCTTAAGAACGTTTCGCCCATAACGGCGCACGAATTCAGTATCGCGCAACTTTCCGCGGGCGCGGCGGGCATGAGTCCGGGGTTGATATCATGCCCAGCCGAAAACAGCGGCGGCCCTCGCAGCGGAACTTCCGTTGCGCGGGCCGCATGCAACACGGCCGTCCGCCGCGCCGGTGTCAGGTCAGATTGTTGGCGACCGCGTTGAACTTGTTCGAAATGTTCTTGCCGAGGGTCGAAACGGCGCTGATGATGACGACGGCGATCAAGCCGGCGATCAGGCCGTATTCGATCGCGGTCGCGCCGGACTCATCGGCAGCGAAACGAGCGAAAATGTTTTTCATGCGAAGTACTCCTGATTCATCCACATTCCGGGCTGACGTTTTGTCGGTTGCATTGCCGGAATGACGCCACTCTACAAACCAGTCGTTGCAATCACGTTAACCCGGTCGTCGACTCATTAGCGAGTTTGTTGCGAATAAATTGAGTGGTGCATGGTCACTCCAGCGCTCTGGAAAACCTCGAAAAATCGACCGTAAGTCAACGCAATCTGGCGTTGCGTCTTTCAATGATCCTTAACCATTTTCTGTTCGAATGTTGGCTCGATCGCAATGCAATCGGGCTGTTTCGGATCGAGCGCATTCAGGCGATCTGCTTCGGGAGTCAAAGCAGGATGCGAAAGACCGTGCTCCAGTTTTTCGCATCCTGCTTCAATGCGTCATCGCGTGAAGGCATCTTATGAGTCTGCCATTTACAGACCTTCGATCGAATTTACGATCAGCTCTTTGCTTCATGCAGCGGCCGGCTGGGCTGGGCCTCGCCTGCTGCCTTCTCGCATTCTCGAACGGCAGCGCGCTGGCAAAGGAAGTATTGACTGTCACAGTCGATCAGGCGCGCATCGTCAAAGTTCCGCCTGGGACGCAAACGCTGATCATCGGCAACCCGATGATTGCGGATGTGACGCTTTTGAAGCACGACGGAACGATGATCGTCACCGGCAAAGGCTTCGGCGACACGAACTTCATCGCGCTCGACGGCAACGGGAAGCCAGTCGCCCAATCCGAGATAAATGTTGTGGCCGGCAGCAATTCGCTTGTCGTTCAGCGCGGCATGGAGCGGCAATCCTATAGTTGTTCGCCGCGTTGCCAGCCGACCGCGCGACTGGGCGACGATCCGGCCTATTTCAACCAGGTCGCCGCCCAGATCCAGGCGCACAACGCGCAGGCGACGAAATAGCAGCACCCGCAGCCGCGGACACCGCACGCCGTCAAAGGGTCTGATTATACGCGCCGACTTCCGGATGCTCGCGCACGATCTTGTCGATCGCGCCAAACATTTCGCGCATCCGCTCTTCCGATACCGGGCTTTCCACGACGACAACAAGTTCCGGCTTGTTCGAGGAGGCCCGCACCAGCCCCCACGTCCCGTCGGCCACCGTGACGCGCACGCCATTGACCGTGACGACATCCCGGATCGGCTGGCCGATCAGCGTCGCGCCCTTCTCCTGCATTCCTTTGATCTGGCCGACCACCTCATCAACCACCCGATACTTCTCTTCGTCCGGGCAATAGGGCGACATGGTTGGCGACCCCCAGGTCTTCGGCAGATCCTTGTAGAGATCGGCCATGGACTTGCCCGGGTTGCGGTCGAGCATGTCGAGAATATGGATCGCGGTCACGAGCCCATCGTCATAGCCGCGACCGACTGGCGTGTTGAAAAAGAAATGGCCGGATTTTTCGAAGCCGGCGAGCGCTTTGAGGTCTGTGACGCGCCGCTTGATGTAGGAATGGCCCGTCTTCCAGTAATCCGCCTTTACGGAATTCTGCATCAGCACCGGATCGGTTGCGAAAAGGCCCGTCGATTTGACATCGACCACGAAGGTCGCGCCCGGATGCAGTTTCGAAAGATCGCGCGCCAGCATCACACCGATCTTGTCCGCGAAGATTTCCTCCCCATGATTGTCGACCACGCCGCAGCGGTCGCCATCGCCATCGAAGCCGAGGCCGACATCAGCGCCAGTCTCCCGCACCCTGGCGGCCATGGTGTGCAGCATCTCCATGTCTTCGGGGTTGGGATTGTAGTTCGGGAACGTGAAATCCGGATCCGTATCGAGCGGCACCAGATCGCAACCGAGTTTGCTGAGCACGCTCGGCACAAAGGCGCCCGCCGTGCCATTGCCGCAGGCGGCCACGACCTTCAGCTTGCGGCGGAACGGGCTGCGGTTCGTCAGATCGGCGATGTAGCGCGCCGGGAAATCAGCGACGAAACGATAGGAGCCGCCGCTGCCGTAACGATAGCTGCCGGAAAGAACGATTTCCTTCAGCCGGCCCATCTCGTCAGGCCCGAAAGTCACCGGGCGATGAGCGCCCATCTTCACGCCGGTCCAGCCATTGTCGTTGTGTGAGGCCGTCACCATCGCGACGGCCGGAACATCGAGATCGAATTGCGCGAAATAGGCCATGGGCGTCAGGGCAAGCCCGATGTCATGCACCTTGACGCCAGCCGCCATCAGGCCGGCGATCAGCGCATATTTTATCGAACTGGAGTAGCTGCGATAATCGTGGCCGGTCACAATCTCCGGCTTCACGCCCATGTCATGCAGCAAAGTGCCAAGCCCAAGGCCGAGCGCCTGCACTCCCATGAGGTTGATTTCTTTCTCGAAAAGCCAGCGGGCGTCATATTCGCGAAAGCCGGTTGCCTTGACCAGTGGAGCTTGTTCGTAGGCATAGGTATTGGAAACGAGCATCGGCTCTGGCTTCGGGAACATGAAAATCCTCAGCAGGTTGGTGCGTTTTCAGGCGAAGTGGCCTGGTTCGAGGGATGGCTCTGGCGAGTCCCGAAAAGAATACGCTGCAAACGAATAAGTTCAAAGACAGAGAGCCTGCTCTCGCCTGAAACGGGGAGGTTCTCATTTCCAGTCGGCCATTGCCTCTCGCCTCCTTGATCGTCTACTCTTTTGGCCCATTTGAGGCTCGTTCGGCCTAATCGAGCCGATGGAGAAAAGACATGACGACATTTTCAAAAATGACTTTCGCGGGCGCGATTGCGGCTTTGACTATGGGTGCCATTATCGTGGCGCCGGCCCCCGCCGCGGCTTTCGTCGCAACCGGCCATCACTATCATCACAGGTGGCACGTCAGGCCGTATGCTGTGCCTTATGTCTATGGCTATGGCGAGGCCCCGCGCTATCTCTCGGGATATTATTTTACGACATCAGACTTCTGCATCCCCGATAGGAACAACGGCTATAACGGCGACTTCTCGACTCTGGCTTATGGCGCAGACGGCAGGGTTCTGGGCTACGTCTGTCAGTGAGCTACTGCCGCAGAACCAGTTCGCCGCTGGAAATTTCGACTGAGCCCAAACGACGCAACGCGCTCATGCCGAGAAGGCTTGTCCCCAACACGCCCGGCGGCATGACGAAGGCTTCCACATCATCGATCTGCATCGGCCCGATTCTGAGCCGCCCGATTCGCACCTTGGCGGCTATGCCCGCGCCGTTGGCCGTCATCGTGCGATAGATATAATCGGAAGGCGCGGGATGAAGGCCGAGCGCATTGGCGTCCGCATTGGTCAGCGAAACGTAGGTCGCACCAGTATCAATCATCATGTGAACGACACGGCCATCGATTTCGACATCGGTCAGGTAATTGCCTGAGCGGTCCGGCGCGATCGCGATTTCCGCGCCGTCCGTTGTTGATGTCATGCGAACGGGCGTATGCAAATGCTT
>SCSF01000029.1 GCA_004298435.1 Beijerinckiaceae bacterium
AAAAATCGAAGCGGCCCTTGCCGGACTCGACGTTTTATTTCTTCATAATCCCGCTCCGGCAGCAGGGCTTTCGCAATCTCTCAGGATCGGGCTGGACGCCGTGGGCGATGACGCAGACGGCGCGATTATTCTGCTCGCCGACATGCCTCGTGTGACAGCAAAGATCATTGATGAACTTCTCGGCGCGTTCGATTCTGCTCCCGCCGGAACAAAGGCCGTCATTCCGGTTCATGCCGGGCGTCGCGGCAATCCTGTTTTATTGGGCAAGGATATTTTCGAAGCCGTGCGAGAGGCCAAAGGCGACCGCGGCGCGCGGAGCGTGCTTGAAAGGCTGGATCAGGGAATCCTCGAACTTCCGATCGATGATCCCGCCATCGAAATCGACATCGATACGCCGGAGATGCTCGTTCGCTGCCGCGACTCTGCCCGATAGAGCCGTTTCGGTTCTGACGGAATCAGAACCGCGGCCCTACTTTTTTGTTTCGGCGCATTTTCTTCACGCAAACCGGAAGCCACTTCGCTCGAAAATGCTCTGGAGGAGACCGCTTCGCTTGAAAACGCCATAAAGCCGAAGAGCCGCCGCAACTCCCGCATCTTAACGCCTCATTCACCACGTTTTTCTAGGCTGCATAGCGGCGTTCTCCTCACACTGAGAAAAACGCATCAAGACAGAAAACAAAGCCACGGTTCCGAGGCATCGGACCCGGAATGGCTTCAGTCGAGCCGCCGGCAGTCGGCGGGCTCGCGAAGGATCGGTTTTGTCGTATCTCAATCCGCCTCCGGCGCCGGCGCCCGTTATCGTGACGAAAGACGTTGGCGGTCTTGTCCGGGATTACGAAGCCCAGACGGAATATTACCGCGAAACAGACCGCGAGGTGCGTGTCCATGAATGCCATTCGGCCTGCACGCTCGCGTTAAGCCTGCCGAACGTCTGCGTTTATCCTGACAGCATCTTCAAGTTTCATCAGGCTTACAATTTAAACGACAAGCGAACCGATTTCAGCGTGTCGCGGCAATTGTTTGATTCCTATCCGCCAGCGGTTCGGGCGCGGCTTGGGACGCTCACGCGCAAGTTCAAGGTTCTCAGCGGCAAGGAGTTGATCGCACTCGGCATCAGGGATTGCAACGCGCCCCGCATCATGGTCGCCCGCGCCAAGCCGCAGGCGCAGCCGCCGAACGCCATCGCGCGCGTCTGGTCGAATGTCATGTCCACGTTCGGCGCAAAGGCGACGCGCGCGCCGTCCCGGCCGCCTTCGACAACCCTGGTCGCAACACGCCAGCAGAGCGAAGCGGAAAAACACAGAACAATGGATCATGTGTTCGCGGCAGCGCCGCTGCCACCAGCGCGGCCGAACTCACTGTCCGTTGCGTTTACGCAGACAATGCCGACGATCGCGCTTCCCAAAGTGATCGATGGGGCGCAGCCGATTCTGCCCGCACATTTTCTTGCCTACGCAATGATCGCGCGTGCGGAACACTGACAATCGGCATTCACGCCCCTGTGGCGCGAACCGGCCGGCGCGAAACCTTGCGTTCCACGATGACGCTGCGCGTCGTGCCCTCGCGGCTGCTTGGCGCGACGATACGCTCCGCGGTCCGCGAAGGCGCCGCTTTCATAACCTCGCCGCGAACCTCTTCGACCGGCAGATCCATCAGGCTCGCGGCAATCTCGATCTGATCGAGCAACTGATCGGACAGCCCCTTCGCCGCAATGATCGCCTCCTTCAATGTCGGCGGATCATATCGAACGCGGCGTGAGCCGAATTTCGTGTTCCAGGTCGTGCTCATGTCTCTCGTCGTCAAAGCTGGCGCATAGCGCTCGTTTCGGCCGCGGTCTGCCTGACATTGGCCGGCATGGCCCGAATTGCCAGTCCGCACCGCAAAAAATTGAAGATCGCTACCCGCAGTATGACCATTTCATTGCAGCGCAGCAAGCGGCGGGATCGCGACATTTCGAGACATCGGAGCCGGAATGACTTTGAAGCTTGGTAAAAGCTGATCATCAACGCGTCATGCGCGGACTTGATCCGCGCATCCAGACACAATCGTCGCTTCAAAGAGGCTGGATGGCCGGGTCACGCTCTAAAGGCAGGCGCGCGCGAAAGCCTGGAAAGCGCGGGCGCGATGCGACAAGGCCGGGGAGCCATCGGCAGGAATCGCCTGCTTTTCAGCCGCCATCATCTCCCCGAAAGTGCGCGACAATCCATTCGGCAGAAAGATCGGATCATAGCCGAAGCCGAGTGTTCCTCGCGGTGGAAACACCAGAGTGCCAAAGACCTTCCCCTCGAAGCTTTCAACCTCGCCCGATGGCATCGCAAGGGAGATAACGGAAACGAAATGCGCCGTATAAGGCGGCCTGGCGCCCGCCTTCTTGAGAGCCGCCTCGACCTTATCCATCGCCGCGGCAAAATCGCGAATGCCGCCTGGCGTCACTTCCGCCCAACGTGCGGAAAACAGCCCAGGCGCACCGCCGAGAGCATCGACGCAAAGACCTGAATCATCGGCAAGCGCCGGCAGCCCTGCGGCCTGCACAGCGCCGCGCGCCTTCAATTCCGCGTTGGCGACAAAGGTGGCGCCGGTCTCCTCGGGCTCAGGCAGCCCCAGTTCGCCCGCCGAAACGGCATCGAGCCCATAAGGCGCGAGAAGCTCGCGCATCTCCCACAGCTTGCCGGAATTATGCGTGGCGATGACGAGCCGCCCTTGCAATTTCTGCCGCATGCCGCTCATGCAACGGCGCGTTTCTGGAGCTCAACGAGCTTGGCGATACCGGCGCGCGCCAGTGCCAGCATGGAATTCAGCGAGGCCTCGCTGAAGACCGCAGCTTCCGCCGTCGCCTGCACTTCGACCAGAGCGCCAAGGCCCGTTATCACGAAGTTGGCATCCGTCTCCGCCGCCGAATCCTCGATATAATCGAGATCGAGCACAGCCTCGCCATTCGACATGCCGCATGACACAGCCGCGACATGATCGCGCAAGGGAATATCCTTGATGATCGAACGCCCGTGCATCCACTTCAGGCAATCGTGCAAAGCCACCCAGGCTCCGGTAATCGAGGCTGTGCGCGTGCCGCCGTCGGCCTGCAACACGTCGCAATCGATCGTAATCTGGCGCTCGCCCAGCATCGGCAGATCGGTCACGGCACGAAGGCTGCGGCCGATGAGCCGCTGGATCTCCTGCGTGCGGCCCGATTGCCTGCCGGAAGTCACCTCACGCCGCGTCCGTGTGTGTGTGGCGCGAGGCAGCATCGCATATTCCGCCGTCACCCAGCCGCGGCCCTGCCCACGCAGCCATTGCGGCGGCTTGTCCTCAAGAGAAGCTGTGCAGAGCACATGCGTCTCGCCGAATTTGACGAGACAGGAGCCTTCTGCGTAACGCGTAACATTGCGCTCCAGCGAGACCGCACGCAATTCATCCGGGGCACGTTTGGAAGGGCGCATCAATTCCTCTAATTTTATCATTGCCGCCGGCCATGCTTAGGCGGTTAGGACTGGCCGCGCAACCTCTCGAATGTAGGGCTCTGGCCGCTGCTCCTTCGTTCAAAACGGCTTTTTGATCTGCGTGACGGTTCCGGTACCAGTCTACCTGCTTACTCCTTGCACGGCAGCGGCTGGAGCCTTAGCCTTCCGATCATCCAAACCGGAGGTGATACCAGATGCGCCCGATCTTTCTCCTGAGCGCCGGCATTATGGCGTTCTCGACACTGAGTGCCGTCGCCGCGACGAAGCCGACGCGCTTCTGGAACCTCACGGCGAAAACTGTAACGAGCTTCGAGCTTGCGAAAGCAGGCACGACAAGCTTCGGCCCCGATCTTTGCAAAAGCGACAAGGACGGCAGCGTCGATTATGACGAGCGGCTGAACCTGCCGGACAGCGTTGCGCCCGGGAGCTACGATGTGAAGCTCGGCTATGCCAGCGGCCGCACATGCGTCGTGAAAAATGTCAGCATCAAAAAGGGAAAAGTCTTTTCCATCGACGATAAAAGCCTGACCGACTGCACGAAGTGAGAAGCAGGCAGACGGCTGATTAACCGGCAGGCCAATCCATGCCCGTCAGCGTCACGCTCTTCTCCCACAGCACGCGCGCGAGTGCATCATCGCGTCCGGCGGAAGCAGGCTTTGCGCGCCGGCACTTGTAAAGATATTCGCCGCTCATTCCAGCGACATCCGGCGACGATGCGAGATAGACAATGGTTTTGGCCCCCTCCTCCGGCGAAATCGCGAGGATCTTCGCAAGGCCGATAACATGTGAAACGAGGCCGCCGGCCTCCTCGCCGAAGCGTGATGCGACGAAACCCGGATGCAAACAGTTGGTGGTGAGGCCCGTGCCTTTGAGCCGGCGCGCCAATTCGCGCGTGAAAAGAATGTTGGCGAGCTTGGAGCGGCCATAGGCCTGGAAGCTCGTATATTTCTTCGTCATCTGAAGATCGTCGACATCGAGTTGAGCGGTCTTGTGCGCATCCGAAGCCGTGTTGACGATCCGCGCGCCCGGCGCGGCAAGAAGCGGCGCACGCAAGCCCGCAGTCAAAACGAAGTAGGAGAGATGATTGAGCGCGAAAGTCTTCTCCAGCCCATCCTCAGTCGTGATGCGGTTGGCGAACATCGCTCCGGCGTTATTGATCAGGACATCGATCTTCGGTTCGGCGGCGGCGATTTCCGCCGCAACGCGCTTCATCTGCGAAAGCTGCGCCATGTCGGCATAATGCACGGTATGTCCGAGGCCCGGCGCACGCGTTTCCAGCCGCGCGAGGCTCGTTTCGCCGCGCGGTCTGCTGCGCGCAACCAGCACAATACGCGCGCCCTTGGCGGCAAGCTCAAGGGCTGCCACTTCGCCAATGCCGGATGTGCCGCCGGTTACGACAATGGTTTTGCCTTGCATGAAATCTCCGGGAATGACGCGGTTATTTGCGGCAGAGCAAAATGCAAAATAAAGGCAAAAAAACCGGCGTCACCATAAAGATGACGCCGGTTGAGAGAGCCGTTCCGCCAGCAGCCTCACTCGGCCGGCGTTTTTGTCTTGTAGCGGCGGTAGACGTAGGGAGGAATGTCCGTCTCCGTTCCGTCGAATGTCGCGGCGATCTGCTCGACCTTGTCGTGATGAGGCGAGAGATGGCACATCGGATCAGCATTGCGCGCATCGCCTGTCAGCGCCAGCGCCTGACAACGGCAGCCGCCGTAATCGATCTCCTTGCGCGCGCAGGAGCGGCACGGCTCCGGCATCCAGTCGGTTCCACGGAAGGCGTTGAAGGCCGGCGAATTCCACCAGATATCACCGAGCGAATGCTCGTTGACGTTCCAGTGTTCGAGGCCGGGGATGGTCTCCGAGGCATGGCACGGCAGCACCTTGCCGCGCGGCGTGATATTCAGCGTGCGCTTGCCCCAGCCGCCCATGCAGGCCTTGGGATAGGTCGCGTAATAATCCGGAATGACGTGATCGATCACGATCTTTCCGGCATAGACCTCGCGCAGCGCCTCGACCTCCGCCACCGCCTTCTCGATTTGCGCCCGCGTTGGCATCAGCGCCTTACGATTCACCAGCGCCCAGGCATAATATTGCGTATGCGCAATCTCGACGCGGCGTGCGCCGAGTTCTACCGCGAACTCCACCATGCGGCCTGCACGCTCGATGTTGGCGCGGTGAATCACGGCATTGACCGTCAACGGCAAGCCGCACTCACGCACCCATTTCGCGACGTTCATTTTGCGTGCGAAAGCGCCTTCATAGCCGGCGATATGATCGGCCGACGCCGCATTCGCATCCTGAATCGAAAGCTGCACATGCTCCAGCCCGGCATCGGCAAGCTGCTTCATCGATTCTTCTGTCAGACCGACGCCTGACGTGATGAGATTGGTGTAGACGCCAACCTTGGTGCAATGGGCGACGATTTCGACGAGATCGCGCCGCGCCGCCGGCTCGCCGCCGGAAAGATGCGCGTGCAGCACGCCGATTTCCGCAGCTTCGGAAAACACCCGTTTCCACGTCTCGGTATCGAGCTCGCCGCCGCGGATTTCCGCTTCCACCGGATTCGAGCAATAGGGACAAGCAAGCGGACAACGATAAGTGAGTTCGGCGAGAAGACCCACCGGAGCCGGAATGCGTTTCGCCGTGCTTTCTGAGGGAGATTGGAGAGCGTTCATAGATCCACCATCCGTTTGGCGGCAAGTTCGCCGAGCATCGCCCGAACATCCGCCGCAATCCGGCCAGGATCGGCCTTGAATTGATCAGCGAGGCCGGCGACGATTTCCCCTAATGTCGCCACGCCGTCACAACGCTTCAAGATCTCGACAGCGATGAGGTCGGTCTTGACCACCCGTTCCGGCGCAAGAAGCAGCCATTCGTTGCGCGTATCATCGTGCTTGAGGCGAACGCCACGCGGCAGCCGCGGCTTGACAGTATCGGCGATGACCGCTGTGTCGTTCATCTCATACCCTCACGCCGCCCGGCCCTTGCCGATGATATTCGTGCCCGGTTCCCAGGCGCCCGGCGGAACATATTTATCGACATAGGCCGTCCACAACGCATCAAGCTGCGTCCACAACACGCTGCATTTGAACTCCAGCGCCTTGATGACGGCATCCTGTTCATCCCGCGTCTTCGCATGCGTTTTGACGAAGGCGAGCGCCCATTCGGAATCGCGCTTCGCCTGCGGCGGGCGCTGTGAGAAATAGGCAAGTGTCTCCTTGCTGACGAAATCATAATTTGCCAGCATGCCGGTCAATCGTTCGCTGATGATATTCGGCGAGAAAAGCTCGGTGAGCGAAGAGGCCACCGCTTCAAGCGGCGTGCGGTCGCGGCAGAAGGCGACATAGGCGTCCACCGCAAAACGCGTGGCTGGCAGAATGCCTTCCGTCGACATGGCATAGTCGCGCGAGAAGCCGAGGCTGTCGGTCAGCTTCAGCCAGCGCTCGATGCCGCCGTCGCCTTCTCTCAGACCGTCATGGTCCTCGATGCGCTTGCGCCATTGCCGCCGGTCTTCCGTATCGGTGAGGCGGGTCAACACGGTCGCGTCCTTGATCGGGATCATCGACTGGTAATAGTAGCGATTCAGCGCCCATGCCTGCACTTCCTCATAGGAGCAATGGCCGCCATATTGACGGGCGTGGAAGCGGTGCCTGTTGTGGTAGCGCTCTGCGCCGACCTTCCGCAAAGCGGCTTCCAACTCATCCGCGCTCATAAGGCTCGCGCTCACAGCGTCACCTCCATGCCATCGTGGGAAACGTCCCACCCTGCTTTTTCCACGCTCCGGCGCTCGGGCGAATCTTCGATCAGCACCGGGTTCGTATTGTTGATATGCACATAAACCCTACGGCCAATGCCAAGATCGGCCAAGCGGGCCAGCGAGCCCTTCTCGCCGCTCATCGCCGTATGGCCCATGCGCCAGGCCGTCTTTTGCGACAGGCCAAGCTTCACCATCTCGTCGTCAGTGAACGTCGTGCCGTCGAAGAACAGGAGATCCGCGCCCCTGATCCGCTCCTGGATCTTTGGGGTCACTTCTGCACAGCCGGGAATATAATAAAACCGCTTGCCGTTCTCGATGATTTCGAGGCCCACGGTCGACTCGTCTTCCGTTCCGATTTTCACCTCGGCGGATTCGAGCCAGAGAGGCACTTTGCCCGGCACGGCGAACGGCGTGATCGTGAAGCCGAGCCCGGTATCCACTGGCGTTTCAAGATGCACCGGCACCGAGCGGACAAGCTCCTTGTTCAGGACGCCGAAAACGCTCGTGCTCGTCAGCTCCAGAGTGAGCTTGCTGCCGTAAAGCGTGAACGGCTGTTGCTCACGCATGGTCAGAAGACCTGTCAGGTGATCGACATCGCCGTTGGTCACAAAGACGCCGGCAATCGGCGATTGCCGACTCGCGCCGCGCGGATGAAGCCGGCGCGACGCGATGATTTGCTGTCGAAGATCAGGCGAAGCGTTCAGCAGCAGCCATTTCTCACCATCACTGCTGATTGCGAGGCTCGACTGCGTCCGCGGCTTCACACGCTTATCGCCGGCCCATGCAAGCTGGCAGACCGGACAAAGGCAATTCCATTGCGGAAAACCTCCGCCTGCTGCCGATCCAAGGACGACGATATGCACTGTGCTACCCGCTTAAACTGATCCCGTTTCGTCTCTTCGACACGATTCAGCCGATCAGATCTCGGCAGAAGCGTAGCTGGTGACTTCCATGCCGACGCAAACTTCAACGATCGACGGTGTGGTCCAAGCCATGATGTCCTCCGTTAGGATTGTATGGACGGGACAGACGACCTGCCCGCTCTTATGAGATGGCATGAAAGATTGCAGCTTTCCACCCCAAGTTAGAGCGTCCCAGCTTTTCTTACATTAGTATTACAATCAACTGCTTGCGGCTCTTACATAGCTATTACATTTGGCAATTTTTTGCGGATTGCGCAGGCTGTTTTTCGATTACTTGCCGAGCATCTTGCAAAGCACGCACAGGTCGGAACATTGCTTTGCGCAAGGGCGCCAAAGCCTGCTGTCAACTCGGCGGACTGTCGTTGAGGGCGAGCACCTCGCCGGCGAGATAGAGGCTGCCCGCAATCAGGATGCGCGGCGGCACATGCCAGTCCCGCGCAGCAAGAAAACGCATCGCGGCTTCGATGCTTTCGCATGAGACGGCAGGAATGCCCTCGGCGTTGGCGAGCGCGGCAACCTCGGCCGCCGAGCGGCCTGCATGGTCCCCATTGACGGGAACGGCGAGAACTTCCTGTGCGAGCCCCTTGAAAGCCCGCAGAAAAGCAGCCGTGTCCTTGGTCGAAAGCGAGCCGCAGATGAGTGCGAGCGGCCGCGGGACCTTGTCCTCGAAGTCGGCAAGCGCCTGGGCGAGAACGCGCGCGCCATCTTCGTTGTGCGCGCCATCAAGCCATATTTCGGCGCCCTGCGGCGCCATCGTCACGAGCGGCCCTTTTTTGAGGCTTTGCAGCCGCGCTGGCCACTCGGTCGTCATCAAACCTGTCTCGATCACCGAGGCCGTCAGGCCCGGTTCTAGCAGCCGCAGGGCAGCGATGGCATTGGCGGCGTTCTGATGCTGATGGCGGCCGGCGAGACGCGGCAGCGCGAGGTCCAGAAGGCCGTGCTCGTCTTCGTAGATGAGCCGGCCATGTTCTTCCCGCGCGCTGAAATCCTCACCACCGATGCGCAGCGGCGCTCCCACCTTGCGGGCCTGCCGCACCAGCACGTCCAGAGCTTCCTTCGATTGCAGGCTGAGGATGGCCGGCACTCGTGGCTTCAGGATCCCTGCTTTTTCGAAGGCGATCTCAGCCACGCTCGCGCCAAGAAATTCGGGATGGTCGAATGAGACAGGCGTGACGACGGTTGCAGCCGGAGCGGCAATGACATTCGTCGCATCGACCCTGCCGCCGAGGCCCACTTCGAGAAGCAGATAATCGGCCGGATGCTCGCTGAAAAGCTTGAAAGCGGCCGCCGTCGTTATCTCGAAGAAGGTGATCGACTGACCGAGATTGGCCTTCTCGCAGAAGGCAAGCGCCGCCGCGAGCTCCGAATCGTCAACGAGTTGTCCGCCGCCTTTTTTGCCGAGCCTGATGCGCTCGTGAAAGCGCACCAGATGCGGCGAGGTGTAGACATGCACACTGCGCCCGGCGGCCTCGAGGATCGCGCGCATGAAGGCAACCGTCGATCCTTTGCCATTCGTTCCGGCAACATGGATGACCGGCGGCACCCGAAGCTCGGGATTGCCAAGCGCATCGAGCAATCGCCTGATCCGGCCAAGCGAAAGATCGATCTTTTTTGGGTGCAGATCGAGCAGCCGGTGGAGAATCGTCTCCCAATTGTCCGCACCGCTCGCGTGCGGAACCGTTGTCATGCCGCCGCTCCCGTTTGTGGTATCGGAGCCCGCGTGAGAAGCGCGCAAAGCCGCGCCAGCGTCGCCCGCATCTCGCGGCGCGGGACGACCATATCGACCATGCCGTGCATTTCGAGATATTCGGCGCGCTGAAACCCTTCCGGCAGGCGTTCGCGAATCGTCTGTTCGATCACGCGTGCGCCTGCAAACCCGACGACCGCCCCGGGCTCGGCAATATGAACGTCTCCAAGCATCGCATATGAGGCCGTGACGCCGCCCGTCGTCGGGTTGGTGAGCACGACGATGTAAGGCAGCCTTGCAGCGCGCAGACGCTGCACCGC
>SCSF01000030.1 GCA_004298435.1 Beijerinckiaceae bacterium
CTCGGGTGGAATTCGGAGGCCGAGGATCTGGCCTTGTTCGAGAGAGCTTTTGAAAGGTCTGTTCGAACTCTTAAGGCGCGGCAGGTAAAATCTGCGGCGTAAACGGCTCTAAGTCTGAACCAGCGGTCCTTGAAACCGCCAAGGTGAGGAGAATGGTATGGCTGCGGTGCAGGAGACCGTCGACCGCGTCAAATCGGTCGATGTGGAAGAGTACAAGTACGGGTTTTTTTCGGATATTGCGGCGGACAAGGCCCCCAAGGGTCTCAACGAGGACATCGTCCGCTTCATTTCGGCCAAGAAGAACGAGCCTGAGTGGCTGACCGAATGGCGGCTTGAAGCCTATCGCCGTTGGCTGACGATGCGCGAGCCGAACTGGGCGCGGGTGAACTATCCCCCGGTCGATTATCAGGATCTCTATTTCTATTCGGCTCCCAAGACCGCAGCAGGCCCGAAGTCGCTCGCCGAAGTCGACCCGGAATTGCTCCAGGTTTACGAGAAGCTTGGCATTCCGTTGAAAGAGCAGGCGATCCTCGCCGGCGTTCAACCCGGCGAGAGCGAGGTTGCGCCAGAGCGGCCGATTGCTGTCGATGCCGTGTTCGATTCCGTTTCGGTCGTGACGACATTCAAACAGGAACTCGGCAAGGCGGGAGTCATTTTCTGCCCGATCTCGGAGGCGGTGCATTCGCATCCCGAACTCGTGCGCAAATATCTCGGCTCTGTCGTTCCGACGACGGATAATTTCTACGCCACGCTGAACAGCGCGGTCTTTTCCGACGGCTCATTCGTCTACATTCCGCCGGGCGTGAAATGCCCGATGGAACTATCGACCTATTTCCGCATCAACGAACAGAATACTGGCCAGTTCGAGCGCACGCTCATCATCGCCGACAAAGGTTCGTATGTGTCCTATCTCGAAGGATGCACGGCGCCGAAGCGCGACGAGAACCAGTTGCATGCGGCGGTCGTCGAACTCATCGCGCTCGATGATGCCGAGATCAAATATTCGACGGTGCAGAACTGGTACCCCGGCGATGCCGAGGGCAAGGGCGGCATCTATAATTTCGTCACCAAGCGCGGCGATTGCCGGGGCGCGAATTCAAAGATTTCCTGGACGCAGGTTGAGACAGGCTCCGCCATCACCTGGAAATATCCATCCTGCATCCTGCGCGGTGATAATTCGCGCGGCGAATTTTATTCGGTCGCGATTTCGAACGGCTATCAGCAGGTCGATTCCGGCACCAAGATGATCCATCTCGGCAAGAACACGACGAGCCGGATCATCTCGAAAGGCATTTCTGCGGGACATTCGCAGAATACCTATCGCGGGCAGGTTTCGGCGCATCGTCTTGCGACAGGCGCTCGCAACTTCACCAATTGCGATTCACTCCTGATTGGCAATAGTTGCGGCGCGCATACGGTTCCTTATGTGGAATCGCGCAACCCTTCGGCGCAGTTCGAGCACGAAGCGACGACCTCGAAAATTTCCGAGGATCAGCTCTTCTATTGCTTGCAGCGCGGGCTTTCGGCTGAAGAGGCAACCGCGCTCATCGTCAACGGTTTCGTTCGCGATGTGTTGCAGCAATTGCCGATGGAGTTTGCGGTCGAAGCGCAAAAGCTGATCTCGGTTTCGCTCGAAGGGAGCGTCGGCTGACGCGAGTGTCCGGCGCGCCGTCGCGGGATGCAGACATCAACAGCACAAGCCGCTTCTCAGGCGCGTTTAATGCCCGCCACGATCAAGCGCATAAGCATCGGGGACAAGCGGCTGCTTCGGTTCGGCACCTGACAGCGCCGCCCCTTATAAGGCAGGATCATTAGCCATGTTGGAAATCAGAAATCTCACTGTTTCAATCGGCGACAAGACAATTCTTCAGGGTTTGAACCTGACGGTGCGGGACGGCGAGGTCGCCGCGCTGATGGGGCCGAACGGAACAGGCAAATCGACCCTCTCCTATGTCTGTGCAGGCAAGAGCGGCTATAATGTCACCTCCGGCGAAGTCCTTCTCGATGGTGTCAATCTTCTCGAACTCGATCCCGATGTTCGCGCCGCGCGCGGGCTTTTCCTCGCCTTTCAATATCCGACCGAAATTCCCGGCGTTGCGACCATGACGTTTCTTAAGGCGGCGCTCAACGCACAGCGCAAGCAACGCGGAGAAGAGGAACTGTCCACGCCGGCCTTTATGAAAAAGATCAAGGCAGCCTCGGATATGCTCGGCATCAAATCCGACATGCTGAAGCGCTCGCTTAATGTCGGCTTCTCGGGTGGCGAGAAGAAGCGCATGGACATTCTTCAGATGGCGCTGCTGGAACCGAAATTCGGCATTCTCGATGAAACGGATTCGGGCCTCGACATCGATGCGCTGCGCATCGTCGCCGATGGCGTCAATGCCTTGCGCGCGCCGGACCGCGCCTTCCTCGTCATCACCCATTATCAGCGCCTTCTCGAATATATCGTCCCGGATACGGTGCATATCATGGCCCAGGGGCGGATCGTGCGCAGCGGCGGCAAGGAGCTTGCGCTCGAAGTCGAGAAGAGCGGCTACAAGAATTATGAAGCGACTGCTGCCGCATAGGGGAAACTGCGATGACCGCTCAGATAATCCCCTCGAAAACCTCCGCTGAGGTTGCGCTCGCCGAAGCCTTTGGGACCGCCAGGGCGAAACTTCCGGGAAATGCGGAAGTGGCGCAGCTTCGCGAGGCGTCGTTCGAGTCCTTCAGCAAGGCCGGATTGCCGCATCGGCGCATCGAATCCTGGCACTACACGGATTTGCGCGCCCTGATGCGCGAAGCTCTGCCGCTCGCCCAACCGCCGGGCGCTGAAGCTATTGCCGCGCTTGGCAAGGAAATGCGCGCGGCGGGCCTGCCGGCGCAAAGCCTCGTTCTCGTGGACGGCGTGTTCATTCCGGAGCTTTCAGCGAAGCTCCCGGAAGGCGTCCGCGTTTCATCATTGGCCGCGGCTTTGGCGGAAGGACGCCGGGACGTTGTGACGGCACTTTCGGCGGAATGGGCCGGCGTGAAGGATCCGATCGTCTCGCTCAACGCTGCCTTGATGCAGGACGGCGTCGTGATCGACATCGCGCCAGGCACAAAACTCGATGCACCCATCCGTCTTGTTTACGCAAGCGTCTCGGCGACGCCGGTCGCGCATTTTTCGCGCTCGCTTGTACTTGTGGGGACCGGCGCTTCGGTTCAGATCAGCGAGACGAGCTTCGGCAGCGGTGGACGCAAGGGGCAGATCAACAATGCGCTCGTCATCGTCGGCGGCGATGAATGCGATATAGCCCATACTCTGTCGCTGACGGATACGGAGCCGGGCAGCCTCAGGCTTGAAAGCTTCATGGTGAAGCTCGGCGCGAAAGCGCATTTCGATAGCTTCGCCCTGATCACCGGCGGCGGCATTGTCCGGCGGCAGATCTTCCTGCGTTTCGACGGCGCCGACACAAAGGCCAACTTGCGCGGCGTCTCGCTGTTGCGCGGGCGCGAGCATGCCGACACCACGCTTTTCGTCGAGCATTGCGCGCCTGGGTGCGAGGGCAGGGAGAACTTCCGCTACATTCTCGATGATGAAGCTGTCGGCGTGTTTCAAGGCCGAATCCACGTCGCGCCCGCGGCGCAGAAGACTGATAGCAAAATGCTCTGCAAGGCTTTGCTGCTGACCGATAAGGTGGCGATGAACAGCAAACCGGAGCTGGAGATTTTCGCCGATGATGTTGTCTGCGGTCACGGGGCGACCTGCGGCGGTCTGAATGAAGACCAGATTTTTTATCTCCAGACGCGCGGCCTGACATTTGCGCAGGCTGAGGCATTGTTGCTCGATGCTTTCGGCGGCGAACTTGTCGATGAACTGCCGGATGAAAGCCTTGTTGCAGCTTTCCGCGCCGAGATAGCGGCATGGCTTGCAAAGCGCCCGCAAGGAGCACGTCTATGAACAAGCATCTCGTTGCCGAGGCGCCGCTTGATGTCATGCGCATTCGCGAGGATTTTCCGATCCTCTCGCTCAAGCCTTATGGCAAGCCTCTCGTCTATCTCGATAATGCAGCCTCGGCGCAGAAGCCGCGACAGGTTGTCGAGCGGATGGTGGAGGCGACCAATAACGAATACGCCAATGTGCATCGTGGCCTGCACTATCTGGCGAACGCCGCGACGGACGCCTATGAGGCGGCGCGCGAAAGCGTCAGGGCATTTCTCAACGCCGAATCGGTGAATGAGATCGTCTTCACCAAATCGGCGACGGAATCGATTAATCTCGTTGCTTCATCCTTCGGCGAGGCTTTCATAAAAGAGGGCGATGAAATCGTCCTCTCGATCATGGAGCATCACGCCAATATCGTTCCCTGGCATTTTCTGCGCGAACGCAAAGGCGCGGTGCTGAAATGGGTCGATGTGGATGATGAGGGGAATTTCCTCATCGACGAATTCGAAAAGCAGTTGAGCGACAGGACCAAGATCGTCGCCATCACCCATATGTCCAATGTCCTCGGCACGATTACGCCGATCAAGGAGATTGTGAAGATAGCCCATGCCCGCGGCATTCCGGTGCTGGTCGATGGGGCGCAGGGGGCGGTCCATTGCGATGTCGATGTGCGTGATCTCGATGTCGATTTCTACGCTATAACCGGCCACAAGCTTTACGGGCCAACAGGCGTCGGCGCGCTTTATGGCAAGAAGGAATGGCTCGAAAAACTGCCGCCATTTCTCGGCGGCGGCGAAATGATCAACGAGGTCACGCTCGACACGATCACCTATAACGATCCACCGCATCGTTTCGAGGCTGGCACGCCGCCGATCATTCAGGCTGTCGGGCTGGGGACGGCTCTCGATTACATGCGCGCGATCGGTCGCGACAAAATCCATGCGCACGAGATGGCGCTTGGCGAATATGCGCATGATGTGATTTCGCGGATCAATTCGATTCGGATCTTTGGCCGCGCCAAAGGCAAGGGCGCCATTCTCTCTTTCGAAATGAAGAACGCGCATGCGCATGATGTCGCGACGATCATCGATCGCGCCGGAGTCGCGGTGCGGGCCGGCACCCATTGCGCGCAGCCTTTGCTCACACGCTTTGGCGTGACATCGACGTGCCGTGCGTCATTCGCACTCTACAATACGTTTGAGGAAGTCGATAAACTCGCTGAAGCCTTGCACAAGGCCGAAAGCTTTTTCGCTTGAACATGGAGCCTGTGATGGCCGAACTGGAAACTCTGGACGTTGAAGAAGCCCTGCCGAACGAGCCGCAGTGGCTCTTTTCGCCGGACGTTCAGCAAACCGAGCGCAATCGGCTGATCGCCGACATGGTCGCCGCGTTCAAGACTGTCTACGATCCCGAGATCCCGTGCGATATTTATGAACTCGGCCTGATCTATAAGGTCGAGGTCGATGAAAGCCGGATGATCCGTGTCGATATGACATTGACCGCGCCGGGTTGCCCTGTCGCCGGTGAACTCACACGCTCGGTCGAGACGGCGATCGGTACGGTGCCCGGCACGCTCGGCGTCGTCGTCAACGTCGTTTTCGATCCGCCGTGGGACCAGCGGCGCATGTCCGACGAGGCGCGGGTTTCGCTGGATCTTCTATAGTTTGGCGGCCGTTTCGCCGCTGCTCCCAAACCACTCGACGAGATGATCGCCGAGGGCGGTCAACCGGGCAGGCGCCGCGCCGCCACCTGGGCGCAGAAGATGAATGCTGGCTTCCGGCATGGGCCAGGCACCGAGCAGCCGCACCAACGCGCCGTTCGCGATAGCATCTTCCACCAGAAAATCTGGCAATACGGCGATGCCAAGATCGACCAGAGCCGCGGCGCGCAGAACCTCGCCGTTGTCGGCTCTGAACCGGCCCTGCGGGCGGATGCTCAGCCATTTGCGGCCGCTGCGGAACTGCCATGTGTCGCGCGAGCCGGCTGAATAGATGAGGCATTCGTGCTGCGTCAGCGCCTGCGGCTTTTCGGGCGTGCCATGTCTGGCGAGATAGGCTGGGCTGGCCACAACAAATGCCTGCATAGCGCCAAGCCGCCGGCTCATAAGGCTCGTATCCGGCAAGACGCCGATGCGGATTGCCGCATCGAATCCTTCGGCGACCAGATCCACGAAGCGATCGCTCACGGAAAGATCGATGGAAAGCCGCGGATTTTTTTCCGAGAAGGCAGCGATTGCGGGAGCGAGGCGGGCGATGCCGAAAGACAGGGGTACGGAAAGACGCAGAGTCCCAGCGATGTCTTTCTCGCGACAGGTGACGGCCTCGCGCGCCAGCTCAAGCTGTCTCAGAATTTCCGCACAGCGCGTCTTGAATTCGAGGCCCGCCTCGGTTGGTGCGATGCCGCGCGTGGTCCGGTTCAGAAGGCGGACGCCGAGATCGGCTTCGAGCCGCGCAACCCTGCGGCTGATAATCGATTTCGATAGACCAAGGCGTGCCGCGGCGCGGCTGAAGCCGCCGGTCTCGACAACCCGCACGAAGGCGAGGACATCCTCGAGGCTCTGCATGGTCTCTGTTCCAGATTATGCAACAATATTGTTCCTGAGATGGTTATATCCGTCAAATCCGTAAACGCTTATCTTTCCTGAAACAGCAAGGGAGAGCCGTTATGTCGACAAGCACGATCAATCGCAGCAGCGGTTCCGCGACGGCAGAGCCGCGTGGATCCCGCCATTTGACACAGACGCTTCAGGGGATGGCCACATCGGATGGGGCAGGGGTGAAACTCAGCCGCATCATCGGCCAGCCGGGTCTGCCCGATCTCGATCCGTTTCTCATGCTCGACGCCTTCAATTCTGACGATCCGGACGCCTACATCGCGGGCTTTCCGCCGCATCCGCATCGCGGCTTCGAAACCGTGACCTATATGCTCGCAGGCGCTATGCGCCATCGCGACAACAAGGGGAACGTCGGCCTTCTCGGACCCGGCGCACTGCAATGGATGACGGCGGGACGCGGCATCGTCCATTCCGAGATGCCTGAACAGAGGGATGGCCTGATGCGCGGCTTCCAGCTCTGGCTCAATCTGCCGGCGCGGGACAAGATGTGCGCGCCGCATTATCGCGACATAGCGGCGGAAGAAATTCCGTCGGTGCAACTCACGAAAGAGGTGCGCGCCAAGGTTCTCGCTGGAAGGATTGCCGGTGTTCGCGGCGCTGTCGAGCGCGAGGCGACCGCGCCGCTGCTTCTCGATATTGTCGCTGAACCGGGCGCTATGTTCGGCATCGGCTTGCCTCTCGACGATACGGCCTTCCTTTATCCTTATGAGGGGGAACTAATGGTGGGGAGCGGCAACGCTGCGAAACCGCTGGAACAGGAATGGCTCGGCGTTCTTTCAAAGGGTGACAGCCTGTCTCTCAAGGCTGGCGCTGCGGGCGCGCGGCTCCTTCTCGCCGCCGCGAGGCCTTTGCAGGAGCCGATAGCGAAATACGGGCCTTTCGTTATGACGACGGAAGCCGAGATCAAGCAGGCGATCGACGATTTCCGCGCTGACAGATTTTAATTCAACTGAAGGGGAGCCTTGAAAATCATGGCAGATATCAATGTCCTGGTTGCGTTTTATTCACGCAGCGGTGTAACCGAAGCGCTCGCCAATGCGGTCGGCGAGGCAGCCGCCAAAGAGGGAGCTGAGGTGCGTTTGCGCCGCGCGCGGGAATTTGTTGGTCCTGACGTGATGGCCAAGGCCGCGGGATGGAAGGAAAGCGCGGATGCCATGAACGCGCGCTATCCCGCGCCGACGGCTGAGGATGCCGAATGGGCCGATGCCGTCATTTTTGGCACGCCGACACGCTTCGGAAATGTCTCGGCCGAATTGAAAGCCTATATCGATAGTCTGGGCGGCCTTTGGGCGCAGGGGCGGTTGAACAACAAGGCAGGCTCCGTCTTTTGCTCTACGTCGACCCCGCACGGCGGCAATGAGGCGACCCTGCTCACCATGTATGTCCCGCTGGCCCATCTGGGCTTCATCATCGTTCCGACGGGCTATGTCGATCCCACCGTCTTCAGCGCGGGCACGCCCTATGGCGCAAGCTCAGTCTCGTTCAATCAGGCCAAACCGCCGAGCGCGGAAGATTTAGCGGTCGCGCACTGGCAAGGCCGCCGGGTGACGATGGTGGCGCGCGCGCTGAAAACGGCGGGCATGCGCGCCTGACTCTGAAATCCGTCTTCCGACAGTTTGGCGCGGAGCGCCCAATCCCTATATAAGGGACGACAATCATGGTGCGCCGCTTGGTTTGGCCTCCGGCGCACCGGTCGGAGCGGGGTGCGAAAAAGTGGAACCCGGTTTTTCGCTTAGATCCCGTCCCAAATATAGAGAATCGATCACGTTATATGCGTTCAGGTCGATTTCGACCGGAACGCATCGTGATCTTTAGGAGAAGATTGGATGGCGACATCGAATTTCCCGATCGTGAGCCTGACCGAGGCGGCAGCGAAGCGGGCGCATGAGATTTTGTCTGCGCCCGGCAAATCCGGGGCTGTGCTGCGGGTCGGGCTGAAAAACGCGGGCTGCGCCGGCATGAGCTATACGCTCGAATTTGCCGACGCGATCGGTCCCTACGATGAAGTCATAGAGGACAAGGGCATCAAGATCGTCGTTGATCCGAAAGCCCTGATGTTCCTTTTCGGAACCGAGATGGATTTCGAAACCAATAAGCTTGGCGCCGGCTTCGTGTTCAAAAACCCGAACCAGACAGGCGCCTGCGGCTGCGGCGAATCCGTCTCCATCACGCCGGTCGATCAGGCGGAACTGGAGAAACACTGATATACGGCGTTTTCGAGCGAAGCGGCTTTCTGCGAAGCCTCACTCTTGTTCTTCCGTCGCCTTTGTGGGTTTGAGCCGGACAGGCCGCAGCAGGAACATGGGCGTGTGATCGCCCATGCCGACCACCGGGCTATCGTCCGCATCGGAATAGGGTCTGCTGCGATGCGCGGCTGCGGCGGGCTTGCGCTGGCCGCGTGAGCTTTCCTTGGCGATTTCCTGCACTGGCGCACGGCCCGACTCGCGGCCGTGAGAGGGTGCGCGATCTGGCCGCTCGCTTTCGCCACGCCGTCCGCGTTGGCGCCGCGCCGTTCGTGGCGAGAGGGGCTTCGCCGCACTGTCGCTATTCAGATCTGCTGCGGCCTCATCGTCCGCCCGGAGCGAGCTGAAATCCGCGCCATCCAGCCAGCCGATTGACTTGCCGATCAGCTTCTCGATTTCCGCGACATGCTTCTTGTCGATCGGCGCAACAATCGTCAGCGCCGTTCCTGCCTTGCCGGCGCGTCCAGTCCGGCCAATCCGGTGGACATAATCTTCAGCATGAACCGGAATATCGAAATTGAAAACATGGCTGACATCTGGAATGTCGAGGCCGCGGGCGGCGACATCCGAGCAGACGATCAGATCGACTTCGCCGGTCTTGAAAGCTTCGAGCGAGGCCATGCGAGCGCGCTGGTCCATGTCGCCATGAAGGGCGCCGGCGTTGAAGCCATGCTTCAAAAGCGATTTGTGCAGAAGCGCCACGTCGCGTTTGCGATTGCAGAAGATGATCGCATTCTTGAAAGAGTCAGCGCCGCGGATAAGCCGGCGCAACGTCTCGCGCTTGCTGGGGCCGGGAGCGGAAGCGACGAGCGCCTGGGTGATCGTGGAGGCTGTGGAGGAGGGCGGCGCGACTTCGATGCGTGCCGGCTGGTGCAGGAAAGCCTCGGTCAGCCGCGTGATCTCGGGCGGCATGGTCGCCGAGAAGAACAGCGTCTGGCGGGTAAACGGCACCAGCTTGCAGATGCGCTCGATATCGGGAATGAACCCCATGTCGAGCATGCGATCCGCCTCGTCGATGACGAGAATTTCGATGCCCGTCAGCAGCAGCTTTCCACGCTCGAAGAAATCCAGAAGGCGTCCAGGCGTGGCAATCAGAATATCAGCGCCGCGCGTTATCTTCGCTTCCTGGTCGCCGAAAGAGACGCCGCCAATCAGCAGGGCGACATTCAGCTTGTGATTGATTCCGTAACGCGAAAATGCCTCTTCGACCTGCGCCGCAAGCTCGCGCGTCGGTTCGAGGATGAGCGTGCGCGGCATGCGCGCCCGCGCGCGGCCCTGTTCGAGACGCGATAGCATGGGCAGGGTGAAGGCGGCGGTCTTGCCGGTTCCTGTCTGCGCAATGCCGAGGACATCGCGTCCGGCAAGCGCTATCGGAATAGCCTCCGCCTGAATGGGCGTGGGGGCTGTATAGCCGGAAGCTTCTACCGCCTGGAGAACCTTCGCGCTGAGGCCAAGTTCATTAAAAGTCATATTTTTCCTGAGAAGAGCAGTTGGGGCTCGGTTGATCACGCCCCTGAGCGTTCGCTTCGCGAGAGCATGTCATGAAAAGGCCGCCTGGCCCTTCCGGCGTCTGAACATCGAACCGCTTTATTCGACGTTGCAATTGAGAACATGCTCCAGTCTTTGCCGAGCCGATCATTCGGTGATGATGTGCATGCGCTTTGGCATATCGGATTTCTTCCGATATGCGCAGCTCGTAATTCCATGTGCTCGGGGGCGGCGCCGCAGACGCTTTTTTCAAAGTCGCGATACGCGGGCCAGTCATTACGCGCGGTGGCGAGCATGCTATCAGCATGCGCTATCTAGCGGATATATTGGGATGACGCAAATCGGATGCAAGCGGCCATCTGTCCCGCTATAGCCGGAATGCCTAGCTGGCCTGCCGCAGCCGTTCCTCGGCGGGGAGCGCGGGCGGCGTCGGCATCGGCAGTTCAATAAGTTTTGCTATGAGCACAGCATCCAGCATTATGGTCATGCGCTCGACCGGCTTTAACCATCCGATCGCCTCATCGACCGTCTTCGCTTCAAGCAGTTTGGCTTCCGCGAGCGCCCATTCCGGAGAAATATCGCCGCGCCGGCGCATGGGTCCGGCAGGCAGCATGGCGACATGGACGGAGCGGAATTCGGGATCGGCATAGATGCTTTTGAGCCCGTCGGCGACCGCGACGGGTTTCTCAAGCTCTCTGGCATAAACAGTTGCGCGCCGCACCACGGAAGGTTTGTTCTTTTCTTCAGGCGTGAGGAGAAGACCGATGCGCCGCAGGCCCAGCCCGAATGCCAGTTCGCCTGTCGCCCAGGAGATAAAGATCGCCAGAACGAGGCCGAGGATCGTAGGCGACATCCAGGCGACGAGCGACGGCGAGATCAACAGGCCAGCGATCAGCGTGAGGAAGCCCATCGCGACGTGCGAGCGATGCCGGCGCACGATCGCGCCGAAAGAGATTGATCCGTCGTCGCGCCTCTGCGGGTTCCAGCCAGTGTCGAAACCGAACAGGAAATGCGCGACATGCCCCGTCTGGATCAGCATCTGAATAGGAGCGATGAGCGCCGAAAGGATAATCTCCAGCACCGTCGAGATCGTCAAAAGGATGCCGCCGCCGCAGCCGCGCCGTGTCGGACGATGCAGAAGGGCGAGGATAAGACCGAAGAATTTCGGCGCCAGCAGGATCCCCATCGTGAGGGCGAACAAAGCCAGCGACCGTTCGGCATCGAAGCGTGGAAACGCCGGAAACAATGTGAACTCGCTGGTGAAATATTCAGGCTTGATATAGCTCGCCTGCAAAACGAGGACGATGCCGACAAAGAGTTGCAGCAGCCAGAGAGGCGAGGCCAGATAGCCCATGATGCCGGTGATGAGATGCTGGCGCGAAGCTGGCGCAAGACCAGCGGCAGGCAACACGCGGATGTGCTGAAGGTTACCCTGGCACCAGCGCCGGTCGCGGGCTGCGAGATCGATCAGCGTGGGCGGGCTTTCCTCGAAGCTGCCGCAGATGCCGGGGAGCATATAGACCGAATAGCCGGCGCGCCGGATCATCGCGGCCTCGACGAAATCGTGACTGAGGATATGACCGCCGAGCGGCGGGCGTCCGCGCAAATGCGGCAGGCCGCAATGCGCGGCGAACGCCTTTGTCCGGATGATCGCGTTGTGTCCCCAGTAATTGCCGTCGCGGCCCATCCAGGCGGCAAGCCCGGCGGCAATGACGGGGCCATAAATTCGGGCTGCGAACTGCTGCACCCGGGCAAACAAGGTATTGCGATTGATGATCAGAGGCAGCGTCTGGATGATGCCGGCGCCCGGGTCGGCTTCCATCGCTGCTGTGAGGCCGACAATGGCGTCACCTGTCATCAGGCTGTCGGCGTCGAGCACAACCATATAAGCATAATTTCCGCCCCACCGGCTGACGAAGTCGCCGATATTGCCTGCCTTGCGGGCCATGTTCTTCGGGCGATGCCGATAGTAGATGCGAGCGCTGCTCCCCAGCCGCCGCCGTAATGCGGCGAAGGCGTACTCCTCGGCGACGAAGATTTCCGGGTTGGTCGTATCCGACAAGAAGAACCAGTCGTAAGCGCCGCCTAATCCGGTCGCCTCGACTTCTGCATGAATGGCTTGCAGCGCGCCGAAGACGCGCGCCGGCGCCTCGTTGTAAATCGGCATGACGATTGCCGTGCGCTGTTTGATCTCGCCAGGTATGGCCGGCGCTTTCGGCCCCCTGATCAGCAGCCAGAGGAAGCCGACGCAGGCGCTCGTGAAGGCAATCGATATCCAGGAAAAGTTGATGAGGAAGAAGGCGACGAGCGCCCATTCCAGCGTCGTTACGGTGCCGACAGAGACGACCTTGTACATCTCGTAAGCGCCATAGGCCGTTAAGGCGAATGCGCCGCCGAACACGATGAAGCGCGACAGCCACGACCAAAAGCCGGAGCGTGGCGGTGGACGGCCACGATCCTTGAGGCGATCGAAATGGTAGAGGCTCTGAATCGGCATCGCCAAGGGCGATTCGCACGGCATTGCGGGCGCCCAATCCGTTCTCCGCCGGTCCTTGTCGCAATCCGAAGCCACTGGAATGCTCGCGGATACCGGGGCAGTCGAAGCTCCGAGGCCTTCGGCGCCTGTATCATTCCGGAAATGCAAACCGGTCAACGCGTCCATCGATACAACCAGGTTTCACTAATAGGTTTGCCCGCGGCTTCAAGCACGAGACGCAGTTCGCTCGATGCCTCGCTGCCCGGGTCGATCTCGAACAAAATCCGAAAGCTTTTCGTATTTGGGTATGGATAAGTTTTTATGAAGGTCACATGTCCCGGTGATGCTGTGAGAACCGGCTTTATCGAATCGACTTGCGGCGGTTCTGCAAGCATGTCGCCGTTGAACTCGACCAGAAAGCGTCGTCTCTTGTTTGAACCCTGGCCCGAGCGCGTTTCGCTCACTGTCGCCAACGCCGGGCGTTCAGGCGGGTTCCAGCACCAGAACTGTCTATAGGCAAAGGCGGTTTCGCTTCCTGCGGCCAAAATCTGCTTCGGACGCCAAAAGGCGATAATATTGTCGTTGGCTTCAGATGTGGTGGGGATTTCGACGAGCTGCACGCCTCCGTCTCCCCAGTCGCCGATAGGTTCGATCCAGAGGGAGGGCCTGACCTCCCAGTGCTGATCATCATCCTGATAGTCATGGAACGAACGGTCACGCTGAAGGAAGCCAAAGCCGCGCGGATTTTGGTCCACGAAGGTCGATATCTGGAGGGTCTCCCGGTTGGAGACAGGCCGCCAGATCCACTCTCCCTTGCCTGTCGACATTTGCAGGCCGCCAATGTCGGCGATCGTCTGCCGCGTGTCGTCCGGGCGGCGATGGTCGATGGCATCGCTCAGAACCGTCGCGCTCATCGTGGCCAGACCGAAATTGTCGACCTTTGACCGCGCGAACAAGGTGCATTCCGTATCGATGATCGTCGCTTCGCCGGGATGCAGCGTGAAGCGATAGGCGCCGGTCAGGCTTTCCGAATCAATCAGAGCGTGAATAACCAGCGCATTGGTTGCAAGGTTCGGGCGTTCGATCCAGACGGAACGGATCGCCGGGAACTCCTCGCCACGCGGATCCGCCACTTTGACGGAAAGGGCGCGCGCCATCGTACCGAACCGCTGTCCCTGCGCAATTGCACGGAAGAAACTTGCACCCTGGAAAGCGGCGATTCCAGCCAGCCCCTTTCCCTTTTGCGGAACAAGGATACGAAAACCGGAAAAACCAATATCGCCGATATGGGGAACGGGCAGCTTGCCGAAGTCGTACTGCGCGACATTATAGACGACGCGCCGGGCCTGGCCTTGCGCGACAAGATTGATCTCAACCGGCGCTGAAAAGATAAATCCCCGGTGCAGGGGCTCGATCGCGAAGCCCAGATTCTCGTTCGCCCAGATGCGGGAGGTGGGCTTCGCCTGGATGCCCACATATTGCTCGTAATTGAGATGGCTGAGAGGGCCGGGAAGGTCTTTCGACACCGCTTTGAAAGGCTTTTTGGCCGCTTCGCGTGCGAGATCGGACAC
>SCSF01000031.1 GCA_004298435.1 Beijerinckiaceae bacterium
GCCTATGGCGCGGTACATTTTCATCACCGGCGGTGTGGTCTCCTCCTTGGGCAAGGGGCTCGCGTCGGCGGCCCTCGGCGCTTTGCTGCAAGCCCGCGGATATACGGTCCGGCTCCGCAAGCTCGATCCCTATCTCAACATTGATCCCGGCACGATGTCGCCTTACCAGCATGGTGAGGTATTCGTCACCGATGATGGGGCGGAGACGGATCTCGATCTCGGCCATTATGAGCGTTTCACCGGCCGTCCGGCGCAGCGTGAAGATAACATCACCACCGGCAGGATCTATCAGGAGATCATCGCCAAGGAGCGGCGCGGCGATTATCTCGGCGCAACGGTTCAGGTCATTCCGCACGTCACGAACGAGATCAAGGATTTCGTGCTTCGCGGCAATGAAGGCTTCGATTTCGTTCTCGTCGAAATCGGTGGCACAGTCGGCGACATTGAGGGGCTGCCCTTCTTTGAGGCGATACGTCAGCTCGGCAACGAACTGCCGCGCGGCCATGCCATTTATATCCACCTGACGCTGCTCCCCTACATCCCGAGCGCCGGCGAATTAAAGACGAAGCCGACGCAGCACTCGGTCAAGGAGCTTCGCTCGATCGGCATCCAGCCGCATATTCTGCTGTGCCGGACGGATCGCGAGATCACCCGCGAGGAGCGTCGCAAGATCGGGCTTTTCTGCAATGTGCGCGAAAGCGCCGTGATCGAGGCGCGCGATGTCGGCTCGATCTACGACGTGCCGCATGCCTACCACGCGACGGGTCTCGATCAGGAGGTTCTCGCCGCATTCGGGATCGAGCCCGCGCCGAAGCCCGACATGAGCCGCTGGAGCGCGGTGAGCAAGCGCATCCATAATCCCGAAGGCGAAGTCACCATCGCCGTCGTCGGTAAATATACGGGGCTGAAGGACGCCTATAAGTCGCTGATTGAAGCTCTGGCGCATGGCGGCATGGCCAACCGCGTGAAGGTCCATCTCGACTGGATCGAATCCGAGGCCTTCGAGGCGGAGGATCCGACACAGCGCCTCGAGCATGTGGATGGCATTCTGGTGCCCGGCGGCTTCGGCCAGCGTGGCGCGGAAGGTAAGATTCTGGCAGCGCGTTTCGCGCGCGAGCACAAGGTGCCGTATTTCGGCATCTGCTTCGGCATGCAGATGGCGGTGATCGAGGCGGCCCGTGCGCTCGCCGGCATCAAGAACGCCAATTCCACGGAATTCGGAGCGACGAAGGAACCGGTCGTCGGCCTTATGACAGAATGGATGCGCGACAACGAATTGCTGATCCGCGCGGAAGAGGGCGATCTCGGCGGCACCATGCGGCTCGGCGCTTATCCGGCGCATTTGCGCCCAGGTTCGAAGATCGCTGCAATTTATGGAGCGACCGCAATTTCCGAGCGGCACCGGCATCGCTACGAAGTCAACATGGGCTATCGCGAGAGGCTCGAGGACAAGGGCATGATTTTCGCCGGCCTGTCGCCCGACGGACTTCTGCCTGAGACGATCGAACTCGCTGACCATCCCTGGTTCATCGGCGTGCAATATCATCCGGAGCTGAAGTCGCGGCCTTTCGATCCGCACCCGTTGTTTGCGAGCTTCATCGCCGCGGCGATCGAACAGAGCCGGCTGGTTTAGCTTTACACTCCTCCGATGCGGCCAATCCGGAGGAACGGCAAATATGGTGGATCAGAAAGCAAGCCTCACAATAGGCCAGGGCGCCGCTGCGGTGACTCTCGGCGGCCATTTGCC
>SCSF01000032.1 GCA_004298435.1 Beijerinckiaceae bacterium
AGTGATCGCCGGGGCACCGCCTTCGGCTGGTTCAACCTCCTCTCGGGTTTGGGTCAATTCGGCGCCAGCCTGGTCGCCGGCGCGCTCTGGGATGCGATCGGTCCGGGCAGCACATTCCTCGCCGGTGCCGCCTTGGCTCTTCTGGCGCTCGTGGCAGCTCTTTCGGTTCGTCCCGCTCTATCCCGACTATCCGATGGTGGGCAGAGATGAACAAGCCACGGCTTCATCAGATTTTCGAGGTGAGTGTAAGCATTCTTCTCAAGGAAGAACTCTGGTCTTACCCGACGTCGCTGACGTGCCCGGTTGTTTCATCACTTACCAGCTTACCGCCATTCTTTCTTGCATGGGATCGGATTGGTTGTTTTCGCCGTCTTCGGCGTACCGGGAATGGTCTTCATGTGGAACGAGTACCAGGTCGCGAGACGCCAATTGCAGAAACGATAAATCCGGAAACCGTCTACCTGGTCAGGAGCCGACGAACTCGATGGATGAAGCTATCACACAATGGATTAATTCGGCCGCTGGTAACAGTGGCGTAGTCGACACGGTGATGATCGCGCTCACTCAATATGGCGTGCCACTGCTTGTCCTGTTGGTCGCGATGCAATGGTGGAGCCACCATGAGCGGCAGCATGTCCGGCACACATGCATCGCCGCGGGATTCTCGTTCTTTCTCGGTCTTGGGATCAATCAGATCATTCTCCTGTTCGTGCACAGGATCCGGCCCTACGACGCCGGGATCAGCCACCTGATCATCAGCCCGAGTGCCGACTGGTCGTTCCCATCGGATCATGCGACCGCCACGTTCGCCATCGTCGCAGCATTCTTCCTCCGTGGTCTCAAATTGCGGGGCGCCGCGTTCCTAGCGGTCTCTTTTCTCGTGTGCTTGTCCCGCATCTATGTCGGGACGCACTATTTCACGGATGTTCTCGGTGGCGCGGCAACCGGCATGTTCGCCGCCGTCATCGTTCGCTGCGCCTACTGGGAAGGGACGCGCGTCGACCGTCTTATGACGTCAATTCTGTAGCCATTGTTGTGCGAATTCATCGCGTGTTCCTACCAAATTCTGAAGCGGCGTGTACGCTTTAGAACGTCACCGACTGCCGTTTGAACGGCTAGGATGGGCCGGGAGCAGTCTGTCTACTCTGCCCAACTGTCTTGGGTTGATTTTTCGCCACCAACAGCGCGTCGGCCGTAACAGGCTTGTGCCAATTGTCAGACGGTAACTCGTCCGGCATCTGAACCGTTGAGAAGGATCGGCAATAGCGTGGGAACCATTAGTGTCTCGGTTGGACCCTTCGCCGGGCGTCTGGCAGCATGACCAAAGACAAACTTTGAACGAATTTTGCCTGTTGTGCTGTCACACAGCATACGCACCGATTCGCCCGGTTGCAGAACCGAAGGAGTTTTTTAGTAGGTTTGTCTTCTGGCGAGAGAATTCGACCCGTTGTGGTTGCGTTCATCATCCTAATGTTAATAACGAACCGTTGAAGTTGCGCGAGCGCTCCCATCTAATGCCCCTCAGGAGGAGATGATGTCCAACAATAACAGATGGGCCATGAAAACGATCATGGCCGTCGGGCTTGCCGGCAGCCTCATGACTGCCGCGGTGTTGCCTGCGCAGGCCGGTGACGGCGGTGCGATTGCGGCCGGTATCATAGGAGGGACCGCACTCGGAGTTCTGGCAGGCGCTGCTATTGCTGGTGCTCCGCATCCGCCGCCGCCGCCCGTTTATTACGCTCCGGACCCCGCCTATTACGCCCCACCCCCTCATTGCTGGTATGAACATCACCGAGTCTGGGACTACGACGGCGATGCATATGTCGTCCGTCCTGTTCGTGTATGCAACTACTGACTGTTGCATCTTCGTGATCGCATAAGCTGCTCAGATAAAAGGCCTCGCTTAGCGAGGCCTTTTACGCTTGAAGAAACCTTCAAACATAGACGGCATGACTGGGTGCGCTGAGAGCAGCTCATGACAAGTGGTTGGCGCCTAGGATCGCGGGCGCTCTACATTTTCTCTTCAAGCTTTTTCTCTTCCGGTTGATGCAGCACGGGACGCGGCGCCGAATGATTAGCCGCATGAACCGGGACCGGTTGAGTTGCAGTGCGGCTGGGTGGATGCGGCTCGATATGCGCAGCAGGGTGCGGCGCAGGCTTCGCCACTGGTGGATTGGCTACATGCACCCGTGTCGCGGAATGCGGCGCCTGCGGCTTAGCCTGCATGTGCTTCTCCTCAGGAGGCGCAACATGGCGAGGTAGGGCGTGGAGAGGGGTGATATGAACGGGTGGCGCAACATGTTCGGCCGGCGGTGGAACATGTGACGCCGGTGCAGTATGTTCGACCGGTATCTTTATGGGACCTTGCTTTGGCGTGACGAGCGTCGGTTTTTCCGGATTCGCAACCGTAGGCATGGCATGTGCGGCCAGTGGCGGAACATGTGTGGTCGGAGTTGCATGTTCGATAGTCGGTGCAACATGACCATGCAACGGGGCGACCTGCGTCGGCTTTTCTAGATGAGGTGCAACGGACGCCGCATGTGGTATCGGCGGAACATGTATGGCCGGCGTCGTCTGTTCGACGGGCGTGCTTTGTCCTTGTTTTTTGTTCATGGCGGGAGACATGGCATGCGCTGTTGACGGCGTGACGTGCTCGATCGGTGCCTTCTCGGCAGGCCGGCCAGCGGGGGCAGTAGCCGGAGTGGGCACTTGCGCGGATCCTGGCTTCTGTTCTGTTGGCGCGATGCCACGACCGATCGGCGGGAAGACATGCGTCGTTTGAGTGTTGGGCATGAGGTGCATCGCCGGATGGCGACGCGCAGGGGGAGCCGCAACGGCAGTGGTATGCGCCAGAGGAACGCGCCCCTCATTGAGCGACGTGCCCGCATTCGGTTGTGCCGTCGTCTTGTTGAAGACCGGTTGCGGGACAGGCGGCGCCACTTTGACCGGCGCTTGCTGCATGAAGTGCTGAAGCGCAGGATTGGTGGCAGGCATCACATGCGGCGCGACCGGCTGAGCATTCGTGAAGACGTGCTGCGGGACTACCGTGACGGCACTCCGGTTTGCGAAACGCTTGTCGCCTGCTTGAGGCGCTTGGATGAAGATGTTGTTGATCGTCGTCTTGTTGACGATGGTTGTCACATTATGAACGACGGGCCGGTTGAGTTCCTCGATATAGCGGCGGTCGTGAGAATAGGTCGGCCAATAGACTTCGCCCGGCGCCAGGGGAAACCAGCCCACTTTCCGTCCGTGGCCTGGCGCTGCTTGCGCCGCAGCGACGAAGGCGACAAGGGCTGGGGCGTAAACGGGATGCTTATGATAGTTGCCGGGTACCCAGCCCCAGTGGCCATGGAGGCGAGCCCAGCGCCCGTAATGGAAAGGCGCAAATCCCCAAGGCTCGCTATCGACCCAGGTCCAGCCCCATGGCGGAATCCAAACCCAATGCCCCTCGCGGTAAGGCGCCCAGTGCTCAGAGACATTCTTGGGAATCCAGACCTCGCCATAATCAGGATCCCTCTCCCATCGACCATAGCGGTCGAGGTCGGCAAATCCGGTCATACTCGGCGGAATGTGGTGGGCGGAAGCGACCTGCGCTTCATGATCGATGTGAACGTTGCACCAATCAGCAAAAGCATCGGGAACGACGCGACGAAACGTGGCGGTCACCGGATTGGTGCCGGTCAAAATCGCGACATTACCAGCACTGATTTCGGTGCCGAGGCCCGCTCCGAGAAACTGGGCTTTGCCGGCAAAGGTCGCAACGGCCGCAGGCTTGCTGCCGCTGCCGACGTCGATATCGTAAACCCCAGGTCGGAGGAGCCTGACCCGGCCGGTAGGAATATCGATTTCTGCGATCTGTCCTCGTTCCAGGCGACGCAGGTCAATTTCAGTCCGACCCTGGGGAATTGAGAGTTGCATCACCTGTTGGTCGAGCGCAGAGACATCGATCTCGGTATTGTGGTCCATATTGATCGTGTTCGGACCGATGCGCATTTGCGCTTGGCTGTGCTGGTCCGTCCAGAAGGAGTCGCCAGATGCAACTGGATAATTGAGACTGGCCGCCGACCAGCTATTCTCACTCGCCGCATGGAAGGCGAGATCGCCTGCAACGAGAGCGACCCGCCCGACGACGGCGGGTGGCGCTTCCTGTGCTAACGCCGTATGGGTTGATCCGCCAACAAGCGTTTGCCACATCGCGTAAATGGCAATCGGCACCATGAGAAGACCGAGAAATGCCATGATTCGGCGCAGGTACATTCTCAACTTTCCTCGCGATCAGAAAGACATCCATGGAGCGCCTGAGTTGCAGCGTGTACTGCGCTCAGCGTCGAGGGAAATTCAACTGCCTATGTTAGGTGGCGCCGAGAGCAGCCCAGCACGAAAGCGGCTGCTTCAGTTGAGTAGCACATGATGCCTGTTTGAGGCGCCCCGCGTCGCTCATCGTCCGCCTATTCGTCATCATCATAATAATAATGATGGTGATAGTGATCGTAATATTGCGCTTTCTGAATAAGGGCCGGATTTATGCGGCCGCATCCGCAGCGCGCAGTAATGCATGGGAATCAGGGATCGAATTCAACAACTCGGCGTAAGAATGGACGCTTCAGTACGTCGTGGATATCCACTGTTGGGGACGGCATCGCCTGTGATGCTTTCGGTGCCGCAAGAACGCTGGCTGCCCCCAATAGTCCTACGATTTTCTTATCCATCGCTACCTCGTGAGCCCCAACCCTCAAACTTTCGCTGAACGTCTGCATTTCTAATCCGCTATCCTCATAGCAGATCAACAAGGGAGCAATTTATTCTACCCACCTGAATCGCGGATGAATGCACGTTTTGTCAAGAGAAGCGAAGTGGCGGTCCGACGTCGTCTGATGGACTCTTCATTTGTTCACGATGCATCTGTCAATGGCTGTGGCGCGGCTTGCTTGAACGTCTCGTCAACAAACTCGAGAACTGGCGTCGCGTCATCACGCGCTACGACAAGACCAGGGAATCCTATCTCCGCTTCGTCGCCCTCGCCTCAACCAAGCTCTGGATACCCTTTGTCCACACGGCCCAGCAAATAGTTGCATTTTTGATTTGTAATGGGCGTGTTTTGCAGCGGCTTGGTGAGCTCTTCGCCAGAGCGACCATGCATATGCGCGAGCTTTATGCGCCGTCGCGCAAGCTCGTCGCGATGCGGCGGATTTCCTGAACAGACCATAGCCACGCCACTTCGTCCGATGCGCTGCGACCAAAGTCGTGCCGCTACCGGCAAGATGTCGAACACAGTGTTGCGTTGCCCTCTCTCCGATTCCTTGCGCTTCGCTTTGCTACTTCGAAAGCTGTACGTTCCTGCCCACACTCATCAAAGATGACCTTTTTTCGGGACTTCTTTCGGGCAGTGGCGGCGGCAGGGGGAATGAAAAGCGACTGGGCTAGGTGCTTGATCGCGGTATAATGGACGATGATTGAAACGAGTTTTCGGTCCCCACACTCATGATTTGGCGACGGTAGCGCCTTGCCCAATGGGCTATCAGGGACAAGATCGTGCATGAAGCGTTTGGCTCAGTACCCGTACCAAGCGACGCAGACGGGGCGCCCATAGCCATCGTAACCCCAGTGCGCGCAGCGCGGCGGTGGCGGATAATTGCCTGGAGGCGGCGGTGGTGGTGCAGCGGGTCGGGTATTAGCGCCGATGACCGCGCCAGCCGCGGCGCCCAGAACGCCACCGGCGAGTGCTGCGCCGGGTGAATTCCCGGCCGCAGCGCCGAGTGCAAGACCGGTGGCGCCGCCAATCGCCGCGCCCGACGTCGCGCGTTGCTCAGGTGAATAACCGCAGCCGGCCAGAAGGGTCGCTATTGTTGCGATCAAAAATCCGCCCCAAATTCTCATCTTTGTTCCTGCTTCGTGAAAGAAGTGACATTCGCCAAATTGGCGCATGAATCTCTTAAGATTTTGGCGGAATCGCGGTG
>SCSF01000033.1 GCA_004298435.1 Beijerinckiaceae bacterium
CCATGATTGGGCGATGCGCGGACGGCTCGCGCGAGCGTGCTATCGGGATTGAAATCGGCCATGCGGAAAAAATAACCCTGAACCCGAAAAATCTGGCCGAAACGGCTCGCCCAGAGCCGTTCGGTTCTGATGGAATCAGAACCACGGCTCTATTCATTTGTTTTGACGCGTTTTCTTCACGCGAAACGGAAGCCACTTCGCTCGAAAACGCTTTATGCGGCGGCCTAATATCCATAATAACGGACGCACATCGGGCGCCCATACGGATCATAGCCCCAGCGCGCGCAAGGCGGTGGCGGCGGAGGAGGAGCGTAAGCCGGCGGTGGCGGCGGCGCGGTATTGGCCCCAATGACCGCTCCGGTGGCCGCGCCAAGCACCCCACCCACAAGGGTGCCGCCGATGCCTCCGCCCGAAGCCGCGCCGATCGCCGCCCCTGTCGCACCACCAAGGGCCGCGCCCGAACCCGCACGCTGCTCCGGCGTATAGCCACAACCAGCCAATGCGAGCGTCAAGGCAACGACCGCGGCAACCTTCAATCCTGTCTTCATTGTGCCCCCGCTCTGTTCATACGATAGTTGCTCGGCTGCGCCCGATCCGGCGGCGCGGCAGCCTTCAACCATTCGCATCAATATTTCAGCAAATCATGGCAATAGTTGACGCTCCCACGCCACACGCCTAAGTCAGCACGGCCAGTCGGCTGGATGGCCGCCGCGCAAGCGGAGGAAAGTCCGGGCTCCACGGAGACACGGTGCCGGATAACGTCCGGCGGGGGCGACCCCAGGGAAAGCGCCACAGAAAACAGACCGCCGGACG
The DNA here is from genome assembly GCA_004298435.1 of Beijerinckiaceae bacterium. Taxonomy (GTDB): domain Bacteria; phylum Pseudomonadota; class Alphaproteobacteria; order Rhizobiales; family Beijerinckiaceae; genus Methylovirgula. The sequence goes on from SCSF01000033.1 coordinate 814, forward strand.
GGTAACCGAAAGGCAAGGGTGAAAAGGTGCGGTAAGAGCGCACCGCGCGCCTGGTAACAGGCTCGGCATGGCAAGCCCCACCGGGAGCAAGACCGAATAGGGGCGCGCGCGGCTCGCCGCAAGGCAAGCCGCAGGTCCGTCTTCGGATCGCCGCCCGGGTTGGTTGCTCGAGGCCGCCGGCAACAGCGGCCCCAGAGGAATGGCCATCACGCATGCGGGATCCCCGCATGCCATACCAAACCCGGCTTATAGGCCGGCTGGCACCCACTCCACCCGCTCTCGGCAGAACGCTTCTGCCTCCAGAACCCCGGTTCTGATGGAATCAGAACCACGGTCCTACGTCTTTGTTATAACGCATTCTCTTCACGCGAACCGGAAGCCACTTCGCTCGAAAATGCTCTATCGCACTGGCCGCTATCCCAGGCGGCCAGCGGCATGCGCGAGCATCGTATAGACCTTGCCTGTCTCGGAAGTGAGATAGGTGCGCGTCAAGCTGTCGTCGCGGTCGTCACGATTGACATCCGCCAGAAGCCGCTCGAACTCCTGAACGTAACGATCGACGGTCGCGCGGAAATCGGGATCCGATTTGTAGCGGCGGCGAATGTCGTCGAACGTCTGTGGACCGCGCCCGATATAGAGCTGCCGGGTGAAGGCGTTGACATCGCCACGCCGGTAATGCTCCCACGCTTCGGCAACAGCCGCATGATCGACCATCCGCGCAATGTCATGCGAGATCGTTTCGATCGCCTCGGTCTGCTGGCCGCGCGGTAAAGGACCAGCGGCCGGGCGCTGCGGCTGCATTCCGTCATCCCGCGAAGCCCGCGCCAGAAGATCGGACAGCCAGCCGGCTCCGTTGCGCTCAGGCGCAGGCGCAGGATTGGCCGGCCGCGGCGGCGGCACAACCGCAGTCGGACGCGGCATCTCGGACCGTGGCGGTTCGACGAAACGCGGCTGCTCCACTCTCGATGGTTCGAGCCGGCGCACCGGTCCGGCATCCGCGATCCGCGCCGCTGCCGCTGGCGTCAACGGCTCGGAAATGTCGTAGGCGCGGCCGGAGCGGGCCACCACATCAGTCAGTTCGTTCAGCGCCTTGATCTGATCCGCAACGACCCGCCGCATCGCAGCCGCCTGCTCTGCCGTTTCCTGCGGCAGACTCATGGCGTTGCGGTGCAGTTCCTCGCGTGTGGTCTCAAGCTCCCTCTGCACCTCGCGAGCGAGGCCGCGCATGTCCGCAGCCGCGGCCTGGAAGCGCTCGGTGGACTGACTGAAGATGGTCTCGATTTCAGCATTCGCCTGATCGTAAGCCGCACGCAGGAGCGAGGCCGTATGGGCGCGTTCATTGCCCATGGCGGAACGAATTTCGCCGAATTGCCGCTCCACCAATCCTGTCGTCGCTTGCGACGCTTCGGCCAGAAAGGCGCCGATGTCGCGTGCCCGTGCTTCGACACGCCCGAAGGCTTCGTCGATGGAAGCGGAGAAAGTGTTCATCACGGAACCGAAATCCTCGCGATGCTCCTGCACGGAATTCATCAGGGCATCGAGAGACGTGCGGCGCTGCTCCAGCGAACGGTCGAGTTCTTCCTGCGAACGCGCCAGTTCGCTCGCGGCCGCCGAGAGCGCTTGCTGCTGACGCGCAATGTTCTCGTAAAGCGCCGAGGCGTTGGCGAGCGTCGCATCGGCATTGCTGCCGAGATCCTGGATTTCCTTCGTGATGCCGCCGATGGCATCGCGGAAATCGCCGATCTCGCCGGCGAGCGCCGTTTCGACCGCGCCGAGGCTGGTTCCCGCGTTTTCGATCAGCCCTTGCAGGGTGAGGTTGCGCTCGTCGAGCTGGCCGAGCGTCGAAGCGATGTCGCCGCTGAGTTTTTCATTCGTCTCCGACAGCGCATTGACGGAGTTCGCTGTGCTCGCCTCGAGCGCGCTGCTCAAATTGCTCGTAGATTGGTCGAGCGCCGTCGTCAGTTCGCGCTGCTTGAGGCCGAGTTCCTCGACAATCGAAGCGCCGCGGCTTTCAAGGATGTGCGTAACGAATTCGCCGAGGCTCGTCATCTGCTCGGTGATCTCGCCGGCACGCGCGGAGAGTAGATCGACGACTCCGCCGCCCTTCTCGTCAAGCACCGAACGGACGTCGGCGAGGCAGCCGTTCAAGGTACTACGCAGCGCGTTGCTGCGCTCATCAAGCGCCGTCTGGACCTCGGCGAGACGGTGCGCCAAAGCGCCTCCAATCTCGTTGACGCGTTCGGCGAGCACGCCGCCGATCTCGCCGGTGCGCCCGGCAAGTGTCTTGTCGAGATCGTCGCCTGCCTGGCTCAGCAGTTCCCTCAGAGCCTCGACCCTGCCGTTCAGCACTTCGGTCAATTGGCCCGATTCGTGATCGAGAACCTGGCCGATGGTGGCCGCATGATCGCGCAATGTGGAATCAATTTCCGTCGCGCAAGCGATGAGGCTTTCAGCCACATTATGTCCGCGCGTGTCGAGATCGCCGGAGATCGAGTCGAGACGTCCGACGACTTGCTGCTCGAAGCGGGCGATGCGCTCGTCCAGCGTCTCGGCAATTTCGAGCGCCCGGGCGCCGAGGATCTGGTTGATCTCGCCGATGCGCGCCGAGAAGCCCGCGCCAATCTCAAGTGCGCGGGCGCCAAGCGCCTCAGTCGTTTCAGCGGCGCGGCGCGAAAACGCTTCGTTGATTTCGAAAGCGCGGGCGCCAAGCACCTGATCGACCTCGCCAGCCCGTGCCGAAAACGTCTCGGCAATTTCGAGAGCCTTGCCACCGAGAGCGTGATTGAGTTCTTCCGCTTTGGCGGAGAGCGTATCGGCGAGAGAGGTCGAACGATTGACGAAGATGTCCTGAACCTCGCCGATTCGATCTTCGAGCGCCCGCGTCACGTCGCGGCCGCCGTCGCTCAGAACCTTTGCCAGTTCAAGCGTATGGGTCGCGAGCGTCTCGTTGAGAGACGTGGCGCGCCTGTCGAGGCCGTCGTCGATGCGGCCCAACAGGCTGTCGAGAGAGAGCCGTACCTCTTCAGCCTTGGCGCCCGTCCGCTCCTCAAAGCTGCGCAGATGCGTCTCAAAGACTTCCGCCGTCTGCTGCGTGCGAAGCTCCAGATCATTGCCATGCTGGCCGAACCCGGATTCGAGGCGCGTGAGAACGCCCTCGAGCGATTGCTGCACCTCGAAGGTCTTGACGGTCGCGCGCTCTTCAAAAGATTGAAGCTGAGCTTCGAAAGCGGCGGTCGCCTGCTGCGAGCGGAGCTCAAGTTCATTGCCGCACTGGCCGAGGCCGGTATCGAGTCGCGCCAGAAGCCCATCGAGCGATTGCTCCACTTCCAGCGTCTTTTGCGACGTCCGATCCTCGAAGGCGCGAAGCTGCGCTTCCAGAACCTCTGCGGTCTGCTGCGAGCGCATATCGAACGCATTGTTGTATTGGCCGAGCGTTGCTTCCACTGCCTCAAAATGGCCCGCCAGCATGGTGCCCATCTGTTCGGTTTCGGCGGCAACCCGTTCGGCAACCTGATTGCCCGGGCCAAGCACAGCTTCTTCAAACCGGGCGATCCGGTCTGCCAGCGCCTCGTTGACCCTGTCGCCGTGCATGGCGATCGCCGTCACCGCTTCTCCGATCGTCCCCGCGATGCTCGCGGCTGCGGCTTCGCTGGTTCCGCGCAGATGCGCGTCGATCTCACCGAGGCGTTCTGCCAGACCCTGGGTCACGGCATCGCCGGTCTCGGTCAATGTGTAGCCAATGCCCTGCTGCGTTTGCTCTAGCCGGCTGATGATGTCTTCGCCGCGCAGCAGCAGATTCGAGACGAGTTCGTCGCCCGTGCGGCTGAGCGCAAGGCGGATCTCCTCGCCCTTCGCGCCAAGCGAGGTGGTCACCCGATTGGAAGCCTCGCCCAGCCCCTCGGCAAGCCGCGCCGAAGCCGCGCCAATGTCCTGCGCGAATGTCTCCTGTACGCTGGCAATGGCGTTGCGCATGCGCTCCGCATTATGCAGCATGTTTTCGCGCTCGTTCGACAAACCATCGACGAGCGTTTTGATGCGCCGCTCATTGTCGGAATAGGAGCGCTCCAGATTGGAGACCTCCGAGCGGACGAGCGTTTCCAGTTCTCCGGCGCGCGCCAGAGCCCGCTCGACCCCGTCACCCATCGAAACGATTTCGCGGCGGATCGCTTGCGACAGCGTCACCACCTGTTCCGTCGCGACTGCTTCCGGTTCGGCAAGCCGCATGGCGATTTCCGCCAGCGAACGCGCCGTGAGCCGCATCTCCTGCGCGCGGCGGATCAGAATCGCGGTGATGACGAAAAACAGCACCGGACCGAAGGCGAGCAAGGCATAAAGCGCCGTGTCAGGCCGGCTGAAGAAACCGCCATGACCAGCCAGGCTGCCCCGGCTCGCATAGACATAGACAGCGACGAGCACCAGCCAGAAAGCCGAAAGCGCGACGGCAACAATCTGCGGCGCGCGGCTCGGACGTTTGTTGAGAGCCCTCAGAATCGGTCCGATCGAATGGCGATCGTCGTTGGCCGGCCGCGCGGACGGCGCGAGCGGGTCGCCATGGTCGGCGGCGAGGGGCGGCATCTTCTGCGCATCCGCTGTCTTGCGTTCGCCGCGGCGCTCCCCGCGACCCGGGGCAAACATGGGATGATCGTCCACTTCCGGCAGGCGCGGAGCAAAGCGGTCGCCAGCATCGGCAGGCCCCTTGACATCGAGTGTCTCACTCTGCCGCCGCATCACTTTGGGCGTCTTGTCGGGATCGGATGCCTTGGGAAAAACCGGAGTCGAAACTTCCGGAGCCTTTGGGCTTTCCCCTGCGGGGCTACCCGCAGCAGCAAGGTTCAAAGCCTCTTCGATCGCTAGCAAAGCCGCGGCCGCGGGATCTTGCGCCTTGTTAGACGTCGCCATAACTGCCTCTCACTCGCAGGGTCCGTACCATACTTCGACCCGACCTCGGTTGAGCCGCCGTAAGCGGCCCATTAACCAATTTCAGTCTACATCCCCGTTTCGACGATTGAAACCGCCGCACATGAGGGTTTGGAAACGTCGTTAACGCGGCATTTGCCATATCTGCGAATATTTCTGCCGGAACTCCGGCAGTTCCCGCACAAGCTCACATCAGTTCGTGCGACAAAACGATAGCAAAGCCCCTCACACTTAGTTGGGGATTTCCAAAAAATCGCATTCTCGTCCGGCCACGCGGACTTCACCGACGGAGTCCGGCGAAGCCGGCGAACGATAATGACTGATCCCACTCATAGCGTCGCAACAAGGGATTCCCTCGTGGTGCTCGATCTGGCGCATCTTGCCAGACAGACTGGCGGCGATCTTTCCCTGGAACGCGAACTCCTCGATCTGTTCCGGGTCCGCGCGCCTGAACTCGTCGATAAAATGCGCCTTTTGGCCGAAGCCTCTCAAAGCCCGACGGTTTGCGATCTCGCCCATCAACTCAGGGGCTCCGCATTGGCGCTCGGCGCCCAATCCGTCGCAGCCGCAGCCGAGGCAGTCGAACAGGCTTTCAATTCAAATGTCCGCGGCGGCAATGGCGAAGCCGCGGCTTTCAACACCCGCGACAGAAGCGCACTGGCGGCGCTTTCCGACGCGGTCGCGCAAGCTTTGCTGGCGATCGACGCCCATCTACGCGAAGGGCCGACGGCCTAAGCTGGGGCTGTACCGTTAATGTTCGCGGGCGGAAGCTCGCCACGGTTGCAAGGTCCAGCGGAATTCGTCCCGGCCGGTCTAGCCCAAAGAGCAAAAAACCGCAATTTTTTCGAAAATTCGTCGCTCAAGGTGGCCGGGCAACACTGTTCAGCCGCGCCTCTCTTCATTAAAGAGGCCCTGACCCTTGCCGCATTCACAAAAGACTGGTTCCTCGATGATCAAAATTACCTTTATTGACTCTACTGGAGAGAAGCGGGTTGTCGATGCCGAAGAGGGCTCGACCGTGATGGAGGCGGCAATCCGCAACTCCATTCCGGAAATAACCGCGGAATGCGGCGGCGCTTGTGCTTGCGCGACATGCCACGTTTATGTGGCGGAGGAATATCTCGACCGCACCGGCAAGCCCGAGGCGAATGAAGAGGATATGCTCGATTTCGCCTATGCGGTACAAGGCAACTCGCGGCTCTCCTGCCAGATTAAGGTAACGCCCGCTCTCGAGGGTCTCGTCATCACTACGCCACCAAGGCAAGGCTGACGGCAAAACTGCGACACGGCCAAGCCTGCAATGATGCCCGCAGTAAACGGCCGTGTTCGCAAAAGCGCGCGGGCGCGCCAACACTATATTGCTTGGAGAGAGTATCCTCTGGAGTCAGGTATGGAAGATTGCATTAAAACGGACGTCGTCATTGTCGGCGCAGGTCCTGTCGGTCTGTTCGCGGTTTTCGAACTCGGCCTTCTCGACATCAAATGTCACCTCATCGATATTCTGCCGCGCGCCGGCGGACAATGCTCCGAACTCTATCCCGAGAAGCCGATCTACGACATTCCCGGCCACCCGATGGTCACGGGTCAGGAACTTGTCGAAAAGCTGCTCGTCCAGATCGAGCCTTTCCATCCGACATTTCATTTCGAGCAGATGGTGACCGAGATCGAGACGCTTGGCACGAGTTCGGCTCCGGCCTTTCGCGTGAAAACCGACGGCGGCAGCACTTTAGAGTGCAAGGCGATCCTCGTCGCAGCCGGCGGCGGATCTTTCCAGCCGAAGAAACCCCCGATCGACGGCATCGACGCCTATGAACAGAAGTCCGTTCATTACGCCGTGCGCAAGATGGACGACTTCCGCGGCAAGGATGTCGTCATCGTCGGCGGCGGCGATTCCGCGCTCGACTGGACTTTGAACCTCCAGCCTGTGGCGAAAACTCTGACGCTCGTTCACCGCCGCGATGATTTTCGCGCCGCCCCGCATTCGGTCAAGGCGATGCGTGACCTGGTTGCGGACGGAAAGATCGCGCTCAAGATCGGTCAGATCACCTCGCTCACAGGCAACGACGGCGTACTTTCATCAGTCAGCATGAAAGGCAGCAACGGAGCGCTCGTCGATATTCCCTGCGAAATGCTCGTACCCTTCTTCGGGCTGACGATGAAGCTCGGCCCCGTCGCCAGTTGGGGTCTGAACCTCAACGAAAATCTCGTGCCCGTCGATACAGCGCAATTCGAAACCAATGTGCCGGGCATTTTCGCGGTGGGCGACATCAATCACTATCCGGGCAAGCTGAAGCTCATTCTTTGCGGCTTCCATGAAGCCTCGCTCTCTGCGCAGAAAGTCCACCACTACGTCTACCCGGACAAGAAACTGACTTTCCAGTACACGACCTCATCGACCAATCTCCAGAAGAAGCTTGGCGTCGCCTGAAGTGGCGCTGCTGAATCTGCTGGATTGCTTCGCTGCATACGCAGACAAGCTTACGCAGGCTGCGTAAACTTGCCTGCGATGCTCCTCGCACGGCAATGACGGACCCCATCACTCGTGCGAATGCACGGGCTTGGCAAATAGATTGATGATGACGGCGCTGGCGACATGCTCCGCCATGCAGCGATAGCCGAGATCGTTCAGGTGGAAGTGATCTGCCGACATGATCCGCTCATTGGCGCGCATCCGCTCGATGAAGCGCATGGCCTGATAGCGCCGCACATAGAGGACATTTTCCTCTGTAGCGATTTTCTGCAAGACGCGCCGGATCGCCACATAGCTCGGATCGCGCGCAAAACGCGGCACATATTGCAGGCCAACAAGCACAACATCGATATCCTGCGCTTTCAGCCAACTGACGGTGTCGCGCACCGTCGCCTCGAATTCATCTGGCGGAACGCGCGCCAAAGCATCATTCGTGCCGAGTTGCCACAGCACCAGATCCGGCCGTTCGAGTGCAACCTGGTCGATGATCCGGTCGGCGGTTGTTTGCGCCATCTCGCCGGCCACGCCCCGGTTGGTGATTTCGATGTCGACGCCTTTCAGGGCCTTGACCAGAATGGGGCGAAGACGGCTCGGATAGCTGGCGACGCTCGACGAGGCGCCGGTTCCATAGGTCGAGGATGAACCGATCGCGAGAATATGGATCGTCGTCTTCTTCTTTAATTTCGCGATGAGATTGGGAAGCGGCGCCGGATTGGCGATATCGTTTTCCGGAACGGCACAATCCGGCGTCATCGCAGGCGCACGGCTTTGATCCTGCGCGGGCGCTGCAAATACGCTGGTAGTCCCGCCCAGCAAAGCTGCGAGCATTACGATGCAGGCAAGGACTTTGTGCTCGGAACGGCTTTGCGAAACGCGTCCCGCTTTTCCGGCAGCCATGCGACGATCCCCATGATGGCCAATCCAACGCTGACCATGATTGCATCTGTTAGCAGCGCTCCGCCATAGGCAAAACGCACTATTTGCCCAGTCAAGCTCAAAAGCGACCCAACGCAGAAGACATTCAGCGAATGGCGTCCCAGCAAGGAACAGTATCGGACAGGAAGCGGGATCCACCGCATTAAAAAAGGGAAAGATCCGGCAAAGACCGCTGCAAGGGCGAGCAGATCGATGAGACGCGCCGGCGAGAGGAAGGTTTTGTCGAACATGAAAAACAGCTTGGGGCTCGGAACGCTGTCGGGCCGCGGAGAAAAATGCGTGATAGCGACAGCGAGACCGCAAACGATGACAGGCAGGCCCAGCGCGAAAAACACTTTGCGGTGGCGGCGCACAAAATCGCCCAGCCCATCCTTCCCGGCCATGACGAAACCGAGGACATAGATGAACTGCCATGCCATCGGATTGAGGAACCAGCTCCCCCCTATCGGCCAGGAAGGAACGTTGATCCCGGTGGACAGCGTCACGACGTAAAGCGCAGCAGACAAGGGCAGGACGAGCCAGGACGCATAGCGCGCGCAGATCGCGATGAGCGGCGCACAGGCGACAAGAACAACGTAAAGCGGAAGTATATTAAAATAGCCGAGCTGGTGCGTCAGTAAAATCATGCCGACATGCGTCTTCACCGGATCGCTGAACACGGCCGCAGCATTGTGCCAATCGAGCAGAAAACTGGCGTCGTAATAGACCGCCGCGGCGGCAAGCAGGGCCACGGCCATTTCGGTTATGACGAGTTGCGCGAAATAGACCTGCATCGCGCGGCTGCCAAGGCGAAGCACGAGGCCGAAGACAGGAACGCCTGTGCTCCGGTTGGTCTGGAACCGAAGGGACCACCCCGCCAGAAACACGAAAAGCTCCGCCGAATCGGAAAGCGAAACGTTGCGGAAAGTGAAACGCTCAAAGAAATTGCCGGGAATGTGGTTGATGAAGATGGTGGCAAGCGCCATGCCTCGCCAGAAATCAATTTCATTAGGTGCGCGCATGTCTGTCCAGTTCTCGCGACAAATTCGATGTCTGTGACCGAAGTTAGCAGCTTCGGCAGCGGGTGGGGCAAACCTCGGAAAAATTACAGATCGAATTCGCTCAACCCAGAACAAAGGCAAGGATGAGGCGAAGAGTCCGTTTGGTCAGACTGCGCCAGCGTCGATGAACCTGCGCAAAACGGCAGGAAGCGCCTCGGGCAGATCTTCGGAAATCAGCCCCGGCCCGAATTCGCGGGCCGCCGCGCCGTGCAGCCAAACCGCTGCGCAGGCGGCTTCGAACGCCGGCATGGATTGCGCCAGGAGGCCGCCGATAATCCCGGCGAGCACATCGCCGGAGCCTGCCGTTGCGAGCCATGGCGGCGCATCGCAGGCGATTGCGGCACGCCCGTCGGGGCTCGCCACGACCGTATCGGCCCCTTTGAGAACCATAAAGGCTCCGAGCAACGAAGCCCCGGCGCGGGCGCGTTCGAGCTTGGAGGATGATCCGAGAGCAACAGCTTCAGGCCGATCCCGCAGAGCGCCAGCCTTATCCTCAAAGAGGCGCGCGAACTCGCCATCATGCGGCGTAACGACGACAGATCCGCCAAAATTCCTGACGAGATCCCCGAGTTGCACCGGATTGCCGGCAAAGCTTGTCAGTGCGTCAGCATCGAGGACAACCGCGCGGGGCTGATCTCCCGCCTTTTGCGGTTTCAAAGCTGCTGCCGCCATCGCGCGGGTTTCGGCCCCCACGCCCAGTCCCGGCCCCATCACGACGGCGTTTTTGCGGGAGTCGGCAAGCAGCTTCGCAAGCTCCTCCGGGTCATCGCAAATGCGCGTCATAACGGCGGTGAGCGCCGCAGCATGAACAGCCAGCGCCTCCCGCGGAGTCGCCACGGTGACAAGGCCCGCGCCAGACCGCAGCGCGCCGCGCGCCGCGAGACGCGCCGCTCCGGTGGAGACAAGCGGGCCGGACACAATGAGAGCATGGCCACGGCCGTACTTATGGCCATCAAGACGCGGGCGTGGAAAAACCTCGCTCCAGAGCTTCGGCCGGTTCACGAAAGTCTTCGGCGCGATTGGACCGAGAACCGCCTCGGGGATGCCAATATCGATCAGGGCGACATCGCCGCAGTAGATGCGGCCAGGAAGCAGAAGGTGACCCGGCTTGAGCCGGAAAAACGTCACAGTCTGCGTCGCCTCCACGGCAATCCCGCGGATTTGCCCGCTTGTGCCGTCGATGCCTGAGGGAATATCGACGGCGACAATCGGCCTGCCCGTGCGCCTCTTCCAATCGTTCAGACGCGCAATGGCGGCTCGCGCCGCGCCCTCGATATCTCTCGACAGTCCGGCCCCGAAGATCGCTGCAATGGCAAGATCGGCATCTTCAAGTTCGACATCTTCAAAGGAGGCGATGGCGCCACTCCAGGCTTGCGCCGCCGCAGCGGCATCGCCGCGCAACTCCTCTCGCGAAGACAACAAGCCGAGCGAAACCTGACAACCTTCCGATTTCAGATGGTGGGCGGCAACGATGCCATCACCGCCATTGTTTCCGGGACCGCAGAATATGGCGATGCGGCTACCATGCAAACGCAGCGGTGCGATGAGGCGCAACGCGGATTTGGCGACAGCCGCGCCCGCATGCTGCATCAAAACGCTGCCGGGAATACCGGAGCGAATAGCGGCGGCATCCGCCTCGGCCATTTGCGCGCTTGTCAGCAGTTCCAGAGCAGTAGCATGCGGCAGCATCATCCATTCCTCAAAGTGAGCCAGTCTAACGCACGTTCCGGAAAGTCGAATGACTTTCTCAGCCAAAATTGCCCGCCTGCTGAATTTGTTTCGCTCAGACGATCATGGGACGCTTGTGCGAATTAGCGTCCGCTTCGCATGTAGAAAATAGGTCAGAACAGGAAAATGGAACGCCGTTCCGGCTTCCGTCAGTAAAGGCATCGCTCTGGCCTGACCGGGAAGGCCAGCATAGACTGCATTCGCGCTCGATTGACATCACCTGACCTGAGAAGTAACGGAATGGCCGCTTGGGACACGTTGCGGAATCTTTTTGGGAATTCGAAGTGGTGCGGTTTCCCGCACGTCGGCTACGGGAAAGTTCGGCCTTGCAATGCAACCATTTTTGCGCAGGGGCTTCTCCCCTTGTCCATGAAACAACACAACGCCAAATTCGGCATCGGCCAGGTGGTCCGGCATCGCAAATATCCCTTCCGCGGGATCATTTATGATGTTGATCCGGTGTTTTCGAACACCGACGAATGGTGGCTTGCGATTCCCGAAGAAGTCCGGCCACACAAGGACCAGCCCTTCTATCATCTCTTCGCCGAGAACGCGGACACTGAATATGTCGCCTATGTCTCGGAGCAGAATCTTCTGCCGGACACGTCAGGCGATCCGGTCCGCCATCCGCAAGTCGATGAAATGTTCGTCCGCGCGCAGGATGGCGGCTATCACATCAAAACCGAGCTGGTGAATTAAACAGGTGACGCGCGAATTGCGGTCAGGACAAGCTATGATCCGCTTGCATGCGCTCCAATGCCATCCTCATCTGCCAACTGCCCACGCATATACGATTGCGGGCTGCACCCGACTTCCATGCGAAACGCATATATGAAGGCCGAGGTGGAACCGTAGCCTAATTCCATAGCTGTGCGAGTGACACCCAGGCCGCCGCCCAGAAATTCGATCGCCTTGAACAGCCGTAGCCGCCGTCGCCATGAGCGAAAACTCATGCCAACCTCGGCCTCGAAACGGCGGGCCAAAGTTCGCTCTGACATACCGAGTTGCTTTCCCCATTCACCCGGGCGGCGCTGATCTGCCGGGTCCGCGTACAGAGCCTCGCATAAGGCCGACAGCGCGGCGCCACGCGGCCAGGGCAATGTACTTTCGAGTGGGCGCGCGCGCCGGAGCTGATCCAGTATGAGATCTGTAATTCGCGTACGATAGCCATCGGGATCATCACAGCCCTCGATCGTAGTGGCCTCAACGATGAGAGCCCTCAGAAGCGGAGAAACCGCGAACAGAGTTGGGCTTCCGGGGAGACTGTGGCCTGCTTCATTGGCAATCCAGAGGCTGCGGAATTCTGCTCCGAACAAGGATCCTACCCGATGCAGCAGTCCGGTTGGCAGCCAAACGGCCTGTTCGGGCGAGATGACGAGCGAACGCCCTTCGATTCCGACCGTCAGGACTCCGGAGATCGCGTAGACCATCTGGTTCCACGCATGCGAGTGCTCCGGAAAGTAATGGCGCGCCGGGATGGATTGGGCGCGAACGGTTAAAGGCTGAGGAGCAGCCACCCCGGGCGGCGGCGCGACTGTTCTCCATCTCATTCGTCCCCGGTCCATGGCCAGACATCTCATAACCGCAAACCCGATGAGTTATGTCCCCGGATGCGGGCTGCGAAAACGCAACGAAGCGCGTCCCCAAACCTACCTCTTTTCTGACCGGAATTCTATACATTTAGACAGATAGTCGGGATACGGACACCTTGCCGTTGAGTACAAGGGACGACGCCCGTTCGGCGGCAAATTCGAGTCCGTCCCATGTCACACGCTGCGGAAGCCAGTTCTGAGAAGCCAGACGTCCCCGCCGCTTCCCCGGTGCAGTACGCGGGGAATGTCTTGCGGCTTGCCATCGCACAAGCGCTCGCCGGCGCAAATTCGACCGTGCTCTATGCGACGGGAGCGATCGTCGGCGATATGTTCGCGCCGAATAAGGCTCTGGCGACCTTGCCTATCTCAGTCTTCGTTGTGGGAATGGCGGCAGGCACATTGCCGGCTGGTTCGATCGCTCAACATTATGGCCGCCGCGCGGCGTTTCTGGCGGGGACAGGCTGCGGCGTGTTGAGCGGCCTGATAGCCGCAATCGCGGTGCTCTACGGCTCTTTCTGGATGTTCTGTGCGGCGACCTTCCTGGGTGGCGTTTACGGCGCCGTGGTCCTGTCGTTTCGCTTTGCCGCCGCTGATTGCGCGCCTCCCGAGCGGCGGCCGCGTGCGCTTTCAGCAGTCATGGCTGGCGGAATCCTCGCCGGGGTTATCGGTCCGCAACTCGTGAACTCCACCATGGACCTGTGGCAACCCTATACTTTCGCAGCGACCTTTGTCGCGCAAGCCGGTGTAGCCGCTATATCCGCCGTCGTGCTGTTCGGCGTTCGACTTCCGGCTCTAAGCGCGGCCGAGGTTGCCAGCGGACGTCCATTACGCGTCATCGTGCGACAACTCCGCTTCATAACTGCTGTCGTCTGCGGAGCGGTTTCATACATGTTGATGAACTTCCTTATGACCTCCGCGCCGCTGGCCATGCATCTCTGCGGACTCTCAACTGAGATGTCCAATCTTGGAATACAGTGGCACGTCATCGCCATGTACGCCCCAAGCTTCTTCACCGGCCGGTTGATAACGCGGTTCGGCGCCGCGCCAGTCGTCGCCGTCGGGTTGGCTCTACTTGCAGGCTCCGGCGCCGCAGGGCTTGCCGGCATCCATGTGATGCACTTTTGGCTCTGCCTGATTTTGCTCGGACTTGGCTGGAATTTCAGCTTTCTCGGAGCTTCGGCCATGGTTCTGGAGTGTCACCGCCCTGCCGAGCGAACAAAAGTGCAGTCGTTCAATGACTTCATCGTATTCGGAATGATGACTATGGGTTCATTCGCGTCTGGAGGGCTGCTCACCAGCTACGGGTGGAGTGCCGTGATATGGGTGTCATTCATTCCTCTCGCCATTGCATTTACCGGCCTTGGCTACAGGGCCTGGTCACAGCTTGCTCGTCCGGCTGATTACCAAACTGACTGAAATCACCTCAAGCGAAATGGCTTCCGGCTTGTAGCGGTCCAAAAGAAAACCCGCGGCTTTGGGGCCGCGGGCTGATCTGAAGGTTGAAAACTCGGATAATTACTTCGCCTTCTGGGGCGCGACCGGCGGGGCGGCGCCGCCCGTGGCCGAACTGCCAGCCTGCTTTTCGGCCTCGAGCTTCTTGCGCTCTGCCTCAGCCCGCTTCTGCAACTCTTCCTGCAACTTCTTCTGCTGTGCGGCGAGAACCTTCGGATCGACCGCAGGCCCGTCATAGGCCTTGCCGAAACCCGCCAACGGCACGCCGAAGCTGACTTCGTTGTTGACCTGATTGCGGACCGCAATATTCAGCACCGTCCCCTTTTTCATCTGGTCGATTGCCGGACCTCTGACGCGGGCCTCGGCAAAGCAGCCATTGGGGAAGCAGATCTCGAAGGCGCCATCATAGGTCTGGCCCTTGTCGACCCAGAAACGGAAGCCCGGCCGCAGCATGAGGCCGACGGGCATCAGCAGACGGACGATCCGCGTGTCGTCGCCCTTGATCTCGTAAACGGCGACGGCCAGCACTGGCGGCTTGTCGGCCTGCGCGCTGAAATCCCGCGTGGTGTAGCAAATATCCTTGTTGGCCGCCTTGTCGTGGCCGCAGACTTTGGTCCAACTGGTCTGGGTCGGGGTGAGTTCGACACGGACAACGCCTGCCTGCGCGGCCGGCTGCTGCGCCGCGGGCGCCGGCTTCGCTTTCTTCGAAGCCGCGAGCGCTTGCCCGTCCGTAAAGACCTGCGCGCTCGCTAACACGAGCAAACCAGTCAATCCAGCGAAGCCGAGACGCTTCAACGAAAACGCCATAAGAAATCCTTTCTGGTGGTCAGCGCAACGAACTCTTTGGCGTCGCCGCTGGCGGAAATGCGGTTCCTCCGGAATCGCAGGCTCACAAAGACGCGAACATTGCCCGGCGTCAAGAAATCCAATGCGGACATCGAACGCGAATAAGGCGACAAATTGGCGTTTCCCACTGTCTTGCCCCGCCCGGCCCATCTTTTTGAACCAAAACTGCATCAGTAAGAGGCCGGCGCAGCCGTGCATGGCCAGTTGCCGTCCTCAACGCTACAGTCCGAGCATGAACGTCCAGGCGATTCGCTTCGTATTCCCCGGTTTCCGCAGTTTTTTCGCGACAACGGCGAAATCCGCCCTTGCCGTTTGCGCTTTGCTGGCGGCATCAAGTCTTGCCTATAGCACAGAGGCAAAACCTGCCGCACCGCAACATGCGCAGTCTTCCCCAGATGCTTCTTTAGGTCCGCAATATGCGATCGCCATGCACGGGCATCCCGCGCTCCCGCCAAATTTCACGCATCTCCCCTACGCAAACCCCAATGCGCCGAAAGGCGGCCGTCTCGTCATTGGGCTGCAAGGCACTTTCGACAGCCTCAACCCGTTCAATCTCAAAGCGGGTTCGACTGCGCAGGGACTCTATATCAATGTTTTTCAAACCCTGATGGCGCGCTCGGCGGACGAGCCCTTCACGCTTTATGGACAGATTGCAAAAACTATTGAAACCGATCCGGACCGCACCTACGCGATTTTCCGTCTCGATCCGCGCGCCCGGTTTTCCGACGGCACGCAGATCACTTCGGCCGACGTGCTTTTCTCATTCAATCTCCTGCGCACCAAGGGGCGGCCGCAGCAGCGCGCCTCCTATTCGCTGATCAAACGCGTCACGACGCCCGATGCGGAAACGATCCGCTTCGATTTTCCCGGCATTCACGATCGCGAGATGCCGTTGATCCTCGGGCTGATGCCGATCCTGTCGCGGCACTCTTTCAATGTCGCCACCTTCGACGACGCAAGTCTTGCGATCCCCATCGGCTCCGGCCCTTATCGCATCGCCGAGGTCGATCCCGGCCAGCGCCTGATTTTGCGGCGTAATAAAAACTATTGGGCGAAGGATCTGCCCTACGACCGCGGGCTTTTCAATTTCGATGAAATCGAGATCGATTATTATCGCGACGCCAACGCGCTTTTCGAGGCGTTTCGCGCCGGCGTTCTGGATTTCCGTATCGAGACGAGTCCGCTGCGCTGGACGACGTCCTACAATTTTCCGCGCCTGAAGGATCACAGCGCCTGGCGCGCAAGCCTGCCGATCGGCGGCCCCAAAGGCATGGAAGGCTTCGTGTTCAATCTGCGCCGGCCGATGTTCGATGACATCAGAGTCCGCGAAGCGCTCGGCATGATGTTCGATTTCGAATGGATCAACACCAATCTGTTCGACGGCCTCTATACGCGCACCAAAAGCTTCTTCGATGATTCCGAGCTGACTTCAACCGGACGGCCGGCCAGCGCGGCGGAAAAGGCCCTGCTCGCGCCATTTCCCGGTGCGGTGCGCCCCGATATTATGAACGGCACCTGGCGTCCGCCGAAAACCGACGGCAGCGGCCGTGACCGTGTCTGGCCCAGGCGGGCGCTGAAGCTTCTCGCTGCCGCCGGCTACAAGCTGGATGGCGAGGAACTCGTCAAGGACGGCAAGCCGCTGCGTTTCGAAATCATGGTGCAGACCCTTG
Organism: Beijerinckiaceae bacterium; assembly: GCA_004298435.1. Taxonomy (GTDB): domain Bacteria; phylum Pseudomonadota; class Alphaproteobacteria; order Rhizobiales; family Beijerinckiaceae; genus Methylovirgula. The sequence continues at coordinate 17,465 of SCSF01000033.1, forward strand.
CGCAGCAACGGCTTGCGCTTGCCTATGCCGCTTCGCTCGCGCGCATCGGCGTGGACGTAAAGGTCCGCGCGGTCGACGCAGTGCAATATCAGCGGCGGCGACAAAATTTTGAGTTCGATATGATGATGGGCACATGGCTTGCTTCTGCATCGCCGGGCAATGAACAACGCAGCCGCTGGGGTTCCGTCTCCGCCAATCAGCCAGGTTCGTACAATCTTGCCGGCGTCAAATCCCCCGCCGTGGATGCGTTGATCAAGGCACTGCTGGCGGCCCGCACGCAGAAGGAGTTCGTAACCGCCGTGCGCGCCTATGATCGTGTTCTGCTCTCCGGTTTTTACATCATTCCTTTGTTCCACGCATCACATGAATGGATCGCCGCATCGGCCGATCTCTGCCGGCCGGACAAGCTGCCCGCCTATGGGTCACCGACGATCGATCCGACGCTCGAAACCTGGTGGAGGAAACCGCAATGATTCCGCAGCAGGCGGCGCCATCGCGCATGCAAACTCATCGCGATTTTTTCTCGGCCTATAGTTTCGACACGCTCATTTCGGGCGCGGCGCGCCTGCGCCCGCAGGCGATCGCCCTCGCCGACCGTGGCGCATCCGTTCCTTTCGATCTTCTCGCCGGGCATGCGAGCGCGCTGGCCCGGCTTCTCGCTGACAGCGGATTGAAACCCGGCGAACGCGTGCTTCTCACCGGCGGCGCCGAAGTCTCGCTTGTCATTGCCATTGTCGCGGCCTTGCGTGGCGGTTTCGAACCGGCGCTTGCTCCGCTTGGCCTCGATGCCGGCGAACTCGCGGCGCATGCGCGGGCGATCGACGCCGCGGCGCTGGCTGGACCAACGGCTTACGGGACTTCGATCGAGACGGAGACATATCTGGCCGCCGCCGCGCTGGCGCCCTCCATCCGGCTCGTCGCCACGCTCGGTCCGCAGGCGATTGACGGCGCTGTCGATCTCAGCACGGAAGCCGTCTTGCGCTATGCGGCGGAAAATCCCGAAATCAACATCGAAAGGGGCAAGCCGGCGCCATCCCACGCGCCGCGGATCATCACGTTTGGCCGCGGCGGCAAAACGCCCGTGATTCATCAGCAAGCGACGCTGATGGCGGCGAGCCTCGATTTTATCGCGCGCGCCAGCATCGGCCGCGAGACGCCGATCCTCTCAACGCTGCCGCCGACGAGTTTCGCGGGGCTCGTAACGGGGCCACTGGCCGCACTGCTTTCCGGCGCAATGCTCACCTTCGAAGGCCCCTTCGATGCACGGGCCTTCCTGAAAAGCCGCGACGACATCGGCCATGCGCATCTTGTCATTCCCGCGGCAATCGGCGGCGATCTCGCGAAAGCGGGCGTCTTCGACGGACTCGCCTCGGCTGTCCTCGTGTCGCGGCTGTCGCCACAGACGAGCTTCGTGCCGCCGGAGCGGATCGCCGCCCCCTGCCCGCTGATCGATCTTTACGCCATCGGCGAGAGCGCGGCTGTCGCCGAACAACGGCGGGACGGAGTGCCTCTGCCGCCAGCACATGCACCGCATTTCATTGGATTCGACGAGGCGCGCACCCTCACGCTCGAAGCCTGTCCGCAGCCCGGCCAGCCGCTCGCCGTCCACGGCGCGGGCGTAACGGAGACGCCTTGAGCCCGATGTTTCCAAAACAGAAACATTCCGGGGCTAGGATAAGATCCCGAGTCGCTTTGATTCGCGGTAAAATTTCGCCTTGAAACGGGCTGAATCGACCGGCAAACGATCACCCTTTGGAAACTGCGGTTTTTCCTGATGCTTCCCATCGCCTGCCTGCGCCTGCTGGCGCCGCTCCTCGGCCTCGTGTTCGTCGCGACGACGAGTGCGCACGCCGAGACGGTGAAGGCGCGCTATTCGGTGAGCCTCATTGGCCTCCACATCGGTGAAGCGAGCGCCGAAGGCAGAATTGAGTCGGCCCATTACAAGGTCGATCTGAACGCCCATCTGACCGGCGTCGCCTCATGGATCGCGCATGTCAAAATGGCGCTCGTATCGTCGGGCATGATCCGCCGGGGCGAAGTGCTTCCGTCCGCCTATGCGACGACTTCCGCCAATTCCCACATGGTCCGCACGCTGCGGATGTCGCTTGCTGCCGGCGATGTCAAAGCCGTCCAGATCTCGCCGCCCTTCGAGGACACGGAAGGCCGGGTTCCCGTGACGGCCGCCAACAAGCGCAATGTTCTTGATCCGATGAGCGCGCTCATCATGGCCGTGCCACCCGGCAAATCGCTCGTTGGGCCGGCAGCATGCGATCGGACCCTGCCCATCTATGACGGCGTCGTGCGCTTCGATCTTGCGATGAGCTATCGCGGCACGCGCAATGTCGCAGTCAAAGGCTATTCGGGGCCGGTCTCCGTTTGCGCCGTGCGCTACAGGCCGATCTCAGGCCATAAGATCGATTCGCAATC
>SCSF01000034.1 GCA_004298435.1 Beijerinckiaceae bacterium
ACGGCTCTGGGCGAGCCGTTTCGGCCAGATTTTTCGGGTTCAGGGTTATTTTTTCCGCATGGCCGATTTCAATCCCGATAGCACGCTCGCGCGAGCCGTCCGCGCATCGCCCAATCATGGTGACCGGCGCGGCAGGACGCCCGATTCCGTCATTCTTCATTACACGGGGATGGAAACGGAGGAGGCGGCGCTTGCGCGGCTCTGCGATCCCGCTGCCGAAGTCTCATCTCACTACACCATCGGGGCTGACGGGACGATCATTCAACTGGTTCCCGAGGCGCAGCGCGCCTGGCATGCGGGCCAGTCCTGCTGGGCAGGGGAAACCGACATGAATTCGGTTTCGATCGGGATCGAAATTATGAACGGCGGCCATGATTTTGGGCTGCCGCCCTATCCCGAAGCGCAGATCGCGGCGGTCATTGCGCTTTGCCGCGATATCGGATCGCGACATGCCATCGCTTCAACGCGAATCCTTGGACATTCCGACATAGCGCCGTTTCGCAAGCGCGATCCGGGTGAGTTGTTTCCCTGGGGGGTGCTTGCCGCGGCCGGCATCGGTCACTACGTCGTGCCGCAGTCAGGCGGCGGCGAGTTGCCACTCAAACGCGACTCCAGTGGCGAAAAAGTCGAAGCTCTGCAAGGCATGCTTGCCATTTATGGCTACGGAATCGACGTCACAGGACTCTACGGCAAGGAGACGGAGGTCATCGTCGCCGCGTTTCAAAGACATTTCCGTCCGGCGCGGATCGACGGCATCGCGGACGATGCAACAATCGCCACTCTCCGCGCGCTTCTGGCAAGGCGGCCACGAGAGGCGTGAGTCCTCGGCAAACTGGAGAGCTTTTAGAACGATCAACCAGCCCGTCATGCGCGGACTTGATCCGCGCATCCACGCACAATCGTCAACAGAAGAGTCTGGATGGCCGGGTCAAGCCCGGCCATGACGAAGCATCTCTCTCGGATTGGCGCTTTGTCTACGCCTTTGCGAATGCCGCAGGATCGTAATGCAGGATCTGCCTGAGCCAGCGTTCGACTTCCGTGACCTCCATGCCCTTGCGGCGCGCATAATCCTCGGCCTGATCGCGCTCCATCTTGCCGACACCGAAATAATGCGTTTCCGGATGCGAAAAGTAGAGTCCGCTGACCGACGAGCCCGGCCACATCGCATAGGATTCAGTCAAAGCTACGCCAATCCGCCGTTCCGCGTCGAGCAGACGGAAGATCGTCGCCTTTTCCGTATGGTCGGGTTGCGCCGGATAACCCGGAGCAGGGCGGATGCCGCGGTAGCCTTCCTCGACCCGCTCTTCGTTTGAAAGGTTTTCATCCGGTGCATAGGCCCAGAATTCCTTGCGGACGCGCTCATGCATGCACTCTGCGAGGGCTTCGGCAATGCGGTCTGCCAGAGCCTTGACGAGGATCGAACGGTAATCGTCATTCGCGCGTGCGAAGCGCTCGGCATATTTTTCCTCGCGCGCGCCGGCGGTGACAACGAATGCGCCGATATAGTCAGGCTTTACACCTTCCGGCGCGATGAAATCCGAAAGTGCGAGGTTGAATCTGCCGGCGCGCTTCGTCAATTGCTGGCGCAAAGTGAACAGCCGCGCGAGTTCTTCGCTCCGCGATTCGCCGGTATAAAGCTTGATGTCGTCCCCGACCGCATTCGCCGGCCAGAAGCCGATGATCGCGCGCGGATCGAACCAGCGCTCGGCAGCGATCCGCTTCAGCATCTCTTGCGCATCTTCATAGAGCTGGCGTGCGGCTTCGCCTTGCTCGGCATCGTCGAGAATTTCCGGAAAGCGCCCCCGCAATTCCCAGGTCCGGAAGAAAGGCGTCCAGTCGATATAGGGGATGATATCTTCGACCGGATATGTGCCGAAGGTGCGCGTGCCGGTGAAGAGCGGCTTCGGCGGATCATAATTCGTGAAATCCGCCTTCAGCGCATTGGCGCGCGCCTTCGCGAGCGGCAGCCGCAACTTATCCTCTTCGCCGCGGGCATGTGCATCGGCAATCTTGCGATATTCGGCGCGGATGCCCTCGATATAAGCAGGCTTCCTTTCGGGCGAGAGCAAAGTCTGCACTGTTCCGACGGCGCGGCTCGCATCGGTGACATAGACCGCCTGTCCGGCCTTGTAGTTGGGATGGATCTTCACCGCCGTATGGACGCGGCTCGTCGTTGCACCCCCAATCAGAAGCGGCATGTCGAAACCCTCGCGCTCCATTTCGGATGCGACGAAGCACATCTCATCGAGCGATGGGGTGATGAGGCCGGAAAGGCCGATGCAATCGACCTGTTCTTTCCGCGCTGTCTCAAGGATTTTTGCGGCCGGAACCATCACGCCGAGATCGATGATCTCGTAATTGTTGCAGGCGAGCACAACGCCGACGATGTTCTTGCCGATGTCATGCACATCGCCTTTCACAGTCGCCATCAGGATCTTGCCAGCCGATCTGCGCGTCACGCCGCTCTTTGCCTTTTCCGCTTCCATGAAGGGCAACAGATAGGCGACGGCCTGTTTCATCACCCGCGCGGATTTGACGACCTGCGGCAGGAACATGCGCCCTGAGCCGAAGAGATCGCCGACGACGTTCATGCCGGCCATCAACGGACCTTCGATCACGTCCAGCGGACGTTCGGCCTTTTGGCGCGCTTCCTCTATATCCTCGTCGATGAACTCCGTGATGCCGGCGACAAGCGCGTGTTCGAGCCGCTTTTCGACCGGCGCTTCACGCCAGGCGATATCTTTCTCTCTCGTTTCGCCGGTCTGGCCCTTGTAGCGTTCGGCAAGCGCCAGAAGCCGGTCGGTCGAATCCGCGCGTCGATTCAGGACCACGTCTTCGCAGGCTTCGCGCAGCTCCGGATCGATGTCTTCGTAGACCGCCAACTGGCCGGCGTTGACGATCCCCATATCCATGCCGGCGGAAATCGCGTGGTAGAGAAAGACCGAGTGCATGGCCTGACGGACGCGCTCATTGCCGCGGAACGAGAAGGAGAGGTTCGAAACCCCACCGGAAATATGAACGAGCGGAAAACGCTTGCGGATCTCCCGCGTCGCCTCGATGAAATCGACGCCGTAATTGTTGTGCTCTTCGATGCCGGTGGCGACGGCGAAGATATTCGGATCGAAGATGATGTCTTCCGGCGAAAAGCCGACTTTCTCCGTCAGGATCTTGTAGGCGTGCGAACAGATCTCGACCTTGCGTGCCTGCGTGTCCGCCTGGCCTTTTTCATCGAAAGCCATGACGACCACCGCGGCGCCATAGCGCAGAACCTTCTTCGCATCGGCGATGAATTTTTCCTCGCCTTCCTTCATCGAGATTGAATTAACGACTGCTTTGCCTTGCAGGCATTTGAGCCCGGCCTCGATCACCGTGAATTTCGACGAGTCGACCATCACCGGCACGCGGGAGATGTCTGGCTCAGCCGCGACGAGATTGAGGAAGGTGACCATAGCCGCTTCGGAGTCGAGCAGGCCTTCATCCATGTTCACGTCGATCACATTCGCGCCGGAAATCACCTGGTCGCGCGCCACATCGAGCGCGGCGGCAAAGTCGCCCTCCTTGATCAGCTTGCGAAAGCGGGCCGAGCCGGTGACATTGGTGCGTTCACCGACGTTCACGAACTTGATGTTCGAGGTGAGCGCGAAAGGCTCAAGGCCGGAGAGTTGTAGCAGCGGCTGGATCTCCGGGATCTGGCGCGGTGCAATGCCTTCGACGCGCGCCGCAATGGCGGCGATGTGCTCCGGCGTCGTGCCGCAACAGCCGCCGACGATATTGACGAGGCCGGCTTCCGCGAATTCGCCAATGAGTGATGCCATATATTCGGGGCTCTCGTCATAGAGCCCGAATTCGTTCGGCAGCCCGGCGTTCGGATAGGCGCAGATCAGCGTATCGGCGATGCGCGAGAGCTCCGCGAGGTGGGCGCGCATCTCGCGCGCGCCGAGCGCGCAATTAAGCCCGATACTGAGCGGATGCGTGTGGCGCAATGAATTGTAGAAGGCGGTCGGCGTCTGGCCGGACAGGGTGCGGCCGGAGAGATCGGTGATGGTGCCCGAAATCATAATCGGCAGGCGGCGTCCGAGCTTTTCGAAAGTCTCGTCGATCCCAGCGAACGCGGCCTTCGCATTCAGCGTGTCGAAGATAGTCTCGATCAGCATAATGTCGGCGCCGCCTTCGATGAGCGCCTCCGAGGCCTCGGCATAGGCGATGCGAAGATCATCGAAACTGACGGCGCGATAGCCGGGGTTGCTGACATCGGGCGAGATGGAGGCGGTCTTGTTCGTTGGGCCGAGCGAGCCAGCGACGAAGCGGCGTCTGCCGTCCTTGGCTTGCGCCTCGTCGGCGGCCTCGCGACAGAGACGTGCGGCTTCCCGGTTCAATTCGGGCACCAGATCTTCCATCCCGTAATCGGCCTGGGCGATGCGGGTGGAGGAGAAGGTGTTGGTCGCGATGATGTCGGCGCCGGCCATCGCATAAGCAAGATGGATCGCGCGGATCACACCTGGCTGAGTGAGAACCAGCAGATCGTTGTTGCCGCGCAGATCATGCGGAAAGTTCTTGAAGCGCGCGCCGCGGAAGTCCGCTTCGCTGAACTTGTGTGTCTGGATCATCGTGCCCATGGCGCCATCGAGCACGAGGATGCGTTCGGCGGCGGCCGCGCGCAGGGCGGCGGCGATGTCGGAATGGGCGGAGGTTTTTTTGTTAGTCGGCATGGGTCAATGATACTCGAAAGGAGGGCTCGTCATGTGCGGACTTGATCCGCGCATCCAGTAACGTGCTTGCGACATTGTTCATACATACGAGCCTTTTATTCCATTTGGTGACTGGATGCGCGGATCAAGTCCGCGCATGACGGCGGCTTTCATCCGCTCCGCATTCGTTCGTTGCCCGCTTTTGCAAGCGGAGATAGAGAAACTTCCCGCTGCGGCCGCACGCCGAGCAGATGGCAGATGGCATAGACGAGATCGGCGCGGTTCATCGTGTAGAAATGGAAATGATTGATCCCCTGATCGACGAGATCGAAGACCTGTTCGGCCGTCACAGTCGCGGCGATCAGACGCCGCGTCGTCACGTCATCGTCGAGCCCCTCGAACCGTTCAGCCAGCCAGCTTGGAATTGAAGCGCCGGCGCGGCGCGCGAAATTCGCCGTCTGCCTGAAATTCTGCACCGGGACGATGCCCGGCAGGATCGGAATATCGATGCCTTTCGCCCGCACCTTGTCGAGAAAGCGCAGATAACATTCGTTCTCAAAGAAGAATTGCGTGATGGCGCGCGTCGCGCCGGCGTCGATCTTGGCCTTCAGCACATCGATGTCACGGCCGGCATTCAGGCTTTCCGGGTGACCTTCCGGATAGGCGGAAACGGTGATTTCGAAATCCCCGAGTTTTTTCAATCCCGCGACAAGCGCCGCCGAATTGGCATAGCCGCGCTCATGCGCCTCGAAATTTGTGCCGGGGCCATTTTGCGGATCGCCGCGCAAGGCGACGATATGGCGGACGCCGAGATCCCAATAATCGCGCGCGACAGCGTCGACTTCCTCGCAGCTTGCGCCGACGCAGGTGAGATGCGCGGCAGGCTTGATCGAGGTTTCATTCAGGATGCGCGCGACCGTTGCATGGGTGCGTTCGCGCGTCTTGCCGCCGGCCCCATAAGTCACCGACACGAAAGAAGGGCGCAAAGGCTCAAGGCGCTCGATCGAGGACCAGAGGATTTGCTCCATGTCTTCGGTCTGCGGCGGGAAGAACTCGAAGGAAACGTCGATCCCCGAACAGGTGCTATGGCTGGCGCGCGGTGCGGTGGAATCCATCAGGCGAACTCCCCCAGTGTGATCGGCAGAGGGTCGGAAATCACGCGGCGGTCGCGGCCGAGCCAGAGAGAGACGGTGAGCTTGCCGCTCTCTGGATTATCCGGCACGAGATCGCGCTGCGCGATCACATCGAGGCCCGACTCTTCCAGCAATGCGGTAACTTCCGCAGCACCGAAACCGAGGCGGCGGTGGGCATGGTTGCTACGCAGACTTTCCTCCTCATGCGGTGCGAAATCGACGATGAGCAACCGGCCGGAAGGGCGCAGTGCGCGCGCCGCCTCGCGCACCGCGCGGGCCGGATCGTCGAGATAGTGCAGGACCTGATGGATGACCACGAGATCGTAAAAATCCTGCTCGACAGGCAGGGCATAGATGTCGCCTTGCCGGAGCTGGATATTGCGTAAGCCCGCCTTCTCCAGACGCGCCCGCGCCACAGCGAGCATTTGCGGCGACTGATCCATGCCGACGGCGCGCTCGGCGAGAGGGGCCAGCAATTCGAGCATGCGGCCCGTTCCAGTGCCGAGATCGAGAAGGTTTTGGATTTGCGCCGGCCCGGCGAGTCCACGGATTTCCGCCTCGACCCGCTCTTCGGGAATGTGCAGCGCGCGCAACTCGTCCCAATTCGCCGCGTGGGCGGCGAAATAGCGGGCCGCCTGTTCAGAGCGGGCGCTACGCACCTCAGCAAGCCGGGCGCGGTCTCCGGCGCGGATCGGATCGTCTTTCTGGATGCGGCTTAGAATGTCGCGGCCGAGCGCCGCCGCACCGCCGCGATGCGCCATCAGGAAAAACGCCCAGGCGCCCTCGCGATGCCTTTCGACGAGGCCCGCCTCGACAAGCAGCTTCAGATGCCGCGAAATCCGTGGCTGGGATTGGCCCAATATGGTGACAAGCTCGCTGACGGTCAGTTCCGCCTCGGCCAGAAGCGCAAGCAGGCGCAGGCGCGTCTGCTCGCCCGCAGCGGCAAGCGCGGAGAGAATTACTTTGAAACGGGCGTCTTCGGCTGTCTGGGCCATTCGGAACTCACGATTGGCAAAGAACATATAAAGATATGTTTATATTGTAAAGCACATTCGGGAATTCCACTGGGCTGACCTTAAAAAGAGGCCACTCCCTTGCCGGCCTCAGGCATTGGCTTGACGACGCTTGGGGCGACAAGCGGAACCAGCAGCGCGCAGACCGCGATCGGCAGAAAGGCTGTGATGGGCAGATGCGTGCTATCCCACAAAAACCCCGTGAAAACCGAAAGCAGCATCGCAAGGCTGTAACTGATGGTGAACATGGCCGCGGCCGTGCGGTGGACATCATGCGGTGCGCTCAACACGGAGGGCAGGGCAAGCCCCAGGATCATAATGATCGCATTGGCGAAGCCGAGGACGCCGGTGAAGATGACAACCCAGACCCCCTTCGTGCAGAGAATGCCGATAATGCTGACGAAGTTGAGCATCCCGAGTGCTACATACGCGGAGGGGCGCGAAACCAGCCGCCCGGCGAAAACCAGCATGAGAAGCGAGGCGGGTACCTGCGCCACGTTGATGGACGTCAGGGCGATGCTGATCAGATCCCCGCGTCCGGCGGCGGTCAGATAATCCGGCAGAAACGCATTGGCGACGAAATAGATCGCGTTGACGCTGCCGAACAACAGTCCGAGACGCCAGACGAGCGGCTGTCTCCAGTCCGGCCACCAGTCGGCGCTACTGACGGTCTTCTTCTTCCTGTCCTCTGCGATTCGCGGCGCGCCGAAGACGACGAGCAGAATCGTAAGGAAGACTGGGATGGACCACGCTACCATGCTGAGCCGCCAGCTATTGCTGACCAGCGGCAGAACGAGTGGGATGGTCAGCGCTGCGGCGAACATCTCACCCAAAAGCAGGCCGTTCGTGTAAACCGCGGTGGCGAGCCCGACGCGGCGGGGAAACCATGTGCGCACCAGCGGCGGCAGGGCGGGCTGCATGATCGACACGCCAGCCCCCATCACCACCGTCATTGCATAGAGATAGCCGGCATTCACGATCGCACCTCGGGCCGCTCCGGCGAAGGCGGTGAGCACCAGCCCGAGGATCAGGGTCGATCTGATGCCGAAACGCGCAATGAGGAGTGCGCCGGGAACTGCGGCAATCGAGAACAGTAGCGTCGGCAGGCTCGACAGCAATCCGATCTCCGATTCGGAGAGATGAAGATCGGTATGCAGGAGCGGCAGGATAGGCGGAATCACCAATATGGTCATCCGCAGCGACGCGCCGCAGAGCCAGAGCGCGACAAAGGCAATGAGTTGCTGGCCGGCGGATGAAGGGAGAGGATTTTCGTTGTTCACAGTGCCCCGCATATCATCCATGCGGCTGTGCGTCGATCTTGGAGCCTTCTCTCTTTTGATAGCGCCTCCTTCTTCGGCTGGCGGGAGAAGGGCCGATTCCCGCTTCACGCGCGACTCGTGCTAAACGGGAGTGATGATCCATCAGCATTATCCGGCGCGCCCCTTCCCCCGCTTGCGGGAGAAGGTGGCCCGGCGGAGCCGGGTCGGATAAGGGTTCTCTCAGTCTGCACCGACCCTCATCCGTCATGCTTCGCATGACACCTTCTCCCGCAAACGGGAGAAGGGTAGCCCCCACGCTAACTGGTTTGTCTTATGCCCGTCCGCCGTCTCGATCCGATCCTCATCGACCGCATTGCGGCGGGCGAAGTTGTCGAGCGCCCCGCGTCCGCCGTCAAGGAATTGGCCGAGAACGCGCTCGATGCCGGCGCCACGCGTATCGAAATCGTGATCGAGGCGGGCGGCCGCGGCCTCATTCGCGTGAGCGACAATGGCGCAGGCATGAGCGCCGAAGATCTTGCGCTCGCCGTCGAGCGGCATGCGACGTCGAAGCTGCCGGATGGCGATCTGCTGGCGATCGCAACGCTGGGTTTCCGCGGCGAGGCGCTGCCCTCGATTGGCTCTGTCGCGCATCTTGAAATTGCGACACGCTGCGAGGCCGCTGCGCACGGCGTCAGCATCAAAGTCGATCAGGGTCTGAAGCAAGACGTCACGCCATCGCCGCAGCCGCGCGGCACCAGGGTCGAGGTGCGCGATCTCTTCGCAGCAACTCCGGCGCGTCTGAAATTTCTGAAGAGCGATCGTGCCGAGGCGCGCGCCATCGCTGATGTCACGCAACATCTCGCGATGGCCAATCCGCATGTGCGGTTTGCTTTGGCAGGCCCGGATCTCTCCGGCTTCGATTATCCGGCCTGCACCGGAGACGACGCGCTTTTGCGGCGGCTCACGCAAATCCTCGGCGAGGATTTCCGCGCCAATGCGATCGGAATAGATGCCGCGCGGGAAGGCTTTTCTCTTTCAGGCTTTGCGGGCCTGCCGACATGGCATCGCGCCAATGCGAGCGCGCAATATATCTTCGTCAATGGCCGCCCGGTGCGCGACAAGCTTTTTGCCGGTGCGGTGCGCGGCGCCTATATCGATTATCTACCGCAAGGGCGTCATCCGGCGCTTGTGCTTTTCCTTGCGTGCGATCCTTCGCAGGTTGATGTCAATGTGCATCCCGCCAAGGCGGAAGTGCGGTTTCGCGATTCCGGTCTGGTGCGCGGCCTTGTCGTTGGCAGTCTGAAACAGGCGCTTGAGTTGAACCGCCGCGCGACGCCGAACACCGCCGCCGCGGCGCTTGAAATATTGGCACGCGGACAGGCCGGTCATTACGGCAACGGCGGTTATGCGCGGCCTTGGCCGGCGCAGAACTGGTCGCCTGCAACTTCGCCTGCCAGTCCAGGAGTCGCGGAGGCGGCGTCCGTTTTCGAAAATTTCGCTGCGCCGTCGGCTGACGCGCGCGCAACTTTTCACGATGCCGGCCGGGTGGAGGAGGCCGCACCACTTGGCGCAGCACGCGCGCAAATCCATGAAACCTATATCATCGCACAGACACGCGACGGCGTGGTGATCGTCGATCAGCACGCGGCGCATGAGCGGATCGTCTATGAGCGGCTGAAGGCCGCGCGCGCCGGGCGCGATGTCGCGCGCCAGATTTTGCTTGTGCCCGCCATCGTCGATCTGGACGAAGCCTCCGCCGGGCGGCTTCTCGATGCTGCGTCTCTGCTTGCCGAATTCGGGCTTGTGATCGAAAGCTTCGGCCCCGGCGCGATTGCGGTCCGCGAGCAACCGAGCCTGATAAAAATTTCCGACATGGCGCGGCTGATCCGCGATCTCGCGGATGGCCTTGCGGAAGACGCGAAAGCAAGCCTGCCGCTCGAACGCAGGATCGAGAACATGCTTGCGACGTTCGCCTGCCATCATTCGATCAGGGCGGGACGAAGATTAACGCCTGAGGAAATGAACGCTCTGCTGCGCGAGATGGAACGCACGCCGGGCGCCGGCCAATGCAATCACGGCCGGCCGACCTATGTCGAATTGAAGCTCGCCGATGTCGAGCGTTTGTTCGGGCGGAAGTAGCTCCGCGTCATGCGCGGACTTGATCCGCGCATCCAGGCACAATCGGAAAGCGAGGAGTCTGGATTGTTTCGCTTCACTCGCAATGACGGTGCGTTGAACTACGGCACCACAAATCCTGCCTTCACCAGCGGGCGCAGGAATGCAGGCGTGAACTTGCAGCTATAGAAGCCTTCCACATAAGCGCCGAGCGCGTAGGGATCGTAATCGACGGTCGCGCCCGACGTCGAAAAACTCCAGCTATCGAGTTTGCTCAAGCCTTCGTCGATGGCTGTCTTTAACTGCGTGAGTTTTTCGCCGGCGATCTTCTCGTCGATCGAACGTTCCGCTTTCGCCTTGAGGATCTGTTGCAAACATTCTGCGTCGATCTTCGGTTTTGCTCCATCTGCAAAGACATCCGCAAACGTTAGAAGTTTACCTTTCGCCGCATCGATGTTGATGTTGCTTTTGCCGCTGTTGCCATGCGCGCCGCCGGCGAACTGATAGGAAAAAATATGCGCCGAAATCAATTTCGGAGACGCATAGGCCATCTCCATATGCAGGATGAAGGAATAGGTCATGCCCCACCGGGAGGCGTCGTCGTTTTTCCTGGAGGGAACCTGCTTCAGCAGCTTGTCCACCTCGGCATTGAAAAACTTCTCTCCCGCTGATGTCGGTGGCGCATATTTGAACGCCGTTACGTCGATCGCGTAATAACCCTTGCGGCCAGCCGCTTCGATGAAGATCGGCTTGAGAGCGCCGCCCGATCCGGGGCCTGTTTCCGGCAGTCCTTCAAGAAACCGCTGCCGTTGGAAATTTATCGTAACGAGACAGGTCGCAAGTTCTTTTCCCCTATCCGGACAGAGATACGTCCGGCTCTTGAGCCATGTGCGCTGCGATTGCAGCAACTGATCTTTTGCGGAATCCTTAAGCCGTGCGGAAAGAACCTCATAGGCTTTCGTCATGGCCGCATCCGCCGCCTTCGCAGAAGGGTCGGCGCAAAGCGCGCGATCCAGCGGCGTTTTTGCATCGGCGCAATCGAGAGCGGCGGCGCGCGTTGCGGCTGCCGGTAGCAGAAAAAGGGCCAGTGCTGCGCTTGCAATCCGTTTACGCATGTTGTGTTCCATTGGATCAAATTGTTTGCGAAGCTGACGCCATCCGGTTCGCATACCGGTGGAAGCGCTGGATGCGAACATCCAGTCCGTTTTTAAGGATAGTGCAAGCTAAGGCTTTCGGGCTAAGAGAGCGATTGATATTTCCTTCTACCTCTCCGCTCTGGCGCGGGAGTCTCCACGCTTCAGGTCAAAACAATTAGAAGATCTCTCCAACAGGTCCAGATATGAATGTTCTTCTCCTGGGTTCGGGCGGCCGCGAACATGCGCTTGCCATTGCGCTTCACAAAAGCCCGCTTCTCAATCGGCTGTTCGCCGCGCCGGGCAATCCTGGAATCGAAAAGCTCGCAGAACTGGTGCAACTTCCTCTGGAGGATCATCAGGCGGTCGTAGCTTTTTGCCGGACGCAGGCGATCGATCTTGTCGTGATCGGCCCTGAAGCGCCGCTCGTCGATGGCCTCGCCGATACGCTTGTCTCCGCCAGGATAGCGGTTTTCGGTCCGTCTGAGGATGCCGCCCTGCTTGAGGGTTCAAAAGCTTTCGCCAAAAAGATCTGCGCGGATTTCGGAATTCCGACGGCGGCTTACGCACAGTTTCGCGATGCCGATCAGGCCAAGACATATGCGCGCAAAAAAGGTGCGCCGATCGTCGTGAAGGCTGATGGGCTGGCGGCGGGGAAGGGCGTTATTGTCGCCGAGACTTTGGCCGAGGCGGAGGCCGCAATCGATGCCATGTTCAGCGGCCAGTTCGGCAGCGCGGGCGCAACGGTCCTGCTCGAAGAAAAATTGATCGGCGAAGAAGTCTCGTTCTTCGCGCTGTGCGACGGCAGGAAGGCTGTCGCGCTTGCTTCGGCGCGTGATCATAAAAGAGTTGGCGACGGCGACACAGGCCCGAACACTGGCGGCATGGGCGCATTTTCGCCTGTGCCCGGCATGGATGCGGCGATGGGCGAGCGCGTCATGGCGGAGATCGTCCGGCCGCTCATCGCCGGCATGACGGAATTGGGGCGTCCCTATGTCGGCGTTCTCTTTGCCGGTCTGATGATCACGGCGCAGGGGCCGAAGGTTATCGAATTCAACGTCCGCTTCGGCGATCCTGAGGCGCAGGCGATCCTGCCGCGGCTCGATCAGGATCTTCTGCTTCTGCTCAAACTCAGCGCTGAAGGGAACCTGCCATCCGCGCCGCTTTATCTGTCGGATCGATCGACCGTCACCATCACGCTTGCCGCCAAAGGCTATCCGGACGCGCCGCAGACCGGCAGCGAGATCCGTGGCCTCGGTGCGGCTGAGGCGATGGCAGGCGTGACCGTCACGCATGCCGGCACGCGGCGCGAAGGCAAAAAGCTGGTGGCAAGTGGCGGACGCGTGTTGAACGTCACTGGAATTGGCGCAACGCTCGGAGAAGCGCGCAAACGCGCCTATGCCGCCGTCGATAAAATCGATTGGCCGGAAGGCTTCTGCCGGCGCGATATTGGCGCGGTGGTGCGGAAATAGTGAGGTTGCTTCCTTCTCCCGCCTGCGGGAGAAGGTGCCGAGCGAATGCGAGGCGGATGAGGGGCCTTTCAGTTCCCAGCGCCCCTCATCCGACCCGGCTACGCCGGGCCACCTTCTCCCACAAGTGGGAGAAGGGGAGTGCGTCCCGATCTCAAAATCATCACCTGCGTATCGCCATAGGTGCGGCCTTCAAGCAGTGTGAAACCTTCCGGGAGTTCGACTTCGGCTCCAGTGGCTTCCTCGACAATGACCAGCGCGTTTTCCGTCAGCCAATGGCCATCGCGTAGGGCAGCCAGCGCTGGCACAGCGAGGCCTTTTCCGTAAGGCGGATCGAGGAAGGCGAGGCTGAACGCGCCTTCCGCCGGTGCGACGCCAAGCTTGCGCGCATCGCGGCGAAAGATCTTCGTCACGCCGCCGAGGCCCAGCACTTCGACATTGGCGCGCAGCAGAGCGCGCGCCTCGCTGCCATCATCGACGAAAAGCGCCTGCTTTGCGCCGCGCGAGATTGCCTCGAATCCCATCGCCCCTGTCCCGGCGAAAAGATCGATCACATGCGCGCCTTCGATGGGATCGTCGTAGGCATGCGCGAGAATGTTGAAGATCGCTTCGCGCAGGCGATCGGATGTCGGGCGAATGTCCTGCGTCGCGGGACCACGCAAAGCACGGCCTTTCAGACGGCCGCCGACGATGCGCATCAGAATGCCGCCGTCATTTCGGACGGCGTCCCTTGCCGCCCGCGCCGGGTCTTGAAGGATTAGGTTTTGGAGCGCCGGGCGCGCGTCCAAAGGTTGTGCTGGATCGACGCGCGCCTTGTTTCGGCACGCCCGATCTTTGGGAGTCAGGACGAGAGGCGGGGGACTTGAGGCCGCCTCCCTTGGGTCCGCCTCCTTTGGGTCCGCTGAAGCGGGTGTCGGCGGATTTCGACGGACCGGATTTTGAGCTCCGGTTAGGCGCCGCGCGGCCGGCGTCGCGTTGTGGAGGCTGTCCGGTGCCTTTTTTCATGGGGGGCTTTGCTTCCAGGTGCCGTTCGATGACGATCGTGCGGCCCTTTCGGTCGGCGATTTCGCCTGTCTCCAGACGCCGCCGCGGCCCTTCGGACTCGCGGTTCCTTTCGTCCGACCGTAACGCCGAAATGTGCTTGCGCGGCCCCGCCTGAGGCCGGCTTCGGATTTTTTCTGGTTCCCGTTCCGGCATCGCGCGCTTCGGCCGCGGGCCGCTCCCGGCCTTTGAGGAGGAGCGCCGCGCGTCATCGTTCTTGTGGGGCCGCGCTCCGGGTCCTGGACCGGGACGCGGTCCACGGATTGCCGCGGGTTGTTCTTTGTCTGCAACTTCGACAGGCGCATCGAAATCGACGCCTGCCTCTTTCGCCAAAGCAGCGCCGAGCTGATCGCGCAGCACGCGGGTGCGGACTTCCTCGATCCGGCCTTCGCCCAACTCGCCGAGCTGAAATGGCCCGAAGGAAATTCGGATCAGCCGATTGACGGTGAGGCCCAGATGCTGGAGCACGCGCTTGATCTCGCGGTTCTTGCCTTCGCGCAGGCCCATCGTCAGCCAGCAGTTCGCGCCTTGCTGGCGGTCGAGCGTGGCCTCGATTCCGGCATAGCGGACGCCCTCGATCGTGACGCCTTTGGCGAGCGCGTCGAGCGCCGCCTGATCCGTCTCACCATTTGCGCGCACGCGATAGCGCCGGAGCCAGCCGGTGGATGGAAGTTCCAGAACGCGGGCGAGGCCGCCGTCATTCGTCAGAAGCAAAAGGCCTTCGGTATTGATGTCGAGCCTGCCGATGCTGACAAGCCGCGGCGTCTCGGGCGCATTCTGATGCAGGTGATCGAAGATGGTACGCCGCCCTTCAGGGTCCTTGTTCGTCGTGACGAGGCCGCGCGTCTTGTGAAACAGGAAAAGCCGCGTCCGCTGACGCTGGACAAGCGGTCTGCCGTCCACGCTGATGTCGTCGGCGGGGCCGACTGTCACCGCAGGGCTCGTCAAGGTTTGGCCGTTGACGGCGACGCGGCCTTGCGCGATCCAGGCCTCGGCATCGCGGCGCGAGCAAAGACCGGCGCGGGCGATGACCTTGGCAATACGGTCGCCGGCCGGCGCTTCAGCCTTTGCGGCGTTTGGGCGGCTGCCGGCATGCGCCGGTTTCGATCCGCGCTTTGGTTTGCGCGGGCCGCCTGGGCGGGGACGCGATTTTTGAAAATGTCTGTCGCTTTGCATTGGGCCTTGATAGCAGGTCTGATGCAGAGAGGGGATCTGTTGCGCGGCTTTCACCAAATATGTTCGAACGGGGTGGCTTATGCCGGATGATCCGATGACGCGGGCCTTTGCGGCGGCGCGTGCCGCGGCGGAGCGCGGCGAGGTGCCTGTGGGCGCTGTCATCGTCCGCGACGGGGCCGTGCTTGCGGAAGCAGGCAACCGGACCCTGAGCGACAGGGACCCCACGGCGCATGCCGAACTTCTGGCGATCAGGGAGGCTTGCCGGGCGTTGGGAACAGAGCGGCTTATCGGCTGCGATCTCTATGTGACGCTGGAGCCCTGCGCCATGTGCGCGGCCGCGATTTCGTTCGCGCGCCTTCGCCGGCTCTACTGGGCGGCCCCCGATCCCAAGGGCGGAGCGGTGGAGCACGGCCCGCGGTTTTTCTCCCAGCCGACCTGTCACCATCGGCCGGAAACCTACGGCGGGCTGCGCGAAAGCGAGGCGGCGGAGCTCCTGCGCGGCTTTTTCGCGGAACGGCGGTAGGCAACCTCTCTCCGAGGAGGGCCAGGCACGATTTGACCCACTGGCGGATAGCGGCGGCTGCGCTAAATAGAGCCGGTAGCGCCACCCCCGGCAAAGCCTCCGCAGGCTTGACACCTGCCGGGCCGAAGCCCACAAGGCGGGCGTCTGCCGCGGCGGAGAACTCTTTGCCTGTCCTGAAGACAGATGGAAAATGCTTCTTTAATCATAAGCATTTGGGTGGCTTCGCAGCCCCGTTTCCGCCGATGAAGTCAACTTTCGATTCCGGATGGTCATGCGCATGAACGCCGAGCCCGTAACCTCTGAGCCCAAAACCTCTGAGTC
>SCSF01000035.1 GCA_004298435.1 Beijerinckiaceae bacterium
CCGATCAACTGGCACCGCACGGCTTTCCACGAACTGTCGCATTGGAGCGGAGCCTCTTCCCGGCTCGGCCGGGATTTCACCGGCTCGTTCGGCTCGAAGTCTTACGCGCGCGAAGAGCTGGTCGCCTTATCTTGACAGTCTGCACCGACTCTCAGCGTCTTGCTTACGTCGATGCAACAGGACTGACGGAGGCGGTAGGTCTTGTCCCCACGTGTGGTGAGCTCGGTGGAGCAAAGCCGTCCGCACGCGCGCCATCCAATAGCGCCGTAGCGGGCGGACGGCTTTGCGGTGCTCACCGCCGGCCGTAGCGTTCCCACATAGCTGGCGACGGCCGGCCTGGATAGCGCCGGGCAAGTTGAACTCCTTCGTTGATGCTGGCTCCCCGGATGGGGGTCCGGGGGAAGGTTGAACAACTTGTGGACAACGTAGCGCCGGCTTTGAACATCACCATTCAAGAGCGCCGATCGGCTGACGGCCTTGATGCACACGTCCCTATGATCCTGCGGGACGGGGCACTCTACGATCCTGATCTGGATCGCTTCTTCCGCGACCTTCCCCTCAACGGCGTCCGCTCACGGCACTCCCTTCGTGCGTATGGCTATGACGTCCTGGTCTGGGTCCGCTTTCTTTCGGAAGCCTGCGGCAAGTCCGTATGGCAAGGTGATCGTCGCGACGTCCTTGCCTATCATCGCGTTCGTCGCCGGACGGAGGCCGGCCAACGTATCTCCGCGGCGTCCTGGAATCGAGCTGTTGCCTGTCTCGATCGGCTCTATCGTTGGGGCGTTCACGAAGGCTTGCTCCCTGAAGCACCGTTCACGCACCGCTCGGTTTGGAGGCAAGGATACGGCGGTCGGCGTGCGCAGATTACAGCCCGCAATGACGCCTATGAGCCGGCTGCACGTCGAGCAGATGTCAGCTTTGTCACGCTCGATGACTACCGGGTATTTCGGGACGTCGGCCTCAGAGGGCTTATGCCTGATGGCGGAGCGCGGCCGGGAGCGCGTGATCGCAACGGCATTCGCAATGCGTTGTTTTCCGACATCGTTGTGACGACGGGCCTTCGGCTGGAGGAAGCCTCCTTTCTGTTTGCATCCGACCTTGCTGCCGTGGATCGGCGAACAGCTCGACAGGTATGGCTCGATCTACCGGACGCGCTGACGAAGGGCGATCGTGGTCGCCAGATTCTTCTTTCCGGTCGACTGCTTGAACAGGCGCGGGCCTACATCGCGGTTGAACGAGCTCACGCCGTCACTAAGTTCCGACAACGCTCCGGCTGGCGCTCGTACGAACGCCCGATCTTCGTTCACAGGGAGCGGTCAGCTTCCCGGTTGCGACTACTCGACGGGAGTGACGTCGTTCTTGATCTGCTGAGCCCCGAAGAGCGCAGCAGGATCATCGTCTGTGATGATGACGGTACACCGGGCGAGCCCGCCGTGCTGTGGCTCACGGAAGTCGGATTGCCAGTTCAACCGAACTCCTGGGAGGTGATCTTCGCCCGGGCATCCGAGCGGTGCAGGTCTCTCAGCTTTTCCGTCAACATCACGCCGCACCAGCTCCGCCATACCTTTGCCGTGCATATGCTCGCGATGCTGATCCAGCAGCGGATTCGAGATGCAGCGTTGCCCGCTGGCCCGATCGAAGGATATCGGCAGATCCTCGGCGATCCACTCCAGCAAGTGCAACGGCTGCTTGGCCACGCCAGCCTTGCAACGACCTACATCTATCTCGATCACATCGCTTCGCGCGCCGATACCGTTGATGCAGCCGTCGAGGAGTTACTGGCGCTGCTTCCCTCGGAGCACTCGTTATGAGAGGCCGGCCGCGGAAGGGAACTTCAGTTCGTTTTGCGCCCGCAGATGGTGTTGTTCCAGCTCATGCCGGTGACCAGTTGCTCGGACTGCGCTTCAACATTGAGGCGCGTCATGGCGGGATCGTCGAGGTCGATCTCACCAGCCTGAGCCCGCGAGCACTTGCGATAGCCTTTGCCGGTGCTGTTCGCCGACAGGCTGAACTCGGCGGGGCGTTGGGAGCGCGCTGCACCATCATGCAGCACATTACGGCATATCGTAAGTTTTTCGCATACCTGCGAGCCCATTCTCATGCCACGAAGCCGGCTGATCTTCGCGCGCAGGATATTGACGGATTCGAAGCCTCCCTTGAGGCCGGCGGCATGACGCCGATCCATCGGCACACGGTCCTCGCGAAGGCGATTCTGGCGCTGCGCTCTATCGATGCCGATCAACCCGGCCTTCTCGACGATAAGCTCCGCCATCGCCTGAGCTACACCAGCGCGCAATCCGCAGGACGGTCGCAACCCCGCGACGCATATAGTCCGTTCGTCGCTCGTCAGCTACGTGACGCGGCTCGCGCCGATATCGGCAAAATATTCCGACGTATCGGCCGCCCGCTCGACGAAGCCATTGATTCCAACCTCCGCAGCGCAGTCGCCGATGTTGAAGCCAGGATTGCCGCTGAAGGCAAGATCGAGCACTCGGACCTCGCCTTCAAACGCCTGTACTTCATGCGCCTGCGACGGGGCCTGCCGGTTTCGAGCTTTTCCGAAGATGTCCATAACCGCCATCATTTGCTCGCAACCGATCTGCCGCCACTGCTGACGTTCCTGTCATTAGAGACAGGGCTCGAGATCGAATGCTGCAAGGCGCTGACCATCGATTGTTTGCAGAGTCCAGAGTCCGGGACGATCGAGATCCGCTACATAAAGCGTCGCGCGCGTGGTGCCGAGCAGAAGCGTCTGCGAGTTCGTGATGGCGGCCTCGGTACGCCTGGCGGATTGATCCGCAAGCTGATCGAGGTGACTAGCTTTACCAGGCGCTTTCTTCCGGTCGAGTCTCTCTGGGTCTATCATTATAAAGGGCGAGGACAGCTCCGGTCCGGCATCGATCACCCGCATCAGTTGGTGGACAACTGGGTCGCTGGACACGGCATCGTCGACGACGATCGCCGTCCGCTACACCTTGTTCTCTCCCGGCTGCGCAAAACACATAAGGCACTCTGGTATCTCAAGACCGAAGGGCACATGGCGCGCTTTGCCGTCGGCCACACGCCGGAGATCGCCGCTCGTCACTATGCGGATATTCCGTCACTGCGCCCTTTGCATGAAGCCACCGTCGCCGAGGCGCTCACGGAAGTTGTCGCGTCCGCAGGACCGATCGTTCTGTCACCCGACAGCGAGTCCCTTTGGCGCGAGGGTGCTGACGCCCCTGTGCAGATCAATAACATTCCCGCGCTCCTGGATGGAGATCAGGACGTCTGGCTCGCGGCGTGCGCGGGCTTTCAGAATAGCCCCTTCGCCGAAGCAGGCTCACCCTGTCCGCAGCCATTCTGGGGTTGCCTGGAATGCCGCAACGCGGTCATCACGGCTCGCAAGCTGCCAGCGATCCTCGCGTTTCTCGACTTTATCGAGGGCGAGCGCGCCGGGCTCTCTGCGGCCGACTGGAGCATCAAGTTCGGTCGCGCGCATGCACGCATCACACAACAGATTCTGCCCGTCTTCTCTGAACGTTTGATCGCCCAAGCGCGCAGCGAGGCCACCCAACAATCTCTCTATCTTCCGCCCGAGGTGCGGCCATGAGCAAAGTTGCCCTCGCTCCGCTCCCACAGGATCTGCATGACCGTCCGGTTCTTGCTTCCGCGGCGCTGAAGCAGGGCTTCGATCGGAGCTGCCTGTCCCGCTATGGCGATGCAAGCTGGGATCTCGGGCCGGCGGTATTTCGCGAGAACGCCCGCCGTTGCCATGTCACCGTACATTTCGGCTCGGTCGAAGATATCGGTACCCGCGAAGCAATCCGGGAACTGCTCTATGCCCGGCTCAACGTCGATCTCCCTGGTCATCGCAAGAAGCTCCCGCCTGCCTGTGTTCGGCAGATATTCAACAGGGCGCGCCGCTTCTTCGAGTTCGTGCAGGTCGAACTCGGCGCTGTCGATCTTTCGCGGGTCGATCAGCAATTGCTCGACCGCTACGCGCGCCATCTCCAGAGCGATTGCAGCCGACGGCCTGTCATCGTCGGTCACCTTCTCGAGGTGCCGGTCGACCTCTATGCTTTTCGCGATCATCTTCCCTCCGGAGGGCTGCGGTTCCACCCGTGGAGCGGACGCGCTCCAGCCCGCGTCGCTGGTTATCGTCACGTCCGCGAGAACCGCACCCCACGAATGCCGGAAGACGTCATCGCCCCACTGTTGGCCTGGTCGATCCGCTACGTCACCGAGTTTGCGCCCGATATCCTTGCCGCTCGCGACGAACTTGATCGATTGGAGACCCATTGCGCCAAGCTTGTTCAATCAGATCAGGCCCTTGACCGCAAACAGCGCCGTGCCCGACAGCGCCGGCGTCTCATGGACTACTTTGAGCGGCGACGACGTGAAGAGCGCGGTGTGCCGATCTGGGGGACCGCTCACAATGGCGCCACTATGCGGCTTCCAGATACAGGGGACGTATCGCCTCCTGTCAACTCGCACCTGCTTCATCTTCATATCGGGATCGATGCCCGTGCAGAGTCGAGGATGCATATTCAGCTTGCGAGTGGAGCGCCCGATCTGATCGATGCAGCCATACGCCAACTCGGCGTTGAGACTGGCGGCATGGATACGTGTATCTCTCTTCTGCCGGAGACGGGCCTTCCGTGGCGACCTCGCTTCGACGCCAAGACGCTCGCCCAGGAAGAACGGATGCTGCAATCAGCAGCATATATTCTGTGTGCGTATCTGACCGGCATGCGCGACTGCGAAGTTCAGGCAATGCAGCGTGGATGCCTTGCTATATCCCGCAGTGAAGATGGCCTGATCATGCGCCATCGCGTCCGGTCAGTTGCCTACAAAGGCAAATCGAGCCATGGCGAAGCAGCCGATTGGGTCACGATCGAGCCTGTCGCCAAAGCCATCGACGTGCTGGAACGCCTCTCGTTCCAGGCCGCATCGGCCCGCGGCCTCACGACACTCTGGCCGGTCCTGGCCGCTAAATCCGTGTGCAAGGATCACCTCTCTGCCGAGATAGTACGCCAGCTCAATCTTTATCGCGATCACCTCAATGAACTGTTCGGCACGATCAACGAGCCGGTTATTCCCAACAGTTCCGAAGGCAAGCCTTGGCGAATCACAACACGGCAATTTCGCCGAACGATTGCATGGCATATCGCCAACCGTCCCTTCGGTACGATCGCCGGCATGATCCAGTATAAGCATGCCTCCGTCGCGGCCTTCGAGGGCTATGCCGGTTCCAGCAAGTCCGGCTTCCGCGCCGAGGTCGAGAACCAGCGTGCTCTTGGGCAACTCGATGACCTGCTGGTTTACTTCGATGAGCGGCAAATTGGTTCGACGCTTTCCGGACCAGCGGCACCACGCATATCGAAGGCGCTTGATGCTGCAGCGGTAGAACTTAGCCCCCTTCCAGTCATGATTGCAGATCGCGCGCGGCTTCGCACGATGCTCGCCAGTCTCGCGCGCACATTGCACGTCGGCGTGCTCGCCGATTGCTTCTTCGATCCCGGGACCGCCCTGTGCCTGAAGCAGGCAACCAACGCCGACAACAACAAGATGCCGCTGACCGTGCTTTGCCAACCGACACGGTGCCCAAACGCCTGCATCACCGCCAGGCACCGGCCAGCATGGGCACGTTCCGCAGACGAGGCGAGAGCTGTCCTCAAAGAGAAGCGGTTGTCTTCGCTACAGCGCTCCGCCCTGCAACAGGATCTCGCACGCATCGAGGCTGTCCTCGACGATATCGATCGCAGCAATTGACGTCAGAGCTCCGGACCTGAGGTTGCGGCCGCGCCGGGTGGTTCTCGCCGGCGTCCGCCCCGGCTTGGTCGGAGCGCGCGATGCCCCGCACGGCCGCGCAACGGCTGATCGCCGTCCTCCGCTATCGCTTCGGCTCTGCGAGTGCGCGGTCGCGCTTTCAGGCATCGCAGGTGGCTGCTCCGCCGCCGGGGAGGGACCCCGGCCGAACGGGAGCACCCATCATGATGAGACAGCACAAAACCAAAGACGGCCGCCCTGTCGGGCGGCGGGAGAGGACGAGGAGGGCCGGAATCGGGCGGCCGGTTGAGGGAGTGAGAGAGGCTTGCTCCGCCGGCCGCGGAGATTCTCCCATGTCCTATACATCGAGTTCGGCGGAGCGCGCCGATGTCTATACCCGCATCACCGCCGAGATCGTCGCCGCGATCGAAGCTGGCGCCGGCGAATGGCGCATGCCCTGGCATCACGACGGCACTGCCATCACCCGTCCTCAGAACGTCTCGTCAGGCAATCGATACCGTGGCGTCAACGTGCTCGCACTCTGGATCGCTGCGCAAGCTCATGGCTATGCAGACGGCCTCTGGGGAACCTATCGGCAATGGCTGGCTATCGGCGCGCAGGTACGCAAGGGCGAACGAGGAACGACGGTTGTTCTCTGGAAGCAGGCAAAGGCGGCCGCCAACGATGATGCAGATGATGGTAACGATGATGTTCGTCGCCGCGTCTTTGCACGTGCATTCACGGTGTTCAATGTCGCCCAAGTCGATGGCTACGAACCTCAGGTCATCGAGCAGCTTCCAGAGATCGATCGCCTCACTCACGTCGGCGAGTTCATCGATGCGCTGAAGATCCCGATCGTCACCGGCAACTACAATGCACACTACCGCATCGACACCGACACGATCTTCATGCCGGACTACGCGGCATTCACGAGCGCGGCCGCCCAAGCCGGCACCTTGATCCATGAGGCAGCTCATGCCACGGGCGCAAAGCACAGGCTCGACCGGAACTTCCAGGAACGGTTCAAGCATGATTGGCTGCCGATCGAAGAAGCCACCGCCGAATTGACCGCTTCTTTCATCCTGGCGGATTTGGGTGTCGCCCATCATCCCAGGCCCGATCACGCCGCCTACGTGGCATCTTGGTTACGCCTCCTCAAGGATGACCCTCGCGCCATCTTCACCGCCGCCAGCAAAGCCCAGCAGGCGGCTGACTGGATGCATGCCCAGCAGCCTCGGACCGGGGAGATGGCGGCATGATCACCACCATCCTCAACGGGGTAAAATTTCAAAAAAGGGCTAGACTGTCAGGATATGTGGCGGAGATAGGCGCGGCGTTCCTCTGCGCCGACCTTGGCATCGCGCTGGAACCAA
>SCSF01000036.1 GCA_004298435.1 Beijerinckiaceae bacterium
TGGAGCGGGCGAAGGGATTCGAACCCTCGACCCCAACCTTGGCAAGGTTGTGCTCTACCCCTGAGCTACACCCGCATCCGCGCCGCGCCTGACAGGTCTGCACCAGCCGCGCGGCGTCGGTTATATGGCCTAATCCGAAACCTAATGCAACCGAGCTTTGCGCCGCCATCGCGTTTCCCCGTTTCATACCGCGCACAAAGTTGCGGTCGCCATTGGCGGCCAGGAGAAGTAAGTGGACTTAGGCGCGCCGGGCGTGCTCAAAGATCATTGGGGGCAGACGTTTCCGGGCTTTTCAGCGCACCGCCGGAGCAGGTTTCCTGTGTCCGGGCCGGATGCGGCCGCAAAGCCGCTTCTCCCTACCGATGATGTGCTTCTGCACATATTTATGCGATGGGTTTCGGTTCCGTCCCACCCGGAATCGAGGATCTAACGTCCTGTTTTGAGGCGTTTTTCACGCGAACCGGAAGCATTCGCGCGAAGACGCTCTAATATATTGGAATCGGTCACGTTGCGCATGGCGGCCCCGTGATCCGAAGGAGAACGACGAATGGCTCAGGAAGCAGCCCGGAACGCCTCGTCTGCGGCCGTGCGCGAAGGCGGTACGCCGATCATCAAGGAAACCACCACGCAGGCTTTCAGCGCCGACGTTCTGGCCGAATCGGCGCATCAACCGGTTCTGGTCGATTTCTGGGCGCCCTGGTGCGGACCCTGCAAGCAACTCGGCCCCATTCTCGAAAAAGTGGTGAAATCCGCGGGTGGCAAGATCAAGCTTGTCAAGATGAACATCGACGAGCATCCGCAGATTGCCGAGCGGCTGGGCGTGCGCTCGATTCCTGCCGTCATCCTCTTCCAGCGGTCGCAGCCGGTCGACGGCTTTATGGGCGCGCTGCCGGAAAGCCAGCTTCGCGGCTTCATAGAGCGCTTTATCGGGCCGCTCGACGACGGCGCCGACCGGATCGCCGAGGCTGAGGCTGCCCTTGCGCAAGGCGATGCCGCCGCTGCTGTCCGACTGTTCTCGGAACTGCTGGCGCATGATCCGGCCGATATGGCCGCCCTCGGCGGCCTTGTGCGCAGCCATGTCGGCGCGGGCGATCTCGCCGCGGCCGAGGCGCTTTTGTCGCAGGTGTCTCCATCGGTAGCCGGAGACCCCGCCATCGTCGCAGCGCGCGCCGCATTGGAGAATGCCGCTCAGGCAGCCTCAGTGGGCGATCTGTCGGAACTCGCGGTCCTTATTTTATCGGAGCCGAACAATCACAAGGCGCGGCTCGACCTGGCGGTGGCGCTGAATGCCCTGGGCCGGCGCGAGGAAGCAGCGGACGCACTGCTTGAAATCGTGAAGCGCGATCGCAATTGGAATGAAGATGGAGGCCGCAAGCAATTGCTGCAATTCTTCGACGCTTGGGGAGCCACCGATCCGAACACGATCGCGGCGCGCCGCAAATTGTCTTCGCTCCTGTTTTCGTGAACAGCCGTTCGGCCAGTCGCGACAAGGCGGTAAGGAAGGCATGAACGATGGTGATGAACAATCCCTATAGCGCACCCGAGGAAGTGCCCAACGTCCTCGCAGTATTTCCGCTCGCCGGCGCCTTGCTGCTGCCGCGCGGCGAGTTGCCGCTGAACATTTTCGAGCCGCGCTATATGGCGATGGTTGACGACGCGCTGCGCTCGCATCGCGTCATCGGCATGATTCAGCCCGATGAAAGCGCCTCTCATAATGATACGCCCGGATTGCTCCCGGTCGGCTGCGCCGGACGCATCACCCAACTGGCCGAAACCGGCGACGGACACTATCTGATGACGTTGACGGGCATTGCGCGTTTCCGCGTTCTGGAGGAGGTTTCTGCGATGACGCCTTACCGGCAATGCCGCGTGGACTTTTCCGATTTCCGCAGCGATTTCACGCCCAGAATGGGCGAAAATGCTGTCGATCGGGACAGCGTGCTGCGCACCCTGCGGGATTTCGCCGAGGTCAATCAATTGCAGATCGACTGGAACAGCATCCACGATGCGCCAAACGAGGCCCTCGTGAATGCGCTGGCAATGATGAGCCCCTATGGACCAAGGGAGAAGCAGGCGCTCCTCGAAGCGCCGGATCTCAAAGCCCGCGCCGAAGTGCTCGTCGCAATTACCGAGGTTGAACTTGCGCGTGGCAAGAACGCGTCGTCGCCGCTACAATGACACAGGATCGGAACCCGAACATGTCTGAGCGCGAGCAAAATCCGGAGCAGGCCGAGGCGGCTTCGCAAGCCTCGCGCATCGACCCGCGGCTGCTGGAGATCCTCGTATGCCCTCTTACCAAGACGACGCTCGAATATGACGCCGCGCGGCAGGAGTTGATCTCCCGCGCCGGCAAGCGCGCCTATCCAATTCGCGATGGCATTCCGATCATGCTGCCCGAAGAAGCGCGTATTCTTGAGGACTGATTGCGGCCTTCTCGCCTGCCAGACTGAACATGCTCGATCCGATCGAAGTCCTGCTACAGACCCTCGATATTGAAACGATCGGGGACAATGCCTTTTGCGGCCATAGCCCGCAGATGGGCTGGCAACGTGTCTTCGGCGGCCTCGTCGTCGCCCAGGCGCTCGTCGCCACAAGCCGCACCGTCGATGCCCGGCCGCCGCATTCGCTGCATGGTTATTTCATGCTGCCCGGCGATCCTTCCCACCCCATTATCTATGAAGTCGACCGCATCCGCGACGGCGCGAGTTTCACCACCCGACGCTGCAACGCGATCCAGCATGGGCGCGCGATCTTTTCGCTGTCTGCTTCTTTTCAAAAGCCGGAAGCCGGCCTTGACCATTCATTATCCATGCCGGGCGTACCGCAGCCGGAGGATCTTGCAAGCGAAACCGAACTGAGCGAACGCTTTGCGCCTTTATTGCCCGAGGCCATGCGCCGCTGGTTCGACACCACCAACCGGTCGATCGATATCCGCCCCGTGGATCCTTTGCGCTATCTCGGCCAGGCCGGGGCGGTGCCGGTGCAATATGTATGGCTCAGGACGAAAAAGAGGCTGCCCGACAGCCCGGACATCCATAATGCGGTGCTCGCCTATCTCTCCGACATGTGCCTTCTGGATACGGCGCTCATTACGCACGGCCGCACGCTGTTCGACCCGGATCTTCAAATCGCCAGTCTCGATCACGCGCTCTGGTTTCACCGCCCGTTCCGCGCCGATGAATGGCTGCTTTACGCCCAGGATAGCCCGAATGGCGGGGGTGGCCGCGGCCTGACTCGCGGGCTGATCTATGCGCATGATGGCCGGCTCGTCGCGTCTGTTGCGCAGGAAGGTCTGATCAGGGTGCGGCCGGCGGCGCCCCGATGAAGCCTTTTCCAGCCGGTGCAAGCGCGTTCATGGGCTTACATCCGGCTTAAACTTTGCGCTCTTATATTTACTGGCGAATGCTTCTGCTCCCGAAGGAGGAAATGATGAAAATCGTTACGGCTATTATCAAGCCTTTCAAACTCGACGAAGTGCGCGACTCTTTGATGTCGCTCGGCATCCATGGCATGACCGTGACAGAGGTCAAAGGCTACGGTCGGCAGAAGGGCCATACCGAAATCTATCGCGGCGCCGAATATGCGGTGAGCTTTCTGCCCAAGCTGAAAGTCGAGATTGCTGTCGGTCCCGAGTTCGTCGACCAGGCGATCGAGGCCATAACCACAGCGGCCCGCACCGGGCAGATCGGCGACGGCAAGATTTTCATCAGCACGCTCGACCGCGCCATTCGCATCCGCACCGGTGAACGCGATCTCGACGCTCTTTGAAATTTTTGGCCCCCACTGTTCTATATCTATTTGACCGGTCCCGCCCGGCCCTCCCGGCGCTGATCCAGGCGCCGATATTTGAAGGGCCGCCAACGCCTTAAGGTTAAGCCGCTCTTAACCGCGTCTCCTTAGGCTGGATTCAATCCAGCCAGCCCACCAATGGCGGCAGTGGGACTTCATGCGCACAACAACCAGCTTCACAGTCCTGGACCATATTCCCGATCCGCTGCGGGCTCTTGCCTCGAAGCTTGCGGCGGAAGTGGCCGGCCTCGCGCTTATCGCGGGCAGCGGCGCCCTGGCGCTCGCCCTGGTCACATGGTCGGTGCAGGATCCAAGCCTCAACCACGCCTCGAGCGGGCCAATCCACAATCTCCTCGGCGCGCCGGGTGCGATCATCGCCGATCTCATCATGCAGATGTTCGGCCTTGCGGCGATCCCCTTCCTGCTGCCGATCGCCTTCTGGGGCTGGCGACTGCTGCGCGAACACAGGATCGAGCGCGTCGGCTTGCGGGTGATCTTCTGGCTGATCGGCTGTCTCTCGACTGCGGCTTTTGCCGGAGTCTTGCCGGTGACGAGCCGCTGGCCTCTGCCAACCGGCCTCGGCGGCGTCCTTGGCGACGCTCTGCTTGCCATTCCGCGCAAGCTGCTGGGTGGGCATGGCATGGCGATGGCGATCGTCGCCGGCGTTTTCGCCCTGATCGCGCTTCTGACGCTCTCCGCCAGCGTCAACCCGCGCGCGAACGAAGACGAGGCTTTCGATGAGGAGGAGGATGCGCCTCCATCGCCACGCACCCGCCAAAGCAGCGAGGATGAGGACACCGCCGGCGAACCGGGCCTTGCGCTCATAGTCATGGGTGCTGGAATTCATGCCGCCCTGTCGCTCAAAGGCGCGCTCGCCCGCGCGATCAGGAGCCGTCGTCAGCGGGCAAGCGAACCGCTCGCGCCCTGGCAATATGCGGCGCGCCGCGTCGGTCCGGCGCTCGATCAGCCCCATGTGCGGGGCGACGCCAATTTCGATTCGCCTTTCGAGGTCAGCCCCTACGCGCCCCCCGCGGCCCGCGCCGCCGCGCACAATGACTTCGACGAGGAGGAGTCCGCGACCCGGATCACGCCCGGCGCGTCCGCCCTCAAGAGCGGCCAGCGCCTGGCGCGGGAAATCCAGCCGTCGATGCTCGATCGCCTCGGAAGCAGCAAATATCAGTTGCCGCCGCTTCTGATGCTCACCGATGCAAAAAAACCAGTCGGCGGCAAAATATCCGAAGACGCCTTGCAGCAAAACGCGCGGCTGCTCGAAGGCGTGCTCGACGATTTCGGCGTGAAAGGCGAGATCATCAATGTGCGCCCGGGTCCGGTGGTGACGCTTTACGAACTGGAGCCGGCGCCTGGAATCAAGTCGGCGCGGGTGATCGGTCTCGCCGACGATATTGCGCGCTCCATGTCGGCCATTTCGGCGCGCGTCGCGGTGGTTTCCGGCCGCAACGCCATCGGCATCGAACTGCCGAACCAGCGGCGTGAAACCGTCTACTTGCGCGAACTGCTCGCCTCGCAGGATTTCGAAAAGACCAAGCACAGCCTCGCCATCGCGCTGGGCAAAACGATCGGCGGTGAACCGATCATCGTCGATCTCGCGCGCATGCCACATCTGCTCGTCGCCGGCACGACGGGTTCCGGCAAATCGGTTGCAATCAACACCATGATTTTGTCGCTGCTCTATCGGCTGCGGCCGGATCAGTGCCGGCTCATCATGGTCGATCCGAAGATGCTGGAGCTTTCGGTTTACGACGGCATTCCGCATCTCCTCACACCGGTCGTCACCGACCCGAAAAAGGCGGTCGTCGCGCTCAAATGGGCCGTGCGCGAGATGGAGGACCGCTACAAGAAAATGTCGAAACTCGGGGTCCGCAACGTCGATGGCTATAACGCCCGTGTCGCGGAAGCGGCCAAGAAAGGCGCGCCAATCACCCGCACGGTGCAGACGGGATTCGACCGCGAGACGGGCGAAGCCATCTACGAACATGAGGAGATGGATCTCTCGGTCCTGCCCTACATCGTCGTGATCGTCGATGAAATGGCCGATCTGATGATGGTCGCCGGCAAGGACATCGAAGGCACGATCCAGAGGCTGGCGCAGATGGCGCGCGCCGCCGGCATCCATCTCATCATGGCGACGCAGCGGCCCTCGGTCGATGTGATCACCGGCACCATCAAGGCGAACTTCCCGACCCGCATTTCCTTCCAGGTCACATCGAAGATCGACAGCCGGACGATCCTCAACGAACAGGGTGCGGAGCAACTGCTTGGCCAGGGTGACATGCTCTACATGGCTGGCGGCGGCCGCATCATCCGCGTCCACGGTCCGTTTGTTTCCGACGCCGAAGTCGAAAAGGTCGTGGCGCACCTCAAAAGCCAGGGCCAGCCTGAATATCTCGACGCCATTACGATCGAAGAGAACGAAGGCGATGGTGGCGGCGAATCCTCCGCCTATGGCGAGAGCGAGGAATCGGGCGACCTCTATGACCGCGCGGTGGCGATTGTGCTGCGCGACAGGAAGTGCTCGACGAGCTATGTCCAGCGCCGCCTCTCGGTCGGCTACAACAAGGCGGCCTCGCTGGTCGAGCGCATGGAGCAGGAAGGCGTCGTCAGCCCCGCCAACCACTCCGGCAAGCGCACCATCCTTGTCGGCGGCGGCATAGATCGTGGCGCGTTCGATCCAGGGGCAGATTGATTTGCGCGGATTGAGGCGCAGCATTCATCCGGGGTCCTATTGCCGCCACATCCCGCGATTAGCGGTGTCGCGCTTGGCCGATGCCGCGAATCGGCGCACCATCGCCAGCTATCGGACATTTCAGGCTGATTCGGCCTGAGCGCACTGAGACGATCGTTTCACTCCCGCCCGAACGAGCAGAGGCTCCGGGGTTGCCCTTATGATGAGCAAGATCCGCATGAGGCTTGGCCTCCCTTTCGGCCTTACCCTGAGCCTCGCTCTGTGCTTCGCTTGCGCAAATGCCGCCTCGAGCTTTGCAGCAGCGCCCGAACCCTTGCACAGCAAAGCGGTCAGCAAGCCCGCCTCGCCGCATCGTTCCGCACAACAGGCAAAGCCGGAGCCGGCGAAGCCCTTCGTGCCGCTGACGCCGGCCGAGGCTATTCAAAAGGCCGATAATTATTTCAACCGGACGAAAACCATGATCGCGGATTTCGTCCAGATCGGCGCCGACGGACGCCGGTCCGAAGGAAAGGTCTTCGTCGAAAAGCCAGGCCGTCTGCGCTTCGAATATGCGGCGCCCGCCACGCTCGATGTCATCGCCGATGGAACGACCGTCGCGGTGATCGACCACAAGGTCGGCAGTATCCAGCAATATTTCATCTGGCAGACGCCGCTGAAATTCCTGCTCAAGGACCACATCGACCTTGCCAAGGACACCAAGGTTCTGAACGTCACCAGCGACCCGGATGAGGTCGCGATTCTTGTCGAGGATCAGCGGGTCTTTGGCGGCACCTCGCGGATCAAGCTGATTTTCGATCCGGCGACGTTCACGCTGAAACAATGGCAGGTGACCGATCCGCAGGGCTATGAAACCCTCGTATCCCTGTTCAACCAGGACTTCACCACGGTTCCGAATCCGGCGTTTTTCCAGATTTACAAATAGCTTCGGGTGACCGGCAATTCGCTGCGGCCACGCCTCTTCCAGAGCCAGCTTGCAGCAAATGGATTTTTTTCGCGGCATCTTGCGGCCCGTTGACGCCACCCCTATGTTTTTCTCCAGAGAGCGATCCACTAGCCTGACGTACCCCCCCGTCTCGGCAGGCTGGATTTGCCGGACCCCTCCCGGCAATGCTTCGCTCCGGGGCGCTCGATCAGCGATCGGGCGCCCTTCTTTTTGCGCAGTCATTCCAAAGCGTTTTCAAGCCAAAGTGTTTTAAGCGAAGTGGCTTCCGGTTCGCGTGAAGAAAACGCGACTTGCGGACCGGATCGCGGACCTCCGGTCCGCATTTCGACATCAGCAGCTAGTTCAACCGACTCGGCGGCGGGCGGCGACCGCCCTCGGTTTCCTGCTCGATCTTTGTCGCGATGGGGCTTGCCTGATGATGAACGAGCCGCCAGCTTCCATCGATTCGGCGAAACCAGTTGGTGGCGGCAAGCGCCATTCCGCCGACAATCTCGATACAGAAAACGCGACCGTCATCGCCTGAGAGCAACGGCGTGGGATTATGCGGCTCAATCGGGTCCTGACGCGGGTTGCGCAGGATGCTGCGGTAGGATTCGAGAATAGCCTGACGGCCGATCAGCACAGGCCAGCCCGGATGGACGCAGGAGACCCCCTCATCGGCCCAGAGCGCGCTCATCTGGCTGAAATCGCCAGAGATAAAGGCCCGGTAATAGGCAGCGTTAGCGGTCAGAATCGCATCGTCGTCGGTCATTTCGGCTATCCAAACTTCACCTTATGCTGGGCGACCGGGATCTGCGCGCGCACCTTGGCGACAAGCTTCGGCTCGACGCGCGCCGACACGATGCCGACGCCATCGGAGGCCTTGGCCACGATATGTCCCCAGGGGTCAACGACGAGCGAGTGGCCGTAGGTCGTTCGCGTCTCGTTCCCCACCATATGCAGGCCGCATTGCGCCGGGGCGCAGAAATAGCATTCCGTCTCGATCGCACGGGCGCGGCAGAGGACGTCCCAATGATCCTTGCCGGTCTGCAAGGTAAAGGCGGATGGCAGGATGATCATTTCCGCGCCACGCTCGACAAGAGCCTGAAACAGGCCGGGAAAGCGGAGATCGTAGCAGATGGCGCAGCCGACGGTGACGCCATCGCATTGATAGGTGACGACGGCATCGCCTGGCTTGAAGGCAGCGCTTTCGCGATATTGCGTGCCATCCGGCGCGGTAATGTCGAACATGTGGATCTTGCGATAGCGGGCGATCTCGCGCCCGCTGCGGTCGAAGACGACGCTCGTATTATGCATGCGCTCTTCGCCGTCGATTCGTTCGAGTATCGAACCGGCGTGAATATAAATCCTGTGCTTCGCCGCAAGCGCCGCGAGCGCAGACGAGGCTGGGCCTTTGCCTATTTTTTCGGCAGCAGCAAGCTTGTCGGCGCGCTGGCCGCCGAGAAAGTCGAAACACTCGGGCAGGGCGACCCAGTCCGGCCGCTCCTCGGCGACCGCTTGCTCGATGAGCGCGACGGCGACGGCGATATTCGCGGCCTTGTCGGCGCGCGAATTCATCTGAATGAGAGAGATTTTCATATCCAAAGGTCCACGGCGGTTGCCGCGAACCTATAAAGCCATTTCGGCTCTGATGGAATCAGAACAGTTCTCAGGCCGCTTCGAGCGCGTCGGCAAGAGAGCGGACGTCGCTCGCCATGGTCGCGGCAAGCTCGTCCAGTGCGCGCGCCAGTTCGACGACCGATTCGACGCTCTCCGTCGTTTCACTAACGGCTTTGGCCACGCTTTCGACGAAGACCGACATGGCCGAAGTGCCAGAGGCCGCGGAGCGAACGTTGCGGGTTATCTCCTGCGTCGAAGCGCCCTGTTCCTGAACCGCAGACGCGATGATCGCCGAAATTTGTTCGATTTCGCCGATCTTGGTCTGGATCGTATCGATAGCCGTCACCGAGCTTTCGGTTGCAGCCTGCATATCCGCGATCTGCCCGGAAATTTCCTGGGTCGCCCGCGCGGTCTGCGTCGCAAGCGTCTTGACCTCCTGTGCGACAACCGCGAATCCACGGCCGGCCTCGCCGGCGCGCGCCGCCTCGATCGTCGCATTCAATGCGAGCAGGTTGGTTTGCGCGGCAATGCGCGAGATAAGGCTCACCACATCGCCGACGCGCCGCGCTGAGGTGGCGAGACGCTCCATGCCGGTGGAGGAATCGACGCTTTCCGAAACAGCTCTTTTGACCACAGTGGTCGATTGCACGACCTGCCGGCTGATCTCCTCGATCGAGGCGAGGAGTTGTTCCGAAGCGACCGCAACCGAGGAGACATCGCTCGCTGCGTGCGACGACGCGATCTTGGCCTGATTGGAGCCTTCCGCCGCGTTGCGCGCAGCCCCGATCATCGTCTCGGACGCCGCAGCCAGCCGCTTCGTCATCGCGCCGAGACGAACCATGGTTGCAGAAAGATCGAGAGAAAATTTTTCTACCTTTGCGCGCATCGCGGCCTCGCGCATCAGGCGGGCCTCACGATCGTCGCGGGCGTGAATTTCTGCAACAAGCGCATTGTTCGTGCGCACCGCATCGCGCAGCACGCAAAGCGCCCGGGCAATTGCGCCGATCTCATCCTTGCGCTTGGTCTGCGCAGGATCGATCTCGATATCCGTCTTGCCCCCGGCAAGCGCCGCCATCTGGCTGGCGAGTATGGCAATCGGTCTCGCCACGGTGCGCTGGATGATCGGCATCGATACAGCGACGATGAGAAAGCAGCCGACACAGGTTCCGAACAGAAGGTTATTGGACAGGCTGTTTGCCGCGGCCTGGAGCTCGGCGGCCTTGTGAGCCATCGTGGCCGGGCTGGCGATCACGACGCTGTGTGCAAGCGCACCCAAATCGAGCGTTGCGATATAAGCAATGATGCCCAGGACAACCAATAAAGCCATGAAAAGCAGATGCCGCAGGGCGAGACTTCCGCCAACTGATGACCCGACCATGAATTTGCCCCTCGCTGCGCAATGCCCGGACCGTTTCGGTTCGCTTTGGAGACATAGTAGGACGGCGCTCTTCATGGGAAGTTAACGACGCGGAAAGCATCGCTTTTTGCGCTTTTTCGTGGTTGTAAAAGTCTTCGAATTTTCGCTAGATCACGATGCGCCCAGCGTATCGCTGCATTGGAACGCAAAGCCGTTCGCTTTGCTCATCCGCTTGGAAAGGAACGCCTATGTCGCTCACAGTCGCGGTACAGATGGACCCGATCGAGCGGATCAATATCGCGGGGGATACGACTTTCGCGCTGATGCTGGAAGCAGCCCGGCGTGGGCACCGGCTTTTCTATTATACACCGGACAGGCTCTCCCTTCTCGAAGGGGCGGTCGTGGCCGAAGCCGCCGCCGTCTCGGTGCGCGACGTGAAGGGCGATCATTTCAGCCTGGAGCCGAAACAGCGGCTCGATCTCGCTGGCGCCGACGTTGTCCTGTTGCGGCAAGACCCGCCTTTCGACCTCGCCTATATAACCTCCACGCATCTGCTCGAGCGGCTGCCGCCGCGGGTTCTGGTCGTTAATGATCCGGCTTCTGTCCGCAATGCGCCTGAAAAGCTCTTTGTGCTGGACTATCCGCAATTCATGCCGGAGACGCTGATCACCAGAGACAAGGCCGCAATCGAGGCCTTCCTCGCTCAATACGGCGAGCTGGTGATGAAGCCTCTGCACGGCTACGGCGGCGCCGGAGTCTTCAAGGTGAGCCAGAACGACCCTAATTTCGGCTCGCTCTACGATCTCTTCGCAACGACCTACAAGGAACCCTGGGTCGTGCAGCGCTTCCTGCCGCAGGTCGCCAAAGGCGACAAGCGCATCATCCTCGTCGATGGCGTGGCCGCCGGCGCGGTCAATCGCGTGCCGGCCAAAAACGACATCAGATCCAACATGGTCAGGGGCGGCGCGGCGGCGGCCACCGGATTTACGCCGCGCGAACAGGAAATTTGCGAGACGCTGGGGCCGGAATTGAAACGCCGTGGCCTTCTGCTGGTTGGAATCGACGTGATCGATGGCTATCTGACGGAGATCAACGTCACCTCGCCGACCGGCATACGCGCAATCCGCAACCTCGGTGGCCCGGATCTTGCTGTCAGCATCTGGGATGCAATTGAAACGAGGCTCGCGGGCTTGCGCCGCGCTTCCGCCTGAGCCGGACTACGCGCGGGCGGCTCAGGAATGCACAGGATCTGACCTGGTATGAGTGCTCTTGCTTCGGTCGGAGGCGCCGCAAAACGCCGGGAATGGGCGCTCACCGACGCTGAGCTTTTCGACCGCGCGAAAATCGCGGAGATGATCGCGGCCGCGCATGCGCGCGGCCTTTCCGGGGACGATCTGCGTCAGGAAGCGATGGCGCTGATGCGCGAGGCGCTCAAAGCCGGGCGCGACAAGACGCAAGAAGCTTTCGAAGCGACATCCGAGGGCATGGTCTGCGTCCGCAGGCTGTCGCTGATCGAAGACGAACTCATCCGCGCCCTTTATGATTTTGTCGTCACTTATCTGCGTCCGTCTCCGGGCGCGCGGCAGCGTCCCATGGCAATCGTGGCGGTCGGCGGCTATGGCCGCGGCACGCTGGCGCCAAGTTCCGACGTCGATCTCCTGTTCCTTTTGCCGGCCGAGAAGGACGCATGGTGCGAGAAGGTTGCCGAAGGCATCCTCTATGCGCTGTGGGACCTGCATCAGAAAATCGGCCACTCGACACGCTCGATCAAGGAATGCTTGCGCGCCGCAGAAGACATGACGGTACGCACCGCGCTTCTCGAAGCGCGCTACATTCTCGGCGACGCGGACCTTTTCGAAACGATGCGGACGCGTTTCGAAAACAAGGTCGTGCATGTTGCTCCGGCAGAATTCGTCGCCGCGAAACTCGCAGAGCGGGATGCACGAATTTCGCGCGCCGGTCGCTCGCGCTATCTCGTCGAACCCAATGTGAAGGAAGGCAAGGGCGGCCTGCGCGATCTCAACACGCTGTTCTGGATCGCCAAATGCGTCTACCGCGTGCGCGAGGCGTCGGATCTCGTCGCCGCCGGGCTTTTCACACCGCGCGAATACCGCCTGTTTTGCCGCTGCGAGGAATTCTTGTGGCGGGTGCGCTGCCATTTGCATTTTTCGACCGGCCGCGCAGAGGAAATTCTGAGCTTCGACCAGCAGAGGGTCTTAACCGCGCGTCTCGGTTACAAATCGCGCGGCGGCCTTGCCGATGTCGAACGCTTTATGAAGCATTATTTTCTGGTTGCGAAAGATGTCGGCGATCTCACCGCCGTCGTCTGCGCCGCGCTCGAGGAAATGCAGGCCAAGCCTGCCCCGGTCCTTGACCGTTTTGCGGCGCGTCTGCGCCATCACGAGAAGCTGGTGAAGAGCGTTGGCTTCACGCTCGAAAACGGGCGCATCAGCGTCCCCGGACCGGAACTCTTCGTCCACAACCCCGTCAACCTCATCCGCCTTTTCTGGCTGGCCGATCGCAGCGGCCTCGCTATCCATCCCGACGCCAAACGCGCGGTAATTTCGTCGCTGAAACTGATCGACGCGAAGCTGCGGGCTGATCCCGAGGCGAACCGGCTTTTCCTTCATATTCTTACATCGCGCAATTCGCCAGAAATCGTTCTCCGGCTGATGAACGAGGCGGGCGTCCTCGGCCGCTTCATCCCGGACTTCGGCCGCATCGTCGCGTTGATGCAATTCAACATGTATCATCATTTTACGGTCGATGAGCATCTCTTGCGCGCGGTCGGGCATCTTGCTGAAACCGAGGCGCATCGTTTCGAGGATGAGCATCCGCTGGCGAGCGGGATGATCGCTTCGATCGAGAAGCGCACCTCGCTCTATCTCGCCCTGTTCCTGCATGACATTGCAAAGGGGCGCCCGCAGGATCATTCGGAGGCGGGCGCCGAAGTCGCGCGGCAGCTTTGCAAGCGTCTGCGCATGAGCGAAGCGGACACGGAAACGGTCGCCTGGCTCGTCGCAAACCATCTGATTATGTCGGATACGGCACAGCGGCGCGATCTGGGCGACCGGCGGACGATCGAAACATTTGCGGCACGCGTGCAGACACTCGAACGGCTCAAAATGCTGCACATCCTGACCGTTTGCGACATCTACGCCGTCGGTCCCGGTGTCTGGAACGGCTGGAAAGGCGAATTGCTGCGCACGCTTTATTGGGAAACCGAAGTCGTGCTGGCAGGCGGCCATTCGACATGGGAACAAACACACCGCGTCGAGACGGCAAAGAAGGAACTGCACGCACAATTACCGGCATGGTCTGATGCCGACTTCGCCTCTTATGCGGCGCGTCACCAGCAGGCTTACTGGCTCAAGGTCGATCTGCCGCACAAACTGCATCACGCGCGCCTGCTCCATATGACAGAGGTCGAAATGCCGACCTCCGTCACCAATGTCACCACAGACGCATTCCGCGCCGTGACGGAGCTTTCCGTTATCGCGGCGGATCATCCGCGGCTTCTCTCCATGATTGCCGGTGCCTGCGCCGCCTGCGGCGCGAATATCGTCGATGCGCAGATCTTCACCACCACCGACGGTCTCGCGCTGGATACAATCTTTCTTTCGCGCGCCTTCGACCGCGACGAGGACGAGTTGCGCCGCGGCCGCAAGATTGCATTGGCGATCGAGCAGGCTGTGCATAGCGAAGCGCGTTTGCAGGAGCTGATCGGCGCCAGAGATCGCGCCTGGATGGATCGCGGCACCGTGTTTCGCGTCCCGTCGGAAGTCGCCGTCGACAATGATCTCTCGCGCAAATTCACCGTTGTCGAAGTCTCCGGCCGGGACAGGCCCGGGCTTCTTTATGACGTAACGAACGCGCTCTCGGCACTTTCGCTCAATATCGGCTCGGCCCACGTCGTAACCTTCGGCGAAAAAGCCGCTGACGTTTTCTATGTGACCGATCTGGACGGTGGCAAAATCACCGCAAGCAACCGTATTGCGGCGATTAAGCGCAAGATTCTTCAGGCCCTCGTCGAGAAGGGTCCCAAGGCGCAGGTCACGCGGAACAAGGCGTAGAGGAAAGCCCTGGCACGGGCAGGAAAATGCCCGGCTCATCGCCCCTGTCGAGCGGAACAGCTTGATTTTCGTCACGTTCGACCTGATATCGGGGCATTCATGGCAACAACGGGTTCAAGCATGGCCGATCCAAAACTCAACGAGAGCAACCGAATCGACCCGAATGGGGAAACCGGCGCCCAGCCCGAGGTGGCCGGGGCGGAACCCGATGCCTTCCTGGTGGTCCAGAAGCTCCAGCAGGAAAATGCCGAACTGAAGGACAAGCTTCTGCGCACGCTCGCGGATATGGAAAATCTGCGGAGGCGCACGGAAAAGGAAGTCGCCGACGCCAAGCTTTACGGTGTCGCTTCCTTCGCGCGCGATATGCTGACCTTCGCCGACAATGTGCAGCGGATCATCGCGAATATACCGGCCGAGTTGCGCGAAAGCGCCGGGACGCCGGCAGCGACTCTCGTCGGAGGCATCGAATTGACGCAGCGCGATTTCCTCTCGCGGCTGGCGCGTCATGGCGTCAAGAAGATGGAGCCGCAAGGCGTCAAATTCGATCCGAATCGGCATGAGGCCCTGTTCGAGGTGCCTGACGAAAGCGTACCCAACGGCACCGTCGTACAAGTCATCGAAGACGGTTACGCGATCGGCGACCGCGTCCTGCGCCCGGCGAAAGTCGGCGTTTCGCGTGGCGGCCCGAAAGCCTGAAACCCAGAATCTTCCTGTGATAACGGTTACATATGCTCATGCGAGAAGGCGTGACCGGTGATCCGGGAACCTTCGAGCAGCGTCCGACATTCAAGCCTTGCAACACGGAAGGTGCGAAGGAGGACATTATGAATTGGGACCAGATCGCGGGAAACTGGAAACAGGTCAAGGGCAAGGTCAAGGAGCGGTGGGGCGACATCACCGACAGCGATCTCGACAAGATCGACGGTCGCCGTGAGCAGCTCGAAGGTCTCCTGCGGGAGCGCTATGGCTTCGCCAAGGATGCTGTGAGCAGAAACATTGACGACTGGTTGAAGACCATCCACTGAGCCATCAGACTTTTGGCTATAGCGTTTTCGAGCGAAGCGGCTTTTTGTTCGCGTAAAGAAAACGCCTCAAAACAAACAAGTAGAGCCGTGGTTCTGATTCCATCAGATCCGAAACCGCTCTGAGAACGCCGGACCGCGCCCAATTGCGGGCGGTCCGGCTGCTACACAATCAACCAAAGCGAACCTTCCGGCGATGCCTGTTTTGGCAGCGTTATGAGCACTTGCGTTTTACTGACTGCCTGAATTGACATCGACCTAAAGTTTTATGGAGGAGACACATGGGCCGCGGAATTTTGTTGTGGCTTCTGGGCGTGCCGATTCCCGTGATCATTCTATTATTGTTGTTCTGGCATCATTAATTCAGCATGAGACAGGCCGTGTCACGCGCCGCAAGGTGAGGTTGATGCGGCTGTCCGCCGGAAGCAGATCCGAATCCGGTAGAGGTGATGTCTCAGGGATAAGTCGCGTAACGCCGTGATAGAGAAGGCGGGCAGCGCCTTGCAAAAGCAGCGCATCGCCCGAGGCGAGTTCCAGAACCTCCGTCTTGCCTGCGCGTGTCGTTCCGCCGAAGCGGAAGACGCAGGAACTCCCCAGCGACAGAGAAAGAACCGGCGCATCGAGGGCCGCTTCGTCGCGATCCTGGTGCATGCCCATTCGCGCCGCTGCGTCATAGAAGTTGATCAGGCAGGCCTCGGGCAAACAGGGATAACCCGCCAGATCTTTCCAGGCCTTGAGGACCAGCGCGGGAATTTTGGGCCAGGATTTGCCCGTTTGCGGATGCGCCGCCTGATAGCGATAACCGCGCTCGCGGTCTGACACCCAGCCGAGCGGCCCGCAATTGCTCATCCGAACGGAGAAGGCCTTGCCTGTTCGCGGCATCGCCGGCCGAAACAGGGGCGCCTCTGCGAGCGCCTCTTCAATTTCGGCAAGCAAGGCGCGCTGCGCGCCGGGGCCAAGATAGGCCGGCACATGAACAAGACCATTCTCGTAGATGCGCGCTTGCGTGGGCAGTTCTGAAAACAAGCCTGCCGCGGCCGTCACGGTTTCAGCACCTCTTTCGATTCGACGGTCGAATCCGCGTTCAGGCGATAGGCCATCGCCGCGCCAGTCGCGATCTCGACATTTGAGATGCCCGTGGAGTTCAGGCCATCCAGAACCATGACGAGCGTGCGCAAGGAATTGCCATGCGCGCTGACCAGCACGGCCTGCTCGTTGAGCACGGCCGGCAGGATCTCCCGGCAATAGAAGGGCACCGTGCGGGCAATCGTATCCCTCAGACTCTCGCCACCCGGCGGCTTCACATCATAAGAGCGCCGCCAGAGGCGCACCTGCGCATCGCCCCATTTCGCGCGCGCGTCGTCCTTGTTCAGACCAGAAAGCTCACCGTAATCGCGCTCGTTCAAGGCATCGTCCGCAATCGTGGGAAGATCCTTCTGGCCGAGTTCTTCCAGAATGAGCGAAAGCGTCCTCTGCGCGCGGATCAGGTTCGACGTGAAGGCGCGATCGAAGTGCATGCCGCGCGCCTTTAGAAGACGTCCCGCGGCGTGCGCTTCCTCAACGCCCTTCTCGGTAAGATCGGGGTCCTTCCAGCCTGTGAAGAGGTTCTTGCGATTCCATTCGCTCTGGCCGTGCCGCACAAGGACGAGAAGACGGGGCATAAATCATCCTTCGATTGGTATGAAACACCTGTGGCGCGGCACGCTTCCGCATCACGGGAGGAGCCTTTGGACTTACTCTCCCAAGCCCAGCACATCGGTCATGGAATAGAGACCCGGCTTGCGCCCTTGCGCCCACAACGCCGCGCGCAATGCGCCACGGGCGAAAATTCCACGGTCCTCCGCACGATGAACAAGCTCCAGCCTTTCACCCGGGCCGGCGAAGATCACCATATGATCGCCGACCACTGTGCCGCCACGCAGAGCCGCGAATCCGATGCTGCCTTTTTCGCGGACACCGGTATGACCGTCACGGCCCCGCACCGAACTTTCATCGAGGTCGACACCAAGCCCGCGCGCCGCGGCCTCGCCCAGCAGCAGCGCCGTGCCGGAAGGCGCATCGACCTTCATCTTGTGGTGCATTTCGGCGATTTCAATGTCGTAATCAGGCCCCAGCGTGCGGGCTGCTTTCTCGACCAGACCCGCAAGCAGATTGACGCCGAGGCTCATATTGCCGGAACGTACGATCACAGCATGCCGCGCCGCGGCTGCGATTGCCTGAAGATCCCCGCTGGAAAGGCCAGTCGTGCCGATAACATGGGCAATGCGGGCCTGCGCAGCGAGTGCCGCCAGTTCCACGCTCGCACGCGGAGTGCTGAAATCGATGATGCCATCGGCTTTGACGACGCAGGAGAGCGGATCGCTCGAAATAGCGACGCCGAGAGGGGCGCATCCAGCCAGACTGCCGGCATCCTTGCCGAGCGCTGCGCTGCCGTTTCCTTCCAGGGCGCCAGCGAGGCTGACGCCGTCGCTCGCGGCAATCAGGCTGATAAGTTCACGGCCCATGCGGCCGGCCGCTCCGGCCACAATCAGCCGCACATCACTCATCCGACGTCTCCAACTCGAACCGTTCCAGCCTGATGGCCTCAAAACCGGGGCGCTATTCTCTTGTTTTGACGCGTCTCCTTCACACGAATCGGAACCCGCTTCGCGCGAAACGCTCTAATGCTCTGTTTTATCGCACGATACATTTCCGAAAAGACTGCAACTTTCCGGCATCATGCCGCAGGCCCCTAGCCTCTCCAAGGCGAGCGGCTTCAATCTACAGGGCACCCTCGCAATTGCAAAGCCCAGCCCGGCCAGTACGAACTTTCGCTCCAGCATATCGAATGCCGCAATTTGGTCATTCGCTGGTCACATCGGCCCTTTAGGTACACCACAGTCGGGGATGGCAATGGCCATCTCCAGTGCAGCCCGCTCGCAGGAATAGCCGGTCGCGCGACAGTCCGGGGATGCGTGTTTTCCTCATGGAATGTTTTGATCGCGCAGCGTTCGCGCCAAATCCCTGTGATGCAGGATCAATCGCCAGTCGTTGCGTTGCGTTGCGTAATCGCGTGCGTTGCCGCGTTTTCACGCGAACCGGAAACCATCTCGCTTGAAAACGCTGTAGTTGCGTACCCAGAGGGCGGCGGAAAGATGCGGTTCCGCACGCTCCTTCCCGTTCCAGTTCGCGCTCACGCGTCCGTCGCGGCGATCTCAGTCAGAATAGCTTCGGCGCTGGCGCGTGGATCGGGCGCTTCTGTTATCGGTCGCCCAATGACCAGGTAATCCGCACCGGCGGCGATGGCCGAGGCAGGTGTCGCGACGCGTTTTTGATCGCCTGCCGCCGCTCCCGCCGGGCGGATACCTGGAGTCACCATAAGCATCTCGCCGCCGACCATCAGGCGCAGAGCCGGCACCTCCGCCGCCGACAGGACAATTCCGTCGATTCCAAGTCCCCATGCCTGCGCGGCGCGCCGGGCGACGAGGTCCTGCACGGAAAA
This sequence comes from Beijerinckiaceae bacterium, assembly GCA_004298435.1. Taxonomy (GTDB): domain Bacteria; phylum Pseudomonadota; class Alphaproteobacteria; order Rhizobiales; family Beijerinckiaceae; genus Methylovirgula. The sequence goes on from SCSF01000036.1 coordinate 18,969, forward strand.
GCCATAACCCGCGGCCGTAAGGTCGGCATCATCATAGGCTGTCAGCACTGTGACAGCGAGAAGCTTCAAAGTGGTGCCGGCAACGCCTTCTTTCGCTGCGGCCATGGTCGGCGGATAGGCGTGAATGGTGAGAAATTCATAGCCGCGCCGCGCCAGTTCCGCCGTCGCCCGCATGACAGTGTTCGGGATGTCATGCAGCTTGAGATCAAGAAAAACCTTCTTGCCCTGGGCAATGAGCCTGTCCGCAAGGGCGAAGCCATTGTTGCTGCCGTCACCGGAGCAAGCGAGTTCAAGCCCGATCTTGTAAAAAGAGATCGCGCTTCCAAGCTGCTCGACGAGGTCCTGGGCGCGGACGGGATCGGAAAAATCGAGCGCAACGATCAGCCGGTCCGATGATTTCGGTTTTTCGCGCATGAATTTACGTTAGAGCGGTTCACGAATTGAATGAATGATGGGTTCCAAACCTACCCCTTCCCCGGACAAGACCGCAACGCGGTCGATGATCCGGGGTCCAGATCTGGAACTTACGGCTTTTGGATCCCGGCTCAAAGCTGCGCTTTGGCCGGAAAAGAGGAGATTCGATGATCCAGATAGCGACCGGGATTTTTCAGCGACGCTCTATTCGTCGAGATCGGGCAGCTTGCGCAACAGTGCGCGCGCCGGCTCCAGGGGCTGTTCAGGCGGCAGGGCAAGCAGATCACGGACAAACGCCCGTACTCGCAACTTCGCCGCATCGAAGCTGACCACGAAACGGCGGCGCTCTTTTTCATGCGATTTCAGCGGCCGGAAGACAGTCCTTTCGGCGCGCCCGCGAATCCGGCGATTGGTTCCGGGACGCCGATAAATCCATACACGGGCGGGCGGCAGGTTGAGCCAGATGCGCGGGGAAGCTTCCGCCTCGAAAGCGACCGGCGGCGCCTTGCGCGGGATCGGTGAAACGAAGCTGTAGGTAAATTGCACGAACACCCCGTCGGGCGCCATCAGTTCGAAGGCATGCGCAAGAAGAGCATGGCGCGCCTGCTCGGGTTTGTTGAGCAACGGCAGGCTGGAGACGACCGCAGCGATCGGCTCATCGAGAATGTCGCCGAGGGTGCGCCCGAGATCATAGGCATCCCCACGCACGATGCGCACACCGGGGAAGCGCCGCGCGAGCAACTGGCAGAATTTTTCGTCGAATTCCACAAGGACGAGCCTTGAAGGCTCGACACCGCGTTTGAGCAGCGCCTGCGTGATGACGCCCGTACCCGGTCCGAGTTCGATGATCGGCCCGCTTGCTGTGGGATCTATCGCCAGCGCCATCATATGCGCAAGCGCGGGGCTGGACGGAGATACGGCTCCCGTCAGCAGAGGATTATCAAGCCAGGATTTGATGAACCGCGCCTCATCGGCGAGAATCTTTTCGAACCGCAAATTCGGCTTCGGCCCGCGGCCGCGGGAGTGAGGCACTGGCTCGATTCGCAAAAGTTTTAATCCTCAATCTGGAATGCTCAGGCCGGCAATCCGAAGCCCGGCGTGCAGGTTGCACTGATGAATGCCACGAACCGCTTGCGCGGCAAAGGCAAACAAGCATGCGTCAAGGGAAACTACCGGCAAAAGCAGCCCCGTTCAAGAAAGCTTCACGGGCGAATTGCGGCAGGGATCGATTCAAATGATGGAAAAATTCTCTCTGTGGTGGAACACCGGCGCATGCACCGGTAAATGTCTCAATGCGATATGAGATTCACTGGCCGCTGAGATTTTCGAAGAAATCCTTCATCTTAGCGAAAAACCCCGACGCCTCTGGATGCGTCGTCTGCGACGAAAGCTCATCAAATTCAGCCAGCAGTTCACGCTGTCGCTTTGTGAGATTTTGTGGCGTCTCGACCGTTACCTGAATAAAAAGATCACCAACGTCACGCGAACGCAACACTGGCATGCCGCTGCTACGAACCTTGAACTGCTTGCCCGACTGGGTGCCTTCAGGAATTTTGACCTTTGCCTCGCCGCCGTCGAGCGTGCGAACGGCAATCTCGCCGCCGAGAGCAGCCTGCACCATCGAGATCGGCACCCGGCAGAAGAGATCGGCGCCGTCGCGCTGGAAGAACGGATGCGGCTTCATCGCGATGAAAATATAAAGATCGCCCTGCGGACCGCCGCGCAATCCTGCTTCGCCCTCTCCGGCGAGGCGGATCCGCGTGCCGTCCTCGACCCCGGCCGGCACATTGACCGCAAGATTGCGCTCGCGCGTGACGCGGCCCGAACCTGAGCAGACGGAGCAGGGATTATCGATGATCTCGCCTTGCCCCTGACAATGCGGGCAAGTCCGCTCGATCGAGAAAAAGCCCTGCTGGGCACGCACCCGCCCATAGCCGCCGCAGGTCGGACAGGCGCGCGGCTTCGCGCCGGATTTGGCGCCGCTGCCGGAGCAGGATTCGCAGACGATCGACGTCGGGAGCGTGAGGCTGGCTGTCTTGCCTGAAAAGGCCTCTTCCAGCGTAATTTCAAGATTATAGCGGAGATCCGAACCGCGAGTGGCGCCACCATTGCGGCCATTGCGCCGGCCCATCATGTCTCCGAACAGATCGTCGAAGATATCCGCCATCGAGGCGCCGAAACCCTCGGCCCCGCCGCCGCCGTTCTCGAAAGCCGCATGGCCATAGCGATCATAGGCGGCGCGCTTCTGCGGATCGGACAGGATCTGGTAGGCTTCGTTGATTTCCTTGAACTTGCGCTCGGCCTCCGCGTCGCCCGGGTTGCGATCGGGATGGTAGAGCATCGCCGCCTTGCGGAAGGCAGCCTTCATATCGACTTCCGTGCAGGTCCTCGAAACCGAGAGTATCTCGTAAAAGTCGCGCCTTACCGTCGCCATTCGGGTCCCTCTGGCGCCAAATGCGGCGCCGATCTCCATTCAATCGTCAATAATGCGCCGGAGAGGCACAAACCGGATCGCATCTTCGCATCCGCTCTCACAGTTTTTCCCTGCGCCGCAAGCCTCACTCCGGAAAAGAGCAAGGCTCGGCATCGGCATAAACCTCGCACGACCGGACTGCTATTGCGCACGACAGGCGCAGAATCGCTCTCGGAACGAAAACACGCGAACTGCCACTATGCAAGGACAGTGCTGTCGCAAGTTCAGAGCCCAACAGGCTCTCCCTCCCGCGCTCTCAGGCGCCGGAGCGATCCGTTCCGACCGTGCCGCCCGGAACTATGTCACATACACGATTCGCATCCACAACGAGCGGATCCGTTATTCCGTATCGCGCTCCGGAGCCTCGATTCAAATAAACCGAGGCTCCGTTTTTTACTTTACGCTCTGCCTGATCGCGATCAGGCAGATTTCTTCTTGTCGTCGGGGCCGACTTCCTTGAATTCGGCATCAATCACATCGTCCTTGGGCGCAGCGTCGCCGGCCTCGCCCTCACCCTCGGGCGCAGCGCCTTGCGCCTTGTACATCGCTTCGCCGAGTTTCATCGAAGCCTGGGCCAGCTCATCGGCCTTCGCCTTGATGGCTTCGACATCCTCGCCTTCGAGCACCGTCTTCAAACCGGCGACCGCCGCTTCGATGGCGCTCTTGTCGGCCTGCGAAACCTTGTCGCCATATTCCGCGAGCGACTTCTCGGCCGAATGCACCATAGCCTCGCCATGGTTCTTGGCGTCGACGAGTTCGCGCCGCTTCTTGTCCTCGGCGGCATGCATCTCCGCGTCTTTCACCATCCGGTCAATATCCGACTCACTCAACCCGCCGGAGGCCTGAATGCGGATCTGCTGCTCCTTGTTGGTGGCCTTGTCTTTCGCCGTCACATTGACGATGCCGTTCGCATCGATGTCGAAAGTGACCTCGACCTGCGGCACGCCGCGCGGCGCCGGCGGAATGCCGACAAGATCGAACTGGCCGAGCAGCTTGTTGTCGACAGCCATTTCGCGTTCGCCCTGGAACACGCGGATCGTAACCGCCGTCTGATTGTCTTCAGCCGTCGAGAACACCTGACTCTTCTTCGTCGGGATCGTCGTGTTGCGCTCGATCAGCCGGGTGAAGACGCCGCCGAGCGTCTCGATGCCAAGCGACAGAGGCGTGACGTCGAGAAGCAGCACGTCCTTGACGTCGCCCTGCAACACGCCGGCCTGCACCGCCGCGCCGATCGCGACGACCTCGTCGGGGTTCACGCCCTTATGCGGTTCCTTGCCGAAGAACTGTTTCACGATCTCCTGCACCTTCGGCATTCTGGTCATGCCGCCGACAAGGACCACCTCATTGATTTCGCCGGCGGTAAGGCCCGCGTCCTTCAGGGCCTTGCGGCACGGCTCGACCGTGCGCTGGATCAGATCGTCGACCAGAGCTTCGAGCTTCGCGCGCGTCAGCTTCAGGGTCAGATGCTTCGGACCCGTCGCATCGGCAGTGATGTAAGGCAGGTTGATCTCGGTCTGCGTCGCCGACGACAATTCGATCTTCGCCTTTTCCGCAGCTTCCTTCAGACGCTGGAGCGCCAGCTTGTCCTTCTTGAGATCGATTCCGTTCTCTTTCTTGAACTCATCGCTCAGGTAACTGACGAGGCGGTTATCGAAGTCCTCGCCGCCGAGAAAGGTATCACCGTTCGTCGACTTCACCTCGAAAACGCCATCGCCGATCTCGAGAATCGAAACGTCGAAAGTACCGCCGCCAAGATCGTAAACGGCGATCGTGCCGCCGCCTTTCTTGTCAAGGCCGTAGGCAAGGGCCGCCGCAGTCGGCTCATTGATGATGCGCAAAACTTCGAGGCCGGCGATTTTGCCCGCATCCTTCGTCGCCTGCCTCTGTGCGTCATTGAAATAGGCGGGAACGGTAATCACCGCCTGCGTGACCGGCTGGCCGAGATAGGCCTCGGCGGTCTCCTTCATCTTCTGCAAGACGAAGGCGGAAATTTGCGAGGGCGAATATTGCTTGCCCTCGGCCTGCACCCAGGCGTCGCCATTGGGGGCCTTGATGATCTTGTAAGGGACGAGATCCATATCCTTCTTCGTCATCGGGTCCTCGAACGGACGGCCGATGAGGCGCTTGATCGCAAAGAAGGTGTCTTCCGGATTGGTGACCGCCTGACGTTTTGCCGGCTGGCCGACGAGGCGTTCCCCATCATCGGTAAAGGCAACGATCGACGGCGTGGTGCGGGCGCCCTCCGCATTCTCGATGACCTTGGGGGCCGTGCCCTCCATCACAGCCACGCAAGAATTGGTGGTTCCAAGGTCGATGCCAATGACTTTACCCATGTCGTTATTCCTCATTTTCGATTCGCAAGACCGCCAGGCCCCGTAGCGACCCGGCCCTGGGCGGACGGCAAGCCGCCCGGTCCCCGATGTTTGTCAATGTGGTAGCGCTGCCTGCGGGCGCAAGATTACGGCCTATATAAGAGGACGAATTTTGTACGCAAGCGGACAGTCACAGGCGGCAGGATCGTCCGGCCTCAAACGGGCGGCGCAGGCCGGCGGATCGGAGCGGTCAGAAATTGAACGAATCAAGGGGCTCCAAAACCAGCCCTCACCGGACGAGACGCAAAGCGGTCAACTGATCCGAGGCCAGACCTGGAGCTTACGGTTTATGGGTCCCCGCGGAAGACAGGAGCGCTTGTTCAGGAAAAGCGCGGCCCGCGGCGCGCCTCCGCCAGGGCCTGCGACAGTCCCTCGGCGAAACGGGCCTTCTCGTCCGGCCCGAGAAAATGACCGATTTCCACGCTCTCGCCGCGTGAGATAAGCGCCAAACGCTGAACGCCGAACTCCTCGTGAGCGTCTTTCTGGAGGCGCACCCAGGATGGGTTGAAGTGCCATTCCGCCCTGCGGCCCTGCGGCGAGACTTTCGCCAGCAGCAATTCGAGAGGTGTGACACGCACATCCTCATAGGCGCAGGCATCGCGAAAATTGGCCCGGAACGCGAAATAGAGGAGCGCCACGTCAAGGCCCATGAAGCCGAGAACCGGCCAGGCGCCCAGGATCAGAAACGGCAAGCTCGAGACAAAGCTGGCGCCCGAAAAAATCATCATAAGAAGATAGAAATTACGTCGCGTCAGCGACCGATGCGGCGACAGCCGCACCGACAAAATCCGTCGATCCGCTTCATCATCGAAATCGGCGATCTCGACACTGGGGATGGCTGGCTCGGGCATGTGACCTCGCCCTTCTCTGCGGCGGGATTGAACTTTATAACGTCCCAATGGCCCTACCTACCAAAAAGATTGAAGCTGCGGCAAAAGTTCCAGCGCCGCGGCGGGCGCCGGCGAAAAAGACGCCGGCATCGAAAGCTGGAGGAAAACGTCCCAAAAAACCGGACAGCGCCACGGTCGCCGAAATCTTTGCGCGCTTCGCCAAAGCCAATCCGCACCCTCGCAGCGAGCTTGAATACGTTAATCCTTTCACGCTTCTGGTCGCCGTGGTGCTCTCGGCGCAGGCGACGGATGCCGGCGTGAACAAGGCGACGCGACGGCTTTTCGCCTCCGTCGATACGCCGGCAAAAATGCTGACTCTCGGCGAAGAGCGGCTCCGCGAGGCGATCAGGACGATCGGTCTTTTCCGGACCAAGGCGAAGAATGTCATCGCGCTTTCGCAGCGGCTCGTGACCGATTTCAATGGCGAGGTGCCGCAAACGCGCGAAGCGCTCGAAAGCCTCCCCGGTGTCGGCCGCAAGACGGCCAATGTGGTTATGAACACAGCCTTCGGCGTGCCGACGATCGCCGTCGATACGCATGTCTTCCGGGTCTCGAACCGGATTCCGCTCGCGCCCGGAAAGACGGTGCTGGAGGTCGAATTGGGCTTGGAAAAGATCATTCCGCAGGAATACATGCAGCATGCGCATCACTGGCTGATTCTGCATGGCCGCTATACTTGCAAGGCGCTGCGGCCGGAATGCGGAAAATGTCTGATCTCGGACCTCTGCCGATGGCCGGAAAAACGCGTGTGAGCAAACGCGCCGCAGAAAAGGATGCTGGCCCGGCTGACACCGGCCGCTTTCTTTCTCCGGAAGCGCGCGGTGAGGATCACGAAGTCTCGCTGCGGCCGCTGACGCTCGCCGATTTTACCGGGCAGGAGGCGGCGCGCGGCAATCTCAAGATTTTCATTGATGCCGCGAAGGGCCGCCGCGAGGCGCTCGATCACGTTCTTCTCGTGGGGCCGCCGGGCCTCGGCAAGACGACGCTGGCGCAGATCGTGGCGCGCGAACTTGGCGTCAATTTCCGCTCGACCTCCGGCCCCGTCATCGCCAAGGCGGGCGACCTTGCGGCGCAGTTGAGCGGGCTCGAAGAACGCGACGTGCTCTTTATCGATGAGATCCACCGTCTTAATCCGGCGGTCGAGGAAATCCTTTACCCGGCGATGGAGGACTTTCAGCTCGATCTGATGATCGGCGAAGGGCCGGGCGCCCGCTCGGTGAAGATCGATCTCGCAAAATTCACTTTGATCGGCGCGACGACGCGCGCGGGCCTTCTGACAACGCCGCTGCGTGACCGATTCGGCATTCCGATCCGGCTCGATTTCTATACCGTCGCTGAACTGGAACTGATCGTGCGGCGCGCCGCCCGCGCGCTCGGCATGAAGATCGGCGAGGACGGCGCCAATGAAGTGGCGAAACGCTCGCGCGGGACGCCCCGCATCGCCGGGCGGCTGCTGCGCCGCGTCCGCGATTTCGCGCAAGTGCAGGCGGCGCATGAAGTCACAAGGGCGATCGCCGACAGGGCGCTGCGGCTGCTCGATGTCGATCCCTCCGGCCTCGACCAGATGGACCGCCGCTACCTTGGTGTGATCGCGAACTCCTTCGGAGGCGGCCCGGTCGGCATCGATACGCTCGCCGCGGCCTTGTCGGAGCCGCGCGATGCGATCGAGGACATTATCGAGCCCTATCTGATCCAGCAGGGCTTTCTGCAACGCACGCCGCGCGGCCGGCTCCTGACCGCCAACGCCTTTCGCCACCTTGGCCTGGAGCCGCCGGCGCGTGACCCGCAGCAGCAGTTCGGTCTGTTCTCGGGCAGCGAGGATTAGATTGACGACTGCGGGACAGCGCGCCTTGTAACCGGCCAAGGCGCATGTTATCTGCCCGCTGCCTGTAACCGCCGTTCAAAAGAGGATGCGCAAAGGTCGATTCGGCCTGAACGCACCGTGAATCTGGAGAACGTCAGGCCGGCCTGGAGAGGTGGCAGAGCGGTTGAATGCACCGCACTCGAAATGCGGCATAGGTGCAAGCCTATCGGGGGTTCGAATCCCCCCCTCTCCGCCATATTTACTTATATCTCCCGCTTCACCCTTGAAGACACTGCCAGCCCAAAGAACACGAGGATCGCCTGATTGAGGCGTAGAATGTCCTCATCATCCAGACGCCGATGCGCGCCCCGACTTTGGATTTCGGGACGGTGGTGATCCTGTCCACAATGATCGAGTCTGTCGCATCGAAACTGTCATCCTGCACGATGACAGCGGGGCGTGGCTTGCCCGCATAATCCTTGCCGCAGCCAACTGTCCAGATGTCGCCACGTCTCATTCGTCTTCCCAATCCGAGACCGCATCGATGAACGCCTGATCCTCATGGGCTTGAGCGCTCGCAGCGACGGCCAGCGATTGCCGGTGCGCTTCTGAACGGAAGGATGGCGCGCGCACGTCGGGCATCCAAATCTGGATAGGGCGTAGGCCTGTGCCCACAGCCGTTCCCGATGTTCACGCACTTTCACGCGCGAGGGCTTGCGCTTCGATACCGGAGCCATAAACAATAACCTAGCATGGGCAATGCTCTTTGGCCGGTCCCCTTAGGACACGCTGCCGCCTTCACTCGACAAAGTGCCCAATGGGAATAAATCTGGCTTGTATTTCTGGCATAGCCAAGAGAGGCAGGCTATTCGAAGCCCGCAAAACTGCCCTTGACTGATTTAATTTGACTGCCCGCAAGGATTTTGGGCAGATTTACCAATGTGGCCATTTCCCTCCGGCCCAGATTTTCCAGACCATTCAAGCGTAAGCAGGACAATACAGGCTGAGCATCGTGAATTTGCCCCCCAAGTCAGGCGTTCTTCGTCAGGAGTCGATTTCTTTACTGAGGACTGATCTCGAGGCCGGC
>SCSF01000004.1 GCA_004298435.1 Beijerinckiaceae bacterium
TGCCGGGTCAAGACCGTTCGGGCGAGGCAGGCAGGGCCGGATCAGGCCGAAATCCTTGGTTTTCGGCGGCTTCCGAAGAACTTGGTTAATCTAATTTTAGGCGCCATGGCAGAGGATAGGCTCAAGATATTACCTGAGCATCGGGCAAGCCATGTTTACCGGCAAGATCGACTATCGCAGGCTGGCGTTGTTTGTTCTTTCAGTTCTTGCCGGGCTCATTGTCCTGGCGGCGACGCATGGAGCCGTCTGGGCGGAAGGCCATACCTTCATTCTGTCCGCATCGAGCGATTATGGCGCTGCCGACTGCCTCGGCAAAGAGCAGGGGTGCAGCGAGGTCGTGGCCTCCGCCTTTTGCGAAGCGCATGGCTATTCGGAGCCCACTGCTTACGGGCGCGCGGGCGATATGACGGGCGCAATTCCGGCGACCGTTGCGAGCCTCAAGCCGCCGACAATCGATCCCGACGCCTATGCGGTGAGTTGCGGCGAGTGAAGCCGCGGGATTCTGTTCTCACCGAAGAAATCGATCGCCAGCCGTGTCTGAAAAGGTCGAGGCTCGCGGCGATGAGTGTAACAACACTCGACCAAATGATTGCTCGGACGCTTACGGGAAAGAGGGCGCGGGGAGAGGACGGTTATGTCGCCTATAGGCAGATCCTCTAGGTTTTACCCATTTAACGAGAATGACGAGATGAAAGGCGGCTTTCTCGCGCTCGCAATATTGGCTGGCTTCGTGCTTGTGGGGGGCGTCTCCTGCTCGCTCGCCTTTACGACCATTCATGCCCGCTACCGATTGACTGTCGAAGTACAAGATGGCGATCGGATTATGAGTGGGTCGAGCGTCATCGATGTTTCGTATGATATTTATCCAGATGATTTCGTTTCCTTAGGTGGTCCAGACGACCACCCACGATATGTCGGATACGCGCCTACGGTCGATCTCGGTAACCGCGGTCTACTCTTTATGACGTTTGAAAGTATGGAACGAACTCCCGCGCAACGAATCGCTCGTAATAACGACATTTCCTGTCCATTCAGCGATATCGGGTGTTTGGTCTTCGCAGCATATGACGAACGGGGAACAAACGTCGGCCTTCCCTACAGTCAAAAGAAGGCTGCGCTCTATGTTGTCTTACGTAAAAACGGACCTCGAGACGTTCCATTTACGATGCTTCCGATGCTTGCTCGGCTCCAAAATATCAACGCTCCAGGCACACTTGTGCAAGTCTCGCCATATGATCTTGAAGCAAGCTTCGGACCAGGGGTCAGGCTTAAGCGGGTCGTACTCCAGCTTACTAAAGATCCAGTAACGCCGCCGCCGAGGACGTGGCCTCACTGGCTGAGAGAAAAGGGCCAAATGGCCAGCATACTTAAGGGGTATCACAATGACTGACGTTAACTCAGCAACCGTAATGGATGCTGTTCTTGCGATGGACGCGTATACCCACAATTCAGGCGCGGTTCACAGTCGAATCGCAAATAACATCAACGCAAACATCGTAGCCACTGGCCACTCTCTCCATTAAAAGAGCTGGCCACTTAGCGCAGCGCCCGCAAGCCCCGCAAACAGCAACAGTCCTGCGATCCTGTTCGAGCGGAAAAGTCTCAGCGCGAGCGCCGGGTCATTCGTGTCGAGCTGGCTCACTTGCCAGGCGAAATGCAGCGCCATCGCGATGAGCCCCAGAATCGCCAGCGGCTTCAGGGCATCCGCTGCGATCAGAGCGAGAGCGACAAAGCAGATGCAAGCGCCGTAGCACAGCGCGATGCCCAGACGCACATGCCGTCCGAAGGTCAGCGCCGTCGATTTGACTCCGGCGATCATGTCATCGCTGATGTCCTGAAGCGCGTAGACCGTATCGTAGCCGATGGTCCATGCGATTGCGCCCGCATAGAGCAGGATCGGCGGCCATGCCAGCGAGCCGAATGCCGCCGCCCAGCCCATCAATGCGCCGAAAGCGAAGGCGAGCCCGAGCACCGCTTGCGGCCACCCCGTCACGCGCTTCGCGAAAGGATAGGCCGCGACGATGAGCAGGGAGGAGAGGCCGAGCGCGATTGCAAAGCGGTTGAAGCACAAGAGCACCGCCGCGCCGACGAGCGCTTGCGCGATCAGGAATATCTTCGCAGTTCGCGTTCCGATCCGGCCGGAGGGAAGCGGGCGGCCACGCGTGCGCCAAACCCTGGCGTCGATCTCGCGGTCGGCAAGATCGTTATAGGTCGTGCCCGCGCCGCGCATCGCAATCGCGCCGACGAGAAACAGGGCCAGATGCCAGAGATTGGGCGGCGCATGACGCGCAATGCCTGCGAGCGCCACAGACCACCAGCAGGGCAGCAGCAGAAGCCACCATCCGATCGGGCGATCAAGCCTCGCCAGTTCGATAAAGGGCCGCCAGCTTGCAGGTGTCGCGCGCAAAAGCCATTGGTCGGCGACGGAATCGGGCAGAGCGGCGGGAGCTTGCCGCCCCTCGGGCTCGGCTATCACAAGGGTCCAGTCGGCAATTTCGGCGCTGCAGCGGCAGTGGCCGCTTGACCCTTTTTGATCTGCTCGGCGACTTTGCAGGCCCTGGCCGCGATGCTCTTCGTGTGCTTCGAGCTCTTCGTGATGTTATCGACGGCCTGGTCCGGGACCATGCACCAGTCCTTGTTTTTGGTGAGATAGGCGGCGAGCTTTTGCTCGGCCACGGCCAGGCTGCGCAGTTTGGGACAGGAGGCGATAGGATCGAGCTGGCCTTTGGGCGCGGCCTTTTGCATCTTCTGCAATTGCTGGATGATCGCCATCCGCGCCTTCATCATGACGCCGATGTCCTGATTGCACTCCCCTGCAACCGCCGGTGTCGATAGAGAAAATCCGGACACTCCGGCATAGATGGCTAATCCCGCCGCCAGCGCGATGGCGCGCCCGGGATTGCTGCGTTTCGCGCGCGGCGTTCGGCAGCCGCGGCTGCGATCTGTCTCTTTATTCGACCGCATGGAATGATCCTGCTGACATTTGATGAAAAGCAAAGCGCCATGAAATAGGGTGAATGTGGCTTTTTGGTTTCATAGCAAGCGCCCCCGACGCTATGCAAGTGCCGGATTTTCCAAGGGTCGAGGGCGTTCCCGCCGTGTTTTCAACAGCCTCGCAGTGTGGCGCGGCAGCCCGGCTCCCCATATCAAAGGCGATTATCGAATGGCCCGCTATGATTTTACGACCCGGCGTCTCTACGTCGACGCGCCGCTCGCGCCGGGCGCAAAAGTGCCCCTCGACCGGCCGCAGGCTCATTACCTCTGCAATGTCCTGAGGCTGGCAGAAGGCGCGGAATTGCTCGTCTTCAATGGCAGGGATGGCGAATGGCTGGCTTCGCTTTCCCTCGATGGCCGCAAATCGGCGGCGCTCACAGCCAGAAGCATGACGCGCCCGCAATCGCGCGCAGGGGATCTTCATTATCTCTTCGCGCCGGTGAAACATGCCCGGCAAGATTATCTTGTGCAGAAAGCGGTAGAGATGGGCGCGGGCCTGCTGCAACCCGTGTTGACGCGTCATACTCACGCCGAGCGGCTCATTGAGACGCGGATGCGCGCGAATGTCATAGAGGCCGCGGAGCAATGCGGCATTCTCGCATTGCCGCAAATCGCGGCGCCGGCGCGGCTTGACGCCGTTCTGGCAGGTTGGTCAGGCGAGCGTCTGCTTGTTTTCTGCGACGAGGATGCGGAGGAACATGATCCCATCGCCTCATTGCAGGCCGCGAAGGCGCGCTTCGGGGGTAAGCCGCCGCTCGCCGTGCTCATAGGCCCTGAGGGCGGCTTCGATCCCGCAGAGCGTGCGGCGCTCGTTGCGCAAGGCTTTGTTTTGCGCCTCTCGCTCGGCCCGCGCATTTTGCGCGCCGATACGGCGGCCGTTGCCGCTCTCGCATTGATTCAGGCCGTCCTCGGCGACTGGCGGAGTTGATGCAGGGAAGGATTACTGTGATCAATAATGTCTTTGTACCAGCAAAATCGCTCCACGATCTTGCCTTAAAGAATCTCTAACAAATTGCTCCGACGATGAGTTGCGCACGGTTTACGGGCTCATGGTCCAGAGCGACGGACAATAATGCGGGGGTGCGCGCGTGAGTTCGGGATTGCGCAAATCGACTGGCGGTGCAAATCCATGAAACGTTCCGTCCGCTTCGTTCTTGCCGCGGCTTGCGGGGCTTCCAGCCTTTTCATTCTGGGCTTCGGCTCATTTGCCTTTGCCGCCGACAAAGGCATGCCTGAAGGCGCGACGCGCTGGCTGGCGCTCGACAGATGCGCCGCCTATGGGCCAGATTTCACCTCAGTCGAGGGAACCAAGTCCTGCGTGAAGATCGGCGGCCATGTCCGGGTCGGGTTCGGCTCGCGCAATTATGACGGCATGCTCGATCAGAACTGGGAGCAGGGTGGCGCAGCGCCCGCCGCCATGCGGACCGAGGGACCGGCCAACGCCGATGAAACTGGCTATCCTGCCGGACATCATCTGCGCCTGCGGCCGGACGCCGGCCCGATCTACAGCGGCTATCTGCACTGAGCCGGACGCCACTCCGCTTGAAAACGTTTTAATAAGCGCAGTGCGTAAAGGCCGGTTCGACCGAGCCTTTCCATTCTCCACGGAACAGCGCGATCAAATCTTCCGCCTGGCTCTGCCCATTGATCACCGCGTCGAGCGGATCGAGGAAGTGGGTTTCGTCGCGTCCTTCCGCATCCTTCTGCGCGCGACGCGCGAGTCCCTTGCGGGCGAGCGCCAGAACATCGCGCCCGATGTCACGCAAGCTGCGGTTCGCGATCCGCGCTTCGAGGCCGAGCCGCGGAACGTCATCGCGCAAGGCCTGCCGCTCATCCTTGCTCCATGATTTGACGATCTGCCAGACGCTATCGAGGGAGGCCGGATCATAGAGTATGCCGACCGAAAATGCCGGCAGCGCATAAAGGAACGGGCGTGGCCCGGCGTCGGCGCCGCGCATTTCGAGATAACGCTTGAGCCGGACTTCCGGGAACATCGTCGAGAGATGATTGGCCCAGTCGGAGAGGGTCGCTCTTTCGCCGGGCAAGGCTTCGAGCCGGCCGCGCAGAAGATCGCGGAAGCTCGCGCCGGCGACATCATGGTAGGTTTCGCCGCGTTTCACGAAATACATCGGCACATCGAGCGCATAATCGACATAGCGCTCGAAGCCCATGCCTGGTTCGAATGCGAAAGGCAACATGCCCGTGCGGTCAGGATCGGTATGACGCCAGATCTCCGATCGCGCCGACAGGAAGCCGTTGAGTTTCCCGTCGGTGAACGGCGAGTTGGCGAAGAGCGCGGTGATGAGCGGTTGCAGCGCTAGAGACACGCGCAGCTTCAGCACCATGTCGGCTTCGTCCGAATAATCGAGATTGGTCTGCACCGTCGATGTGCGAAACATCATATCGAGGCCGCGGCTGCCGACGCGCGGCATATAGCGCTCCATGATCGCGTAACGCTGCTTCGGCATTTTCGGCACGTCTTCACGGCGCCATGTGGGTGTCATGCCCAGCCCCAGAAAACGGATGCCGAGCGGCGTCGCGATCGTCGAAAGCACTTTGAAGTGCTTGTCGATTTCCGCCCTGGCGGCATGCGCGTTCTCGAAGGCCGCGCCGGAAAGCTCGAACTGGCCGCCGGGTTCGAGCGAAAGCGCGCCGCCCTGCACCTCGTCATAGAGTCCGATGAGATTTGGGCCGTCCGAGATCGGCTCCCAGCCGAGTTGCTTCTGCATGCCTTCGAGCAGCGCGCGGATGCCCTTGCGGCCGAGCGCCGGCCGTCCCTCATAGGGGACAGGCGTATCGTCGGCAGCATAAAAGGGAAATTTCTCGTGTTCCGTACCGACACGGAAGAGGCTGAGAGGCTTCGCCCCGTCTTCGCTCCAGGCGACGAGTTCATCACGCGACGAGACAGGCGTCGAATCCGAAACGTCGCGGGCCATCGTTATCTTTCATCACTGTAGCGCTTTCAGGCGAGGTGGCTTCCGGCTCGCCTGAAGAAAACGCGTAAGAACAAGAAATCAGAGCCCTGGTTTTGAGTCCGTCAGAACCAGAGGCTTCTTCCGTTCGGGGTGGGAGCTTTCCGAAAGGAAGGCGATCGCTGTGACCGTCAGGTTTAACGCGGACGTTGCCACGGCGATGCGAGCCTAAATAGACGCCGGGGCCACCGGCTGCAATGGGATCATTGGCCGTGCCCGGTTTCGGACCCGTCAGAGCCAGACGACTCTCACGTCCTGATTACTGGAATCGATCGTATCAATGCGTCCAGGCCGTTGAGGTCTGAACGCATTGTGATCTGAAGCGTGGTTGGAAATTGCGAAGGCGGACTGCGCGCCGCGAAGTCAGCTCTTGTTGCCGCCGAGGATCTTGCCAACTTCCTCGGACAGGCCGGATTGGCTGACTTCTGCCGGCAAGGATCCCGGCTGGAACATTTTCGTGAGACTATCCAGCGTGCTCTGCATCCCGGACGAGTTGCCGGCCGGCGTGTTTGCGCCACTTGTGCCGCCGAAGAGACCTCCGAGAAGGCCCGAAAGCATGCCCATGAGGCCTCCGCCGCCGCCCTGCTGATTGCCGGCGTTGCCTTGCTCAACCGAGTTTGCCAACTGTCCGAGCATGCCGCCGAAGCCCTGGTTCTGCGCCGATTTGCCGAGGCCGCCCATGATGATGGAGACGACCACAGGTAGCATCTGCATGATGAGATCGGGGCGCAGCCCCGTCACGTTCGATGCCTGCTGGGCGATCTGATGCGCGATGTGGTCCGATCCGAAAACGTCGGAGACGGTGTTGCTGCCCTTTTGCGCCGCATCGTCGGATTGCGCGGCATCCGGATTGGAGAAGGCAGCCTGGTGGGTCGGATCGGTTATCGCGGAGATGATGCTGCCAAGTGCGCCCGGTTGCGCCACCTTCTGCAACAGGCCGGTGGAAATCGCCGGAATGAGCGCCTGCACCGCGGATTGGGCCTGATCTTCCGAAATTCCGAATTGCTGCGCCAGATTTCCGATGGCGTTGCCGTTTTGAGCATTCTGAATAATTTCGCCGAGATTAAACATTCAACGCCTCCCCCGCATCCGCGGCTGTCGTCTCATTAATCAAATTGCAATCAGATCACGATGCGTTCAGACCGGATCGATCTGGCGCATAAAACGTGATCGATTCCAATATGTTAGAGCGGGATTCTTGCGAAAAACCGGTATTCGGTTTTTCACATCTCGCTCTATGTCCGTGCCAGCCGCACGAGCGGTCCAGAATACGAGATAACCCTGCGACGTTATGACGAAGGAAGCCGGTTGTCGAGAAAGGCCTGAGTTTCCGCGGCGCTGGCGCAGATTTTGAGGTCCGCCGGATTTTTCAGACCCGTGGCGCCGTCCATATCACGATCTCGTGAACGACCTGGGCGAAGGCGTGGCTGATGGCTGCGCCGATGCCTGGAGGGTGATCGTTGGCGGCGGTCGCGGTGGCCGAGAAGGTCTTGTCCGCAATGACCCGGCCGCTGCCGTTGACAAGCCTCACATAGATTTCAACCAGCGCCTGCTTCTGCGCGACATTGACCTCGAAATGCTGGATGTCAGCGTGGAGGCTGCGGTTGGCGACGAGCCCGGGCCGGCCGACGGCGCGCAGAACGTTCGCCTGCGCGAACCCGTCGATGAGGCGCTGCTGCACCAGATCGGGGAGGTTTTCGGCCCATTGCGCGCCGCGCAAATAGGCGATCGTGCCGGCCCCGGTGCGCACCACGATGCGCCGCGACTCCAGCGGCAAGGTCGCGGTCGGCGTATAGACGGCGAGTTCTCCGTGGCTCTTCTTGGCTTGAGCCACGGGAATGGAGGGGTCCAGATCGAAGGTCACGGGCGGCGTTGTCGTGGCGCAACCCGCCAGACAGAGCATGCAGCCCGGCAGCAGATAACGCCGGAGCGAGCCGCGCGCGCGCTGGATCACCCGGACCAGACGCGACGCGGCGGTCATGGATCCTTCCGGGTCCTCCGGTCCTTCATCCGCATTCATGGCGCCGAGGCCGACCTTCTTTGACGACCCAATCAACATTTGCCCCTCGTTGTCAGCCACAGCGCGACATCTTCTGACGCGCCCGCCGCGTACCGGCCCCTGTTAATGTAAGAGTTGAAGATTTGAGGAAGGTCTCACGGGCATGAGACATAGGTTTAGCGGTTACTACTATACTCAGGAATTTGTTGCTTTTTTCCGAACAGGAATTGTTGTGGGTTGTCTTCGATCGAACGTACGGCGCGGTTGATTTCCGCGAGCGTCTTGCGGCCATCAACGGCCAGCGCCTCATACTGCCTGAGGCCCGTTGTGGCGAAGCGGTTGAGGTTGACGCTCAGTTCCTTCGTGCGCGTGTCCAGATGGTCGGCGAGCGTGTGGATTGACTTTGCTGCCGCAGCGATCTCGCCGAATGCGCCTTTCGAGTCGCCGGTCGCCAGGAAGCCGTTGAGGTTCGTCAGCACGCCATCCACCTTGTCGGCGGCGGCGTTCAGCTTCGTCGAAAGCTGGGCGGTGTTGGTGACGATGGTTTTGACCTGCGCCGGATCGACCGCCTTGACGACGCCGTCGGTATCGTCGGCAAGCTTCGACAGCTTGTCCGACAACGGCCCGATCTCCTTGCTCACTTCCGTCATTGCGGTGAGGAAGTTTTTGATCCCGTCCGAATTCGAGGCAAGCGCGTCCGAAAATTTCTGCAAATTCTTGACCGAGGCGTTGATCGCGCCGGAATTCGTGTCGAGAAGTTTGTTGGTCTTGTCCAGAAGGTCGGAGGCCTGTGCTGTTATGTGGCGCGCCGCCTCGAGAAGTGACTGGAAGTCCGACCGCTCGGCATAGATCACGCCTGGCCCGCCATCAGCGGCTTTGCCAAGCGGCGCGGCGGAGGGGCTGCCGCCGATCAACGCCACGCTGGCGACGCCTGTGAGGCCGGTCGATTCAAGGCGCGCCTTGGTGTCGACGCGAATCGGCACGCGCGACCGGACATTGACCAGCGCATAAACCTGCGAGGGATCGTTCGGCATCAGATCGATGGATTTGACTTCACCCACGCGCACGCCATTGAACAGCACCCAGCCGCCGCTCGCGAGGCCGGTGACGGAGCCGGTAAAGACGATCTTGTAGGTCTTCTCGTCCGTGGAACGCCCGGTCCCCGAAACCCAGAAGACGAAGAGAAAGCCCGAGGCAATGACCGCGAGTGTGAAAAGCCCGATCAGTGCGTAATTGGCGCGCGTTTCCATCTGTCCACTTCAGCCTGTCTTCAGCCGGAACCGGGGAGTGCTTGCCGGCTCTTGCCGTTCGCATTTTCGAATCGGCGGCCCCTCTCGCCCTGAAAATAAGCCTGAACCCAGGGATGCTGGCATTCAAGCATGGCGGCGATGGGGCCGGCGGCCACAACCTTGCCGTCAGCGAGAGCGGCGACACGGTCGCAGATCGCATAAAGACTGTCGAGATCATGCGTGACCATGAAGACCGTCAGTCCCAGCGTCTTCTGCAAGGTCGCGATCAGTTCATCGAATTCGGCGGCGCCGATCGGGTCGAGGCCCGAGGTCGGCTCGTCGAGAAAAACCAGTTCCGGGTCGAGCGCAAGGGCTCTGGCGAGCGCCGCGCGCTTGATCATGCC
>SCSF01000005.1 GCA_004298435.1 Beijerinckiaceae bacterium
TCTAATGTTGCATCAATACTACAATCTTAGATTGATTCAGCGCCCTCAAAAGTCCATATAACGAAGAGACAATATGGAAATGAGAGGATTTGTACGTGCTTGCCGGTGGAGATACGCAGCAGATTTTGCTATCCCAACTTCTAGAGAACAAATCTGGCCTTACGGTCGATGAATTGGCTGCGCGCCTCGACATCAGCCGTAGCGCGGTGAAGCAGCATCTGTCCGGACTGGAAGGGAAACACTATGTCACCCGGAACGCACCACGCAAAACGGGTGGCCGGCCCGGCCGCGTTTACGTGTTGACTGACGCGGGTATCGACAGCTTCCCCAAAAAATATTCCTGGTTTTCCCGCGTCCTCTTCGAAAGTTTACGCACGAGGATCGATTCCGACCAGTTTGCGGAATACATGTACGACCTTGGGATCCAGATGTCCGCCCCGCTAATTCCCCGGCTAATGGGCAAGACTCGCCCCGAGCGGATCTTGGAAATTGTAAAAAATTATGAACGAAACTGGCTTCGCCGCATACTCCGTGCCGCCGGAAGAAGGCGAAGTGTTGCTGCGGGTTGAATGCAAAAACTGCGTTTATCACGACCTTTCCAAGGAATTCGCTGAGATCTGCCGCTTCGACATCGGCTTTATCAGCGGACTCATGGGCACTGAGGTGGAACTTCAAGAATGCATGCAGCGTGACGGCGAGTCCTGTCGTTTCCACTTCAAACCGTTTGCCTGACGGATGACGCGGCAACTTCCCTTCGGATCAATCGCCACCATCGCCGAAAACCCAACGAGATTTGCACATTTGTTCGACGGATGAGCGCCGTGCTTGAATTGACAGAAGTCATTCACCGCAATTGACGTAGCAGCGGCCGGCCCATCCACGTACGACGATGTTCATTGGCGCCGACGCCATTAATCTCCCTCAACTCCATCCCTTGGATCCGGCGGCGTGCGCGCGCCTCAGACCACTTTGAGGCGCACGTCCACATTGTTGCGCGTCGCGTTGGAATAGGGACAGATCTGATGTGCCTTTTCGACCAGCTTTTCCGCTTCGGCGCGCGGAAATCCCGGCAGCGATATCTCGAGCTCAATGTCGAGGCCAAACCCGCCTTCCGAACGTGGCCCCATACCGACGGTTCCCGTGACGCTAGCATTGGCAGGCACCTTCGGCCCTTCTTGCGACGCCACGACTTTCATCGCGCCGAGGAAGCAGGCGGAATAACCGGCGGCGAACAGCTGTTCGGGGTTGTTTCCGGGCTTTCCGGCTCCGCCGAGTTCCTTTGGCGTCGAGAGCGTGACGTCGAGGGCGCCGTCCTTCGTG
The DNA here is from genome assembly GCA_004298435.1 of Beijerinckiaceae bacterium. Lineage (GTDB taxonomy): Bacteria > Pseudomonadota > Alphaproteobacteria > Rhizobiales > Beijerinckiaceae > Methylovirgula. The sequence goes on from SCSF01000005.1 coordinate 1,321, forward strand.
GTAGCATGACCATCCCGGCCGCCAGTGGCGGTGGCGGTCGTGCGATAGAGAACGTTGACGGACATGGGCAGTCTCCTTCTTTCTCGTTTTAAATTTCCAGGCTCGACGATCTCACATCTTTGCAAGCCGATGAATCATCGGCCGACGGAAGTCGGAAGTTCTTCGCCGCCTGGTACGGATGGTTAGGTTCGCTTTGTGCGCTCATAGGCATCGAGAAACGCGGGAACGATCTCATAGAGATCGCCAATGATGCTGTAATCGGCCTCGGCGTGGATCGGCGCCTTCGGGTCGTTATTGATTGCGACAACAGTGCGGGCACCCTTCATACCGACAATGTGCTCGATTTGTCCGGAAATTCCGCAAGCAATGTAGAGATTGGGTTTGACAGTCTGGCCTGACAGACCAACTCGACGATCTATGGGGAGCCAGTCAACATCTCCCGTCAGAGGGCGTGTCCCCGCAAGAACACCGCCCAGAGCGCTTGCCAGCGTATCGAGGAGCGAGAGATCCTCCACTTTCTTCACGCCGCGCCCAGCGGCAACGATGACCTCAGCCTTGGTAACGTCGACCGCACTCCTGACGCGCGGTAATGTTGCCTTTACCCTTATGCGCGGCGGCGGTAACTCCACCACGACCTCTTTGATCGAGCCGTGCGCTTCCTGTACAAGATCCGCCTTCGGAAAACGATTTGGCGGGATCGACGCAATCTGGGGGCGGCCCATCAGAACCTGCGTGGCCGTGAAACGGCCCCCATAGACTCGCCTTTCGATTTCGAGATTGCCATCCTCATCCCGGCGCAACTTCATGCAGTTGCTAGCGCAGGGAACCTCCAGCGCCTGGGCCAGTTGCGCCACGACATCGGTACCCGTGCGCGTCGCGCCGATCAGAATCGTGTCCGGATCTGTGGCGCGGATCGCCTCAAGCAGTCCAAGAACAAGCCCGTTTTCGGCTGGGAGCGAGGCAGCGCCTGTTTGTATTACCAAAGCTTGATCGGCGCCTCGCACCAAACAATCCCGCGCCACCTCGGTTGTTGTCGGTCCGATTGTAACGGCGGTCACGCGGCCACCGGCCGGCCCAAAGAGCGTCCTTCCCGCGGTCAAAAGTTCGACGAGCGTGTCGGGATTTTCGGAAAAGATCAGGATTTCCTGGATGTTCATCAGAATTTAACCTCACCATCTGTGCCGAGCCGGGAAAGAAGGTGCGAGGCCATTTCCGCGGCGTCCTGCCCTTCGATAACGATCCGCTTTCGCGCGCTCGGCGGCGCCGAGATATCGATCGTCCGCAGCGACGGACGGCGCTCAAGGGCATCGAGATCGATACCGGGAAGTTCTTCGATGACAATCTCCCGGATCGGCTTTCGCGCCGCTCCCATCACCTGCAGAACCGTCGGCATCCGTGCCTGATTGATCTCCGTCCCAACCGTCACCAAGGCTGGAAGATCCACCTCCAGCGTTTCGGATCGCTCATCAGTGGCACGGTTGGCGATCAGCCGGCCGTGTTGGAGTTCGAGCTTCGTGGCATATGCAATCGCTGGAAGATCGAGCGCCATAGCAACACGGGGACCGATCTGGGCGTTGAATTGATCGGCCGATGCTTCACCGGCGATCACCAGGTCCCATGACGGTATATTCTCGGCGCTCTGAATCGCGCGAGCGGCGGCCGCAAGAACCGCGGCCACGCGGTAAGGATCCGCGGCAAGTCTGGCTTCGTCCTTGATGAGGTATAGTACCTCGACACCCATCGCGAGTGTTCGCAGCAGAACGTCGCGCGGCGGCACCTGACCACTCGTGACGCTCACGCCGAAGATATGTCCGCCGTGCCGCGTGCTGAGCTGAAGGGCGGCCTCAATGGCGTTTTCGTCAAATGTGCTAATTCGGAACGGCGCCCGCGCCAGATCCGGGTGGCCACTTGCATCGGCTTGAAGCTGATTGGGATCGGGAACAAACTTCACGCAAACGAGTATGTTGGGCGGACGGGTGTCCGAAGTACCTGTCATGTCGGCCATCCTTCATGCGAGCAAAATAGTTTGGGGAAGCGCTGGTCATCTCGCGTTTCCGTCGTCGAGAGCTTCGGCGACTATCTCTGCGATGTCCTTGATCTGCAGACCGCTGTCCGGCGCCGCCGTCTGTGCGCCTTGCTCCAGCATTTTGACGCAGAACGGACATTCGGCCGCGATGACGCGAGCCCCCGTTCCAACCGCTTCCTTCACTCGCAATGCGCCAGCTGGTATCTCCTTGGTGACATCGTACCAGTAATTGGCGCCGCCAGCACCGCAACAGAAGCTGCTCTCGCCATGCCGTGGCATCTCCACAAAATCATCACCGTACACGGCCCGAAGAACCGCGCGGGGCGCGTCAAAGATCCGGTTGTAGCGGCCCACGTAGCAGGAGTCGTGCAGTGTCGCCGGGACGGATCCATCGCGGCGCAGTCGGATCCGTCCTTGCTCCAGCAGATTGGCGATAAGTTCGACGTGGTGCATTACCTCGAACTCCGCGCCAAAACGAGGATACTCATTCTTGAGGACATGAAAGCAGTGCGCGCAATGCGTCACGATACGCTGAGCGCCATGGCGCCGAAGAGTCTCGATGTTCTGCAGCGCTAATTGCTGAAACAAGCCTTCCTCGCCAAGCCGGCGAGCAGCGTCTCCGGTACAGGCTTCCTCTGCCCCGAGGAAATGGAGCCGAAGACCCGCAGCACCGAGCACCTTCGCTGTGGCCCGAGCAATCACAGCGACGCGAGGATCATAACTTGCGGCGCAACCCATCCAGTACACCCAGTCGCACGATGTGAGCGCAGCATCTTCAGCACCATAGTCCATCCGTTCGCCCTATTCTTCTGAGGAGCGGGCCGCCGAGCGCAACTCCGCTGCAAGCTGGTTTCTTCGTTCTGCTGGCAGGCCATAGGCATTGCCGCTAAGGCTGAGATTTGCGAGAAATTCCGTTTGACGTTTATCTAGACGTTGCCGCGCGACCAACTCGCGCCGGAACGGGATGATGTAGTCGACAGGTCGGATAAACACCGGACAGGCCTGCACACAGGCAGCGCAAGTCGTGCATGCCCAAAGCTCCGCGGGCGCCAAGATATCGGTGGCCAAAAGATCCTGCGTCGCGGAACCACTGAGCATCTTCGCGCGGAGCTTCTGCACCAGCCAGCGAGGAGACAAAGCCGTACCCATCGCCGTCGCGGGACAGACTTCGTCGCATCGCCCACAGTTTGTGCAAGCTTGGAGTGCGAAGCGCTGCCCAGCATCAAGATCGGCCACGCTCGCGGCGCCCACCTTCACATCGAAATCCCCCGCATCCATGAGCGTCCTCAAGTCGAAGGGCGCATTCAGCTCTCTTTGGGGTATTCCTGGCTGCGTCATCGAATTGAGTGGCGCGGCGGCGGCATGCAAGAACGCGGTGTAGGGAAGCGACGCTATCAGCGAAAATGCAACGAATGCATGGCTCCACCACAGCACCACATAAAAGGATTTGGCGATGTGTTCGATGCCGATTAGCGAGAGCGCCGAAGCCAGCCGCACGCCGATAAAGGACCAGTCGGCCCATGGAACCGGGCGAATTGTTAACCGCAGGCTCTCAAGCAGAAACCCGGTGAGCCCCATATAAAGCAGACCGCCGATAAGAATGAGGAATTGATACTGGATACGGCGCTGGTCGCGCGCGACCCGGCGGAGCCTCACCAGCCGCCAAGCAAGCGCGGCTAGCAGACCGATGACGAAAGCAAGCGCGAGCGCTTCGACGAATACCTCGAAATATAGATAGCGCGCGCCAGCCAAAACGCGAAAGCCAAGAGGTCGAGCAATATCCCAGTCGATGGCGACAATTGTGGTCGCCGAGAGAAGCACGAGGAATCCAAAGAAGATCGCGAGATGCGGCCAGCCGCGTGGCCGTAGAGCGACCCGATGCTGCAGAAGGGCATTGCTGCCGAGTCGGCCGATGGCGCTGCGGATTCCACCAGGACTATTGACGATTGCACGCCATAACCCGAACCCTCTCATCCGTCGCCACATACCGAATGCGAACAGCATGGCGAACGGCACAAAGAACAGATCGAGAGCTAATTCAGACCCAGGAGGCACGAGGCCGAACGTGTCACGCACAGGCATGGTGGACTACCTACCGACGGGTAAACTCCGGGCCCCCACCGATCGGTGGGGGCCCCATCTTAGGCGTGGTTCAGACATGTGCCGTGGGTCGCGTCACAACCGAGCCGATTCCCTCCATTTCCTTGGTGAACGTGATCTTCTCATTATCCATGAAGGCGCGAGGATTGAAGCTCGGATGTGCGAGAACGCCCCAGATCTTCCGGCGCTGCATGCCCATGTTGCCGGCGTCGTAGATGGGGAAGCACAACACGTCGCGCATGAACTTCTCCATCGGATGGCTGCGTCGGTCGTAGCTGTTGACGCCCATAACACGCATGCAATCGTAGACGCACTGCGTTGCAACTTCGCCACAATAGATCTTCGCCATGGCGCCGAGCGAATGATTCTCGCAGTCGTAGAGGTCAGCGTAGTAACCGGCCTTGTAAGAGAGATAGCGGCAGGCCTCGAGCCGCATCGCGACGTCGGTTAGCATATAGCCGACATTCTGATGATAGATGATCGGATCCATACCGCCGGCCGTATATTCTTTGGCCCACTTCAAGACGTATTCATACGCCGATCTGGCGGTAGCCACGGCGGCGATCCCAGCTACTGGACCGGACCACGTGAAGGCTTTGCTGATCGCCAAATCACCGTTACCAACAGCAAAAGCATTTTCGACGGGTATACGCACGTCCTTGAAATGGATGTCGGCATTCTGGTTGAGGCGCTGCCCCATTTTGTCAATGCACGGCTCGTAGGTGACGCCGGGCGTACCCCGCGGCACGAGAACGCACGACAGCGCGCCGCTGCCGCCCTTGGTGCGATCGGTCCGAACGACGACGGTATTGACATCCGCTCCCTTCATGTCCCAGCCGGCTGCACTTGAAGGCCAATACTTGCGGCCGTTAATAACGTACTCGCCGTTCTTGAGGTCCGCGGTCACCTGTATCCCGGCCTTCGGGTTGGGATGATCAAAATTGGCGGTCCCTCCTGGACTGCCTGCTGGTTCCGATACCAGCCAGCCGGCAAGGTAGTCCTTCGTCGAACTATTGCAGGCCTCTGTAAGCCACTTCTTTTTTTGCTCCTCGCTGCCGTACCAAACGAGAGGCATCAAAGCCAAACCATTGGCTAGCAGCACACAACCGAAGCCAGGATCGACTGCTGCGATTTCCTCAGCCGCAATCAACACGTCAATATTGCTGAGCCCCCCGCCACCATATTTTTTCGGGAGAAACCCAGTCGCGAAACCCAGTTCATAGACCTTTTCGTAGGCCGGCTTGATCAGTTGGAAGCCCTTTTGAGGGTCGGGCTCAGCATCAGCCGCTCGAACGACGGGCTTGAGGATATCCTCGGCATATTCGCGCGCGACTTTCTGCAGGATCCGCTGTTCCGGCGTCAATGAGAAGTCGATCATGGCGTTGTCCTCCCTTGTTTGGTTAATTTTCGGTTTGGTTAATGTTTGGAATTGCTCACGAGAATTGCGACCCACGGGCGGGCCCCTGCGATTCTCGTGAGCTTTTTGCGACGAAGGGGAATGACTTCAGTTGGAAAGATGCCCCCCCCGACGGAACCCCTTGGGGGGATTTCGCCACTTCGTTATTGCGCCCGCCGTGATGGCTTAACCGGCGCAACAGAACTTAATTACTTTAGGCAGTTTAAAGAGTCAAAAGCTTTTTAGCTGGAATCCGGAGAAACTAAACGGCGCTACCTGGCCGCGTAGCAGGCAGCTGAAAACCCCTCTTTCGTCCGGGGCTTTCGTGTGATTCCGCCTTTATGAGAACCGCAGCATGCGAGCGATTGGACGAACGTTCGGGACATCTTTCAGCTGCGTAGATCTGGAGGCGCGGGGTGCGGCGCGACATCCGTGCGAGTGATCCTCGAGATCGCCAACGGGACGCTTGCTTCTCGAGCGGCGGATTTGTCGGCGCTCTATTCAAACATCAGACGGCCATCGACCCGCCGGAACGGCTGCGGCGGGCGATCCTGTTGCAGGCTTTCTATCGGTTCGCTCGGAACGACCGTTGACGGAGAAGCTCGACACGGACTTATTGTTTGGTTGGTTTCGTCGGGCTCGCCATCGACGGCCCGGCGTGGGATGCGACGGTGTTTTCCAAGAACAGCGACGGTCTGCTCGACGGGCGACAGCCGCGGAGTTCATGGCCACCGATCTGACGCAGCCGCGAGTCACAAGGTGATCTCGTCCGAGTATTTTTCCGTCGACGACACACTGATCGAGTGCTCGCTTTTCTCAGTCATGCCTTGATAGAGAAGCTTGCGGTCTTATCATCGACGCCTGTCCGATGCCCGCCAACGGCAGCGGCGAACGCATCGCGGCGCTGGCCATGATCGAGCCGCGCGCCGATCCGCTGACCGCCATAACGCTCGGTGCCGACAAAGGCTATGACGCGGCCGATTTCGTCAACGAGCTAAAAGACAGCTTCTTAGACGCAGAGACGGGCTTCGCCCTGTTCACACCGAGGTCTGTCGATTCGACGTCGGTTTTATCAGCGGCCATATGCGCGGCGAGGTGAAGCATCAGGAACGCATGCAACGCGTCGGTCAGTGTCGCCGTTTTTCTTTTAACGCGTCCACATGAGGTTATTGGTGCTGATCGGATCCGTTTTCGTCGATGGCGGGCGGCCACGTCTTTGCGAAGGGAGTGAGCTTGCTTGCCATAATCGCCCGTGGATCGAACGCGGGATCGGCCATCACTCCCCAGAGTTTGCGCATTTGCATGCCCATATTGCCCGCATCATAGATCGGAAAGACAGCAGCCTCTCGCAAAAAGCGCTCCATCGGATGAGCCCTATCCAAAGAGTTGATGCCCATGACTTTCATGGCCTGAAACACAGCATTGAATAGCGTCTCGCTACAAAACACTTTCGCCATGGCGCCGACTGCATGCCCATTCGCGTCATGTAGATCATGGTAGTGTGCCGCCTTCCAGGCGAACGCTCGACATGCCTCGATCTTCATGGCGACATCAGCCAGGGCATAGCCCACTGCCTGGTGGTGAATGATCGGCTTGTCGCCGCCAGCAGTGTAGGTCTTGGCCCAGGCGAGCACGTATTCATAGGCTGACCGCGCCACACCGACAGAGGCAATCGCCGCCACAGGGCCCGACCAGGTGAATGCCTTATTGATGGCAAGATCACCATGACCCAACGCGAAGATGTTCTCCTCCGAAATACGGCAGTCGGTAAACGTGATGGTATTGTTCTGGCAGGTGCGGTGCCCAAATTTGTCAATCGGGCTGTCGTATGTGACGCCCTTGGTCTCTCGGGGAACGATGGCGCAACTGAGCCCTCTAACACCTCCTTCTTGCGGCGCGGTGCGGACGACGCACACGTTTACATTTGCACCCTTAAGATCCCATCCTGCGGAATTACACGGCCATTTTTTTCTGCCATTCAGCACGTATTCGCCATTTGCGCGGTCGTGAGTCGCGATGAGGCCGATACCCACCGGCGCCGGGGCCGGATGGTCGAAATTGGCAGTGCCACCTGGTGAGCCAGGGGCTTCGCTCACCGTCCACGCGGCAAGGTATTCGCCCCGCGGATCGCTGGTCGCGGGCACTAGCCATTTGCGCTTTTGCGCCTCGGATCCAAACCAGACCAGGGGCATCAAGGCGAGGCCATTGACGAGAAGGATGGTGGCAAACCCGGGATCCACGGCAGTGATCTCCTCCACGATCACCTGCAGATCCACATTGCTCACGCCTGCGCCGCCATAAGCCTTCGGCAAGAAGCCAATTGCGAAACCCAGCTTGTAGGCTTCCACGTAGGCGCCTTTCATCATCGTGAAGGCCTTCTGAGTATCTGGAATCTCGTCCGCAGCCCGAACTAGCGGCGCGAGGATGTCGTTCGCAAATTCCCGTGCGATGTGTTGAAGACGTCTTTGTGCCTGGGTTAAGGTGAAATCAATCGCCATCACATAGCTCGCTTTTAACCGGACGAGTTCAGAATGAGACTCGCGGTACCGGTAGGCCGTGTCCTCCAACGATGTAAGAACGGCCTATCGAAAATTAAAATACTTCTAACATATAAAAGCACCAAAATAGTTCTCGGGCTTGCTCTCGAGCCCGGACTGTCGCACTTTGTAATGGAATTGTCACGGAAGCGTGAGCTGGGGGTCTCTTGGCGGTCCAAATACCGAGGCGCGCTTCGGGCTCGATATCTCGTGCTTCGAGTTGGATCGCCGTATTCTGATCGATCTCGACGGCGCGCTCGATGATTCCCGCCAATCTCTCCCTGCAGCCTTGGCGAGCAACGCCATTGCAAAGGACGAAAGGAGAAGGCCAATGCCTTGACCAAAACCTGACATCGCGAACATAAAAAGGCGGGTCGGTTCTCAGTGAAAATCCTGGGTCATGTATGGATGCCCCCGTTCGCGCAAGTCGATTTTGAACAGCCGGACGTGTGATCGGGTGCGGTCATGTATCAGGCCTTTTCTCGCGGCTCGATTCTGACCGCTGGCCGGTGTGGAGCTCCGCGGCTCTGGCGCAAATCAGTTCTACGAGCTCAAAGCTCACTGACCCGGATGCTTTTCCAGAACCGTTGTCACCGATCTCTTGTCCTTACCCTTCATTGACCTCCTCACACGCCCGCGATCCGGTCTTCCGCTGTTTATTGTGCTCGCGCTCAGACAGCGGCCAGACTCGGATTCCTGTAGTTCTCATTCTTCGTCATCATGGCCCAAATCGACCGCGCCATTTTGTTGGCAAGTGCGATCGCCACGAGCATACGCGGTTTGCGCATCAGCATCCGCTGTAACCATGAGCCCTCCGGCGCACCTTTGCGACAAGCCCACCGGATCACGGTCATTGCGCCGACGATCAAAAGGCGTCTGATGTCGCGTTGGCTCATCTTCGATGTTCGGCCGAGCACCGGCTTTCCACCGCTGGAATGCTGTTTAGGAACCAATCCAAGCCAGGCTGCAAAGTCCCGCCCTTTCCGGAACGTCGCCATGGCAGGAGCGAAGGCTTCGATCGCCATAGCAGTGATCGGTCCCATACCAGGCATAGACATTAGTCGAGCCATTCTCTCAGACTGTTTTGCTTCTGATTTGAGTGCTTTTTCCAAGCTGGAAATGCGAGAGGAAAGCACGGCGATCTGCTCAAGATAAAGCCTTGCAGCTTCTACAACAATGAGGTTGAGTCCGATATCATTCTCTTCGAGAACCTTCACAAGAGAAGCCAGGCTCGCGACGCCCTGTGGCGCAATGACCCCATGCTCGGCCAGATGGGCGCGGAGCGCGTTGATAAGCTGCGTTCTTTGACCCAGTGACCTGCTCCCATAAAACTCGGCCATTTTGAACTGGAATTTTCCAATTATGATCCCTGATTGGGACCGAGGAGAGTTCCATGAAATCGAGCAAGTTTACGGAGGCGCAGATCGCCTTCATTTTGAAGCAAGCGGAGGATGGCGTTGCGGTCGCTGAGGTCTGCCGCAAGGCGGGCATTTCGGACGCAACCTTTTATAATTGGCGCAAGAAATACGCGGGGTTGATGCCGTCCGAGATGAAGCGGCTGCGTCAGCTCGAGGAAGAAAACGCCAAGTTGAAACGCATCGTCGCCGACCTGTCGTTGGACAAAGCCATGCTGCAGGAGGTGCTGACAAAAAAGTCCTAACGCCTGGCCGCAAGCGGGCGCTTGTCGACAAGTTGCGGTCGGATTGGAACGTCTCGATCCGCCGTGCCTGTTCGACCTTGCTGGTCGACCGCGCGCTGTATGTCTACAAATCCAAACGCGGCAGTCAGGCGGATCTCAAACAGCGGATCAAGGAAATAGCTCAGACGCGCATGCGCTACGGCTATCGACGCATTCATGTGCTGCTGCGGCGGGAAGGTTGGGCAGTGAACGCCAAGCGGATCTATCGGCTGTACAAGGATCTTGGCCTGCAATTGCGGCACAAAACCCCGAAGCGGCGGGTGAAGGCAAAACTGCGTGAGGACCGTACTGTCGCGTCTGCCATCAACGAGACTTGGGCGATGGATTTTGTGCATGATCAGCTGGCGACGGGCCGCAAGATTCGAATCCTGACGGTCGTCGACACGTTTTCGCGCTTCTCACCTGCAGTTGATCCGCGCTTCAGCTATAAGAGCGAGGATGTGGTTCAGACGTTAGAACGTATATGCAAGGCGAACGGCTATCCGAAGACAATCCGGGTGGATCAGGGATCCGAGTTTGTATCGCGCGATCTTGACCTTTGGGCCTATCAGAAAGGCGTCACTCTCGACTTCTCGCGGCCGGGCAAGCCAACGGACAACAGCTTCATCGAGTCCTTTAACGGCACGTTCCGCGCTGAATGCTTGAACACGCATTGGTTCATGAGCCTTGACGATGCCCGGATGAAAATGGAGGCGTGGCGTAGAGACTATAACGAGGTTCGACCGCACAGTGCGATCGGAGATAAGCCACCGATATCGCTGCTCAATGGTTCCCCCGGCGGCTGCGCCGGATGAGCCGTAATCGCGGAAATTCCAGCAATGTCTGGTCTAAAATTGGGGAGCGCTTCACCCAAAAACGCTGGAGCGAACTCACAACCGGATAAAACTTGGGGGCAACGTCACCGACTTACATGCTGGGTTTTAGTAAGAACTTGGCCTAGACCCCGAATCCCGGTTCATAATTCCTGTCACTCTCATCGCCTCACGATATCTCTTCTCTTCATATCGCGGGCAATGAGAGGCCCTCTTCTCGCCGTCCTGCCCGCGATGTAATTTAAGGCTTGGGATGTCGCGTCGACCTGGTCATCGTGCCTGCCCTGCGGGAATGCGAGCAATTCCGCCACATAGGTCGGGATCCAGGGCGCTGACGCCGGTAAGTACACACGGCCAGTTTCAAAGCGGGCGCTCTGAACTTCGAGCCGGCTCTGTTTGTCGCCGACAGGTCTGTGTAACCTCGCCCTGAGATCACCAGTTCGATGCAAGTCTTGGACGAGAGTGCGCCCGAGCTCTGTCTCTTCGATGACCGTCACCTCGGGGTTCCATTCCTCATTCTGGCGAATAATGATTTGACGCAATTCCGGCGTTTCCCATCGTCCCCGGACAAGGTCCAGAAGGTAGATGTCAGGGCCTCTCGTTCCCCAGAGTGTTCCGACCGAGAAACTACTGCGCTCATCAAGCGTCGAGGCGGTGTCCCAACTCGCGACCAAATCATCGAATTGGCTTGGCCGCTCGTCATAGTAGCGCAGCCATTCGAGTTTGATCAGATTGCCGCCGGCCGGGATTGGGTTTTGGAGGTATTGCGCCGAAAAATGGATTGAACCCATTTCTGCCCGCAGCTGGTCAAGCACTTCGACAGGCTCCCGGTCGGGGCTCAAAACTTCGCCGGACGGGCGGCGATAGATATCCTCAGGGCCCGGCCCAATGCGATAGGTCTGCGCCTCTTCGCTGATGGCAGGCAGGAACAGCAGGTTCCAATTATCGCTTTGCTTCACATGGCCGATCAGGTCTTCTTCGTGGAGCCGTTGCGAGACAAGGATGATGGCCCCTTTGCGCTTGTTGTTGAGGCGGGTCCGTATGGCTGTATCCCAAAGCGTGTTTTCCCGCCGCCTATGCGCCTCCGATATCGCGGCCATCGGGCCCATAGCATCGTCACCAATGATAAGATCGGCGCCCCGACCCATGACCGAGCCGCTAATGGAGACAGCATAGCGAAAGCCCTTTTCCGTCGTCGCAATTTCCGTAGCACGGTCACCGCCCTTGAGGATCTGAAAGCGGGGGAACACCCGCTTGAACCAAGGTGTGGCGACGATTGCGCGAAAAAATGCGGCGTGGCTTCGCGCAAGATCCTCCGAATAGCTGACGCAAATGATCCTTTTTCTTGGATCTTGCCCGAGGAGAAAGGCGGTGAAGGCAACCGTGATCATCAAAGACTTGCCGGAACGCGGCGGGACATTGATGATCTGCCGCGTTACCTCCCCTGCATGCACCTGCCGCAAGGCTTCGGCCATGGCTTGCAGATACCAATAATCCTGAAAAGAAGTTCCCGGCTCGAGTTCGACAAAACACCGCTCGAAGAAGGCGAAGAAATCGTGCCGACAAGCTATATCCAGAACTTGCGATCGCGAGACGAACATTATTTTCCCGCTCTCTTCTTAAGACGCCGTTGCAATTCCTTTTCCATATGGCGTTCGAGGATCTTGTCTTCCGCAGCCGACAAAGTCCCCTCGTCTTTACCGTTGGCCTTTGCAGCGCTCTTTTCCGCACTTTGCTCAAGATGCTTTGTTGCCGAAATTGTTCCCCGCATCCCCTCCCGAAACAAAACCTCTTTCAAGGCCCGCCTACGGGTCATTTTTTGCCGGCGGCCATTGACGGTGACGAACACATATTCGTCCAGAAAGTCGACTTCAGGCCGCGGCTTACCGCGCCGGCCATAAGGATTACGGACCTCACCCGGCTTGATCGTGTGCTGTTTCGGAGGTCGGCCATAGCCGACCTCCTCTTGTTCGAGATTAGGCTCTTCAGCCGATTGTTCGTGTTTATCTTTACCAGTGTCGCGCTTTTGGGTCGTCATGGCGGGCGACCTCAGCGGGAACGGATACGGCAAGGAAGCGAAAGCCGCTCCGCTGCCAGTTCGCAAAAGGTGCGGCTATTCCCGACAAGGCGAGCCGGCGCTGCGGTGATGCGCTCCATGCGCCGGACGATGAGGTCAGCGTAGAGGGGATCGATCTCAAGACCGAAGCCACGCCGCTTTGCCCGATGCGCTGCGACCAACGTCGTCCCACTACCAGCAAAGGCATCGAGCACGATGTCGCCGCGTCGAGAGGCGTCGAGGATCGCATCCTGAACCATCGCCACGTTCTTCGGAGTGACGTGGTTCTCATCCTGGCGCTGGCGTTTCGATCGCGGGACATTTGCGCCGGGGTAAGACCAGACATTGGTCCGGTTGCGCCCGTTGCGACCCAGCTCGATGTTGTTGAGGTGCGGCGCCTCGCCAATTTTCCAGACGAAGCAGAACTCGTGGGCGGACCGATAGAAGGAGCCCTGGCCGCCATTGGTCTTTGCCCAAACGCAAACATTGAGAAGGTTTGAATAGACCGCCTCGCCAGCGGCACGCATCTCGCCGGCATGTCTCCAGTCAATAAACTGGAAGGATAGCGCCCCGTCTCTGGCACACTGAGACGTAAGCTCGAAGCTCGTGCGCAGGAATGCCTCGAACTCGGATCGCGACATCTCGCCGGACGCCATAGCGAATTCGCGGGCATCTTTGCGGCTAGAGACATTCCCTCGCACACGGACATTGTAAGGGGGATCACATATGATCAGCCCGGCCAATTCGCTTTGAAGCAGCGCCTCATAGCTTGCCGCCTCAAGCGCATCCATGCAGGCGAGCCGATGGCCGCCCGCGAACTCCCAGATATCGCCGCGACGGCTGACTGCGTGTTTCCCAGGCTCCGGTAGCGCGTCGTCGGGGTCGTCCAGCCTCTCTTCAGAGGGCGCATAAAGAACGGTGTCAATCTCGGCCGACGAAAATGCCGTATGGGTGACGAGATCGACGTCATAGGTGATGAGGAACTGCAGTTCTGCCTTCAGAACGTCTTCGTCCCAGGAAGACAGCTCCTCGAGCTTATGAAGGGCGATCCGAAGGACGCGAACGTCTTCCTTCGAGAGATGACTAAGTCTAACGGTCGGAACTTCCTGATAACCCAGTTCTTTGGCAGCTAACAAAAGCTGACTGCCATGGAGAACCTGATCATCCGCGCCGACTGCGATTGGCAGAATGAATCCATACTTGCGGAGCGCCTGAAGCAGATGCTCTTGATGGCGCTTCTGATAACGCCGGAGTGTCGCCGCAGGCGTCTTGAGCCCGTCCAACGGCCGATATTCAATTTGGAGCTTTAGAGTATTGGTCGGGTCGAACCCCGGTTCAATATTCCGGTAACGCGGGCGCGTCTGCATAGCAGTGCCTCCAGGCGAACATCAGGACAAGACAAAGTCCTTCGCGTGACGAGCACGTTGAAGACTTTATCGATGAGGTGCTGATGCTGCCCAGATCGGATAGCCGCGTGGCGATCCCGGGATTGCTTCTGCGATCGAGGCACTCAGTAGAAGTGAGCAAGCCTTACGATGGCAATTAAGATTGCTGATAATCGCGGAGCTGTCAACATGGCTGCGGACCAAATCGTATGACATCGACGTCGTTGTCGCGCGCGCTTCGATCGCATCGCGAGTCAATTCGCATCTCGCGCAATCAAATTCCCATTTCCTGCAAATAAATTTCCCATCAAATTCCCATTTCCGAATCCGCAAAAATGCAGACCGGTTGCACATCAACTGCGTCGTCAGCCAACCATTCCCTACAATTCCGAGTCCAAACCGCACCCGCAAAAAGCTTTGTCTTTTCCGTGGCTTACTGGCGTGTCTTGCTCCATCGAGACCACTGCCCCGCGCAAGCGGAGATGCAGAGCGCCCGATATCTGCCGCCAGTCTCCGATGGTCGAATTCAAATGTCCGAATTCCCTCTGAAGCATGAATGGAGACTTGGTTCGCACGTAAACGAGACCTGTTCGTTTCAGCGGACCTTTGTCTAACGCCTGCTCATATGAATAGACGCGGTTGGCGTCATGCGGAGGCGGAAACAACAGCGGCGCCAAGGGCGCCGCTGTTTCGTTAAGGCATGATTGGAGTTCAAACGGCTTCTCTGAATCCTGCTCCATCTTGTTGAATTGATGCGTTTCTTGGCGATGGTGCAGTTTGCCAGATTTGAAGCGCTTTGCTTCGATCCAAACCGCTCCTCTACGAAACGCCGAACATCTGTTCCTGCGCCGCCCAGGATTGCGGAAGCGTCTGCGTCAGGCGCGTGACAGTCAGATGAGCCGGAGCGGTACCATCGATAATGGCTTGGATAATCCTGGGCGAGAGGAAAGCAAGAGAAGATAGTCGCCGCGCATAGCGTTCGACGATATTTTCTCGCGCGGCAATTTCATCAAGGGATTCGATCTTGCCCATTATGATGTCGCTCATCCAACGCTGCGCTTTGGCGATTGCTTCAAGAAGGGACGTTCGTATGCGAGGGTCCATGTGAACAACGTTAGGGCTATCGATGATCCCCTTCTTGAAAGGACGATGGGCTTCGAAAGGAACTCTTTGCGATCCGCAGTTTGCTTCATTTATCTCCGATTCCGCTCGGCGCCAAATGATCTCGATGTCAGATCGATGAACGATCACGCGCTCGATGGTTTCAGCGATGACCGCGGAATCTACTGACATGATGCCGCAATCCTCAACCGTCTCAGGCTCGAAGGTTTTGCTCGGCCTCGCCTGATCCAATGCCCTTCTGTCCCTAACGGTCTCGGAGATGATCGTCTCCACATCGGGGGCAGAGACACGAACGACACTGCCCGCCTCTGCCCTTCGCTTCTGGAGGATCGCCTGAGAGACGTAGTAGCGATAGCGGATGCCCTTCTTGTTGGTATGGCTGGGGCTCATCGGATTGCTCCTGTCATCGAAAATCAAGCCGGCCAGGACGGATTTCGATTGTGTTCTCGTCTTTCTTCTTGCGACAGTTCCTTCAGCCAGTCTGGCTTGAACGGCGTCAAACAGATCCCGCGTGATGATGGCCTCGTGCTGACCTTTGTGGATCTCCCCGCGATAGGCGATCTCGCCGACATAGAAGCGGTTCTTCAAAATATAGGCGAGCGGCCCGATGTTGAGACGCTCGGTGGTCGAAAGGCGCCCGTTGACGAGCCGCCGCGGCTCCGGCCTGACGCCCTCCCGCTCGAACGAGGCTGCGAGTTCGCCGATCGAGCCGAGGCGGAGGTAATCCGCGAAGATCTTTCGCACCAAAGCTGCCTCTTCAGCCGCGACCTGGATCTTTTTATCCACGCTCTGGTATCCGAGCGGCACCGGACCGCCGACCCAAAGGCCCTTGCGCTTGGAGGCGGCGATCTTGTCTCGCACCCGCTCTCCGATGACCTCGCGTTCGAACTGAGCGAAAGACAGGAGCACATTGAGCGTCAGGCGTCCCATGCTTGAAGTCGTGTTGAAGGACTGAGTGACCGAGACGAATGAGACCCCGTGCTGATCGAAAAGCTCGACCAGCTTGGCGAAATCGGCAAGCGAGCGGGTCAGACGATCAACCTTATAGACCACGATCACATCGATTTTTCTGGTGCGTACCTCCTCGAGAAGCTTTTGGAGCGCCGGACGGTCGAGCGAGGCCCCAGAGAGACCTCCATCGTCAAACCGGTCGGGGATGAGACTCCAGCCTTCATGGGTCTGGCTTTTGACATAGGCCTCGCATGCCTCCCTTTGAGCATCGAGCGAGTTGAAGGCGAGATCCAGATTATGCTCGGTCGATTTACGCGTGTAGATGGCGCAACGCTGCGGTTTTTGGGGAGACGAACTCATCGAGCCACCTCCATTTCCAGAATGGTGTCATTATTGGTCGGGATCCGATCTGCGGCTGTCGCTTTGCCGGGCTTCGAGCCAACCTCAATCCTGGCCTGTCGCGTGGGCGGGGCGACAGGAGGCTCTAGACGTGTTTCCGCAAGATTAGCCACAGACTTACGTTCGACGCCCTTCTCCTTCGTCTTTCCTCCGCTCTGCTCGGCCTTCCCGCGGAGGCCGAAGAAGCGGGGTCCATTCCAGGATGTTCCGGTGATTTTCCGAGCGATGGTGGAAAGACTCCCATAAATCTGGCCCTGCCAGAGGAACCCCGCCGGCACGACCACCACCTCATGAATCTGGCCCTGATATTCGCGGATGATGATCGACCCTGATTTTACATTGCGGCCTGACGCAGCGCCGCCGGAGGCGTAGCTGGCCAATTGTTTCCGCAACACCGCAGGAAGGCCCCCAAGGTGCTGCTTTTGCAGAGAATGGGCCAATGCACGGATGATGAGATCTCTGGAGAGCGCCTTTGGCGGCTCTCCTCCGTTTCTGTTCCGCCAAAGCACCCCAAGCGCATCCTTGTTCAAGCCAGCGATGCGGGCGATCTCCCGTTCGAGATCCGGCGCGGCTAGCGGCGACGCCGGATCGCGCCTCAAAGATGACCTTCCCATCGCTCAAGCCTTTCCAGACACAATCCGGTAGATCGAGCTTTCTCCTTCTTCCCGGCTCCGTTCGATCGCAAATCCCCGCTTACGGAGGCTCGTGAGGGAAGCGCGGGTCGTATGCGGCAGCCATCCGGTCGCTTCAACAAGCCGCTCCAGCGTGGCGCCCTTTTTGCTGGACATAAGCTCAATCAGCAATGCCTGCTTTGATCCAGGCCGTGGCGCCGCGACTGCATCTGCCATCGTTAATCCAGTCCCGCCGCGGGTGCCGTCGTCCCGCGGCTCGACGCTCTCCTCTTCATCTTCAATAGCGATCGCATTACGACCCGCGCGGGTGATGATCAGGCTCGTGGATCGGCCCTCATTCTCATGCCAAACTGGCAAGTTAGCTTTTGAACGGATCTCACGCATCAATTTGCGGGCGACCAGACTGGCGCCGACGCGGCTTGCCGCAGCCTTGTTCATCCCTGTCGGCATGGCGGCCACACCATCGCTGCGAGCCGCAGCCTTCGACAAAACGATTAACTGGGTGTCGGTAAGTTTCGGCATGTTCTCCTCCTTGTCGTTGACAGCTCGGGCTGTCACCAGGACGACCCCGCGAGGCGAAAGACGCCAGCGAGGCAAGGAGGACTGCGGCGCTCGGGCGCCGCTCTTTATGAACAAGCAATGCTTGCTACGGCAGGGAAGTCCAATGGTTTTGCTTGAAAGGCTGCAGAAATCCATCTTTGGACGGCAGCCTCTGAATGTTCGTTTTCAGCAAAAACACCTGCCTCTTAATCAGGAGGTCCCGGGTTCGGCGCGGGTTGCGTTTGCGAACGAAAACAATGGAGATCGTCACTGAGTGGGGATGCTTTGCGGTGACTCGCGACGCTGCCCTCAGGATATTCGCAAACGCCAAGTCACGCAGCGCGGATTTGGTGGATGAAAGGGCGGGCGAAATGGCAGCTTGGCGCCAATTCTCGCCGTTGCCGAGCCCAGCAGCGCTTCCTAACTGCCGAGTGGGTACTGTGCGCCGGTCCCGGAAACGGGAAAACCCACGCTGAGCGTGGGCCTCGGAATTGGGTCGGCCGTGAGTCGCGTCCGTACCAGGATAGGAGGGGTAAGCTCGGCTTTGTCAAGCATGCGTGATGCTTACGCTTTACTCCGAATCAAAGGCTTCCTCGATGATGGGCAGATATCGCTCGACCTGTTCCTTATCGCTCTCCTGCTCATCGGGCGGAAGATCGGCATAGGCCGTTGCGATCTGCTTTTCCCAGCGGGCGACTATATCGGCAGGGATCAGCAATGCCCCATCCTCTTGCCGGGTCGCCTTGCCGTGCATATAGCGCTGCCAGTGCGACCAGCGCTCATGCTCGATCGCGGCAAGGCGATCGACCAGCGCTTCACGAGTGTTCGCGTCGAGAGACTTCGGCATGGGTTAGATCAGCCCGCTTTCCACAAGGCTCCTATAATGCTGCCCCAACACGGTCAGCTCGCAGGCTTTGCTCCCCATCGCCGCGTGCCACATATGCGGCGCACCGACGGGGCGGACGAGGTTCACCCTAACATAGCGCTGGAGGATCGCGAAGATCACCGTCTTCTCGGGGTCGGGCGGCGGTATGGACGTGTCCTTCTTTTGCTCCTCGGATCGCTCGGGCTCGAACGACGGGTCGAGGGGGAGCTGGTAAGTCGCGGTCGGGAAGTGCTTGGCAAGCGCCTGAAGGTCGGTGAGAGCGATCGGCGGGATTGCCTTGCGCAGCGATACGAAGGTCTTGACGTTCGTCTTGAACACCGGCCGCTGCTTCCACGGCCCGAGTGATTGGTCGATATGCGCGTAGACGCTGCCGGGGGTGACGTCACCCAGCAGATTGGCGGCGGCGCCGCCCAGCGCGTCGACGAACAGGCTCGTGAACACGCCGGCGCCGCCCCCTTCGACCTCCGTCGCATATTGGTCGGCGGTGGATGCAGTCAGGATGGTCATGCCGTCCCGGATCTCGGCGACGGGATGGGTGGAGCGCTCCCCGGCCGCGCCGCTATGGCAGCTATCGAGGATGATGATCTTGTTCTTCGCCGCGGAGTTGGCGGCGAGCGTCATGATGTCGGAAAGCGCGAGGCCATCGTCGCCGCTACGGCTGTCGCTGGTGCATAGATAGCCGCCGGTGTCTTCGATGAAGCCATGCCCGGCGAAGTAGAACAGCGCGATATCGGCATCATCGGCATACAGCTCGCGAACGGCCGCCTTCAGCTCTTCGCGTACGACCAGATCGGCAGGGCCGGTTCCGGTCAGGAGCTTCGGCGTCACGAAGTTGACGGTGCCGTCGGCGTGGCGCTCGAGCATCGCCTTGACCGAGTGCGCGTCGTTGACGCACCCGCTGAGGCAACCGATCCGCTCATAATGGTCGATACCAACGATCAGGGCCTTGCGCACCGTCCTCTCCCGCTCAGAGTGAATCGATGAAATTGGTGATGTTCTCGTCGCTCCAAGTATAGGTGCTGACGCCATCGATCGAGGAGCGGTCGTCCTTGTAGGCGTAGATGCCGCGGATCGGCTTCTTCTCTTCCTTGGCGCAAGCGATCTCCCACTTCTGCCCAGTGGAAGCCGCCGAGTTCTTGCTGACCAGCACGATCACGCCATCGGAGCGCTTGATCCGGGTGCGGACGCGATCCTTCCAATCCTTGTCGTAGGGCTCCTTGACCGACATATCGATGAACTCGAAAGGCTGGCGGGGATGGAGGGATTGACCCTTGAGGAAGTCGCGCTGACGTTCATCCTCGATGGCGAACGCGATGAAGAGCACCTTCTTGTCAGCCATTCCGAATATCCTCCAATATGGTTCAAGTTTTTAGATGACCCAGCGTTCGCCCGACGACTTGAGGCACGAGCTGCAGGCCCTAGATCAAGCACACCACAGAATGAGGCAACTCGCGACAGCTTTGTAGCGCTTGCGCACACGGCCTTGCTTGCCGCCTCTGTATCATTTGTAGGTAGCGCGGTTCCTCTTGCCAAGGCGGTCTGGTCGGTCGCGTTGATCGTGGATGGACGCTCGACGTGGTTGGCCTGCTCTCGCTCACGATCAGCTTTGTGACCGCTCGCAAGGCAATTGATGCGCAACACGCTGCGTTCTTTACCGAGACACCCCCGATCACCGTCTGGTCTCGATCAGCTCAATGGCATGGCACTCTGGTCTTTTCCGGCTCGTTGAAAGTACCGGGATCGGCGAAGAAAAGCTGGTCAGCAATCAGCGCGTCCAGCATGCGATTGCCGAACGCGCGGTACTTGGAGAGCCTCTCATGTATCTTCATTTTCGTCACCCAGAACGCCCTCTTGGTCGGATATCGGGACTCCCGCTTCAAGGAGTAAAATACTTGGCGTCACGGTTGTCGAAGGCGGGCCTCGTCCCTTCGAGAACATCGACCAGGAAGCGATTGATTTCCGGCGACTCGATTGCCCCCAGCACGTAGATCACAGCGTTGCCTGCCGCGCGGTCAATGTGGGCATGAATGATCTGCTCGGCATCGCAGACGACCGCGATGTTCGGGCTGTGCGTCACCATGATGATCTGGCGGTGCTTCTTGACTTCCTTGATTACCGGGATCAGCAGCCGGTACACGGTCTGACTGTCAAGGTTTTCTTCCGGCTGATCCACTATGATCGGCTTGTTGCTCTTATCGACTAGCAGGTAGAAAACCAGAAGCAGCGTGCCGCGTTCACCGGGCGAGAGGTGGCTGAGGTCCTTGCCGTCCAGCTTCAACGAGTATTCCGGCTCCAGATAGCCAAGCCCCCACAGGAAGTCGTACAGCGCTTTTACATCGACATTCTTGCGCAACTGGCTGGCGATGCCGGTCGGCGTCTGCTGCGCGGTGCGCATGTCGCGTTCGAGGTAGGATATGATTTTCTCGACATAGGCGAGCGCTTCGTTCTCGTCGTTCACGTCGAAGTCGGCCCTGACGTCTTCAAGCACCGTGCCCTTGTCCTTGCGGTAGAAGGAGCCAGCGACGTTGGCTGAGACGTATTTGTCGAAAAGATCGCTTTCGAGGCTGCGCTCGATGATGCTGCTCTCGAAGGTCAGCTTGAAGCCTTCCTTGATGATGACGCTGGAGCCGATCAACTCCTGTACGGCCGAGAAAAGCTCTTTGTAGGCATCGCGGATTGCGGCGACGCACTTGTGGATGCCGCGGGCGATCTCCCGGCGCTGCGTGCGCAGCTTCTCGATATCGCCGGGGAGGCCGGTCTTCAGGTACGAGAGCTGCGCTTCATAGCCTTTCAACGTGTCAGGCTTGTCGGCGCTGCCTTCGATCAGAAGGCCTTTCTCCTGCCACGCCCGTAGCGCCTCATTATACTCCTGAAACCGCTTGTTGGGGGCGTCGAGCTGGCCCTGAAGCTCGGCGATGCGTTGCAGACAGGCGGCTTTTTGCGTCGGAAGGCTGTCGGCGCCCGTATCATCCAGCGCGGCATCGGCGAGGGTCTTTTCGGCAACAAGCTTGTCGCGCGTGGCCGTGAGGGCGGCTTTATCGACAGTGAGCGCGACCAGGGCGGAAAGTGACAATCCCAGTTTTTCGAGGTCTGGCGCGGTCTCGCGGTCGAGGCGGGTATACTCGCTTTCGAAGTTGTCGATTTTGCCCTCGACCTTCCGCGCGAGCGCGATCTTCTCAGTCAGCGTCTTCTGCTGTTGCGCCTTCTCCGCCGTTTCTGTGTCGATCCGGTTGAGTGTGGCCCGCTCGGCTGTGAGCTTCGCGGCGATGGCGTCATTGGCGGCCTTCTGTTCGGGGCTGACTTCGCCCGGCTGTTCGACCTTCGCTGGCTCGATCTCCTTGTGCGCTTTCAACTCCTGCTGCTTCTGGCGTAGCAGCGCCTCAACACGCGCAGCGTAGGCGGGGGCTGCGCGCTCTTCGAGACGCACCAGCTCGCCGTTGACCCGCTCAATCTCGCGGCGCGAGTTGCCGATCTGACCCTTCAGCTCCTCAGTTTTGTATTCGATCAACTCGTCAAGAGTCGGCCGGCCGAGCCGGTCGGCCTCTCTGATGTGGGAGAAGATGACCTTGCGCAGCTCGGCCTGGAATTCGCTCTGCTGGCCGGGCTCCGTCTCCGTGCAGACCTTCTCCAGATAGGTCTGCGGAATGTAGCGCACGCGCTCGACGCCGGTGGTGTCGGGTTTCGCGTTCAATGGCAGCGCCGCGTCAGTGCCGTCAGCCCAGACCGGGCGGACCGTGAACTGCTTCGCGAGCTTTCCGCTGCGCTCGCAGAAGCGGTCCTTGACCAGAAACGAGAAGTGGACCGGGTCGCAGTGTGTGTTGCCGGCTAGCGCCAGAATGTCGGCAAGCGCGCTCTTGCCGCTGCCCTTGTTGCCGATGATGGCCACCATGTCGGCATTGAGCGGCAACTCGCAGTCAAACCACGTGTACGGCGTATCGGCGTCGGCGTTCTTCCCAATGTGAAGCCGGTCTATAAATTGCGTGGCATTGCCGCGCACCTCTTCGAGCTTGGGCGGCATGCGGCCGATATAGACTCGGTCCTCCGGCTCGTTGATGATCTGGCGCAGCCCCGCGAAGGTCGGGTCCGCTTTGATCCAGCAATATTTTTCGGTTGGCCGGGAGTCTTGATCCTTTAGCTTCCCCAGCTCGTCATTGCTCCCGTGGGAGTCGCTGCCCTTGATGCAGGGTTTGCGGTTGCGGAACCAGCCGCGGTAATCGTCTTCCGAATGGGCGGTGTCCTTCCAGAGGAAGAATTCAGCCTGTTTGCGGTTCGACGAGCCGAGAATGTCGGCGGTGGCGACAAGGTTCTGTTTGAACAGCTTGTCGGTCTTCGGATCGATCCGATCGATGCCGCCATACTCGTCGTACGGCAGCCAGACGAGGAAGCGGTCGCGGAAACTACCGTCGTTGCGGAGCGCTTCCAGCACCTTGAAAAAATCGACTGAAACGTCGTTCAGCAGGAATTCCTTGTCGGCATACCGGTTGCCGATCGAGCTGCCGCCGACCTGCTGACCTTTCAGGAATGTTTCTATGTTCTCGGGCGGCAGGGCCGGGTCGAAAATCATGTGAAAATTGATGCGCACGCCCGCAACGCCCTTCTTATCGAGAAGGATGTTGTTCATACGGCACTCGACCACCGGCAGTAGCACCTTGGTACGCAGCTTTTCCAGCGAGTCGCGGTAGGCCTTGTTGCCTTCCATGTCCCCGGCGGGGTCGGTGAGGCGGCGCAGTACTTCCCGGTAACCTTCGACTGAGAAATAGTCATTGATGCCAATCACGTCGCAATCGGCATTGCCCATCTGGATGATGAACTGGTTGTAGTCGCCGCGATATCCATGCGACGCGGGGCTGTGTACGTGCAGGTCCCACTTACGCCATTCCGCGCCCCGCGGCCATTTGTTTCCGGTCACGCCGTTTCCCCCGACTGTTGCTTTCGGCGACGCCGTCAAGGCCCTCAAAAGGGGTGCGTTGTTCTGTGCGGCGATCGTACTCCTGATTGTTCCAATCAAGATTGATACCGCGCTGACGGTGCATTTCCCAGCGGAATCTTCACGTCCCCGGGCCGCACTCTAGCGCCGGGGGCGACGAAGCCGCTTCGCGGTCTCTGCCCTTCCGGATGACGATCCTGGCGCAAGACCGGGACCTCGGCGGCCGCCGCTCGCCCCCCGGCGGCACGCCTTCTGCCAGCGGGCAGAGCTGCGTCCAGCGGCAGTGCAATGTGCCCCGCGCCATCTCAGGGTACTCCACAATTCAATGAGCAACGGTTTCCCCGAGATTCTTTAGTGAGCCGCCATAGCTGTTCGTCGACGTCCGGGCACCAACGCAGGCTGCCTGACATTTTACCTCATACATATTCCGCCGCACTTGGTCATCTGTGAAGGCTAGTCTGAATTGGCCAAACAGTTTTCACAATCGTCCTAGCCGGACTAATAATTCCTGATTGGCCGGAAGCTCGGGGTGACCGAGCTTACGATTGCTGCTTTTATCTCTCTGTTTCACGCCGATACTGCAGGACGGCCGCGTTCAGCAAAGTCCTGGCATCATGCAGGAACGGTTCCATATCGAAGATTTTCTGCAGCGCTTCCTCCGTCGCGCCGGCTTCGACGAGACTCGAGCCGATCGATGCGAGGCCTGATGCTTCAGTCAGAAGGATCTTCAGGTCGCGCAGGAAGAGCTTGATTACGATCGTCCGGTCTTCTGATGCCATTGGCCCCTGCCCCCATTTTGAGGATATCCGCGTCTCCGCTTTGATGC
>SCSF01000037.1 GCA_004298435.1 Beijerinckiaceae bacterium
TATAGTCTTGCCATGCGGGCTCCAGCGCGCCATAACCCGGGGCGTTCACTGAACCTGAAGAGTCCTGCCGCTCATGCCTGATTTCCAGCCCCGCGTCTTTTCCGGCGTGCAGCCAACCGGCAATCTGCACCTCGGCAACTATCTGGGCGCGATTACCAAGTTTGTGGAACTGCAACGCACGCATGATTGCATCTATTGCGTCGTCGATTTGCATGCGATCACGGTTGCACAGGATCCGCGGGAGTTGCGGGCAAGCATAAGGGAGGTCGCCGCGGCGTTCATTGCGGCCGGCGTCGACCCGACGCAGCATATTGTTTTCAATCAGAGCCAGGTCGCCGAACACGCCGAACTCGCCTGGGTCTTCAACTGCGTGGCCCGCATGGGCTGGCTCAGCCGCATGACGCAGTTCAAGGAGAAGGCCGGCAAGGATCGCGAAAACGCGTCTGTCGGCCTGTTCGCTTATCCCTGTCTGATGGCGGCCGACATATTGCTCTATCGCGCCACGCATGTGCCGGTCGGCGAGGATCAGAAGCAGCACCTCGAACTGGCGCGTGATGTCGCACAGAAATTCAATCTCGATTTTGCGGAATCGATCGCCGCAAACGGCCACGGCGAAGCGTTCTTCCCCTTGCCGGAGCCGTTGATCCAGGGCGTTGCGACGCGGGTTATGAGCCTTCGCGATGGCACCAAGAAAATGTCGAAATCCGATCCGAGCGACAATTCCCGCATTAACCTTTCTGACGATGCGGACACCATCGCGCAGAAGGTCCGCAAAGCGAAAACGGATCCCGACGCCTTGCCGAGCGAGGTGGAAGGCTTGGGCAAGAGGCCTGAGGCCGACAATCTTGTCGGCATTTTTGCCGCTTTGAACGGCCAGTCGAAGGCGGATGTTCTGAAAGCTTTCGGCGGCGGCAATTTCTCGACGTTCAAATCGGCGCTGGTCGATCTCTCGGTGGCGAAACTCGTCCCGATTGGCACGGAAATGAAGCGGCTCACCGCCGACCCGAGCCATATCGACGGGGTGCTTGCAAACGGGGCCGCGCGCGCACGCGAAATTGCGCGGGTGACCATGGCGGCCGTCAAAGACATTGTGGGTTTTGTGAGCTAACCTTCTAACGGACTTGGAACCGATCTCTATTTTCCTGGTTTGACGCGTTTTCTTCACGCGAACCGAAAACCACTTCGCTCGAAAACGCTCTATGGCATTGCCGGTTATTGGGCGGCGTTGGTGTGGTTCGCTTGATGACACTCGATACGTCATATCCGCAACCGGAGGGATTGCGCGTCGATCACGCGCAGCGCTTCTCCGACTCTCATGCGGATCGAGCGTTTGCCGGCCGCTCTTCGCGCCTGTCTGTTCTGCTCATCGCAAGTCTCGCGCTGCATCTTTCCCTTCTGACAGCGTTGGATCTTTTCGATACCGCGCCGCCCACCTCCGCGGGTCCGCACGCCATTTCTGTGGAGCTCGTCTCCGAACCGCAGGCCGCGGCGGCGTCAAAATCCGCCAAAACGCCGCAGAAAAAGGCCGAAGCGAAGCCTGCCGGGGCGGCGAAGCTGGATACAAAGCCGGCGATCGCGCAGCCAAGCACGCCTGAGGCGAAGAAAGTTCAACCGACAAAAGCCGAGGCGACGAAACCAGCGCCTTCGCAGGCCGAAGCGCCAAAACAGCAGGCGGCAGAAACAAAGAGCCAGCCGGAGACATCCGTCCAAAAACCAATGCAGGCTGCGGCCAAACCTGCCGCCGCACCTCCACCGCGTGCTCCAGACAATGCGCCGAAACCGCAGCCGACGAGTGTAAAACCGCAATCTGCGGAGGCAAAACCCCCAACGCCGCAGCCGCCTCCGCAGCCGCTGCCCTGGGAGCAAGCGCCCTCGCAAGCCTCACAGCCTCAACAAACATCCGATTTGGGCAAGGGCTCTGGCTTGCCGTTCAATGAGCAGGCGCAGGAGGCCGTGCCTGTGCAGATGCCGAGCGCGGACGGCGACGTCGCCATCAGTTATGAAACGGTCGTGTCAGGCAAGCTCGCGCTCGCAAGACGGTATCCGCCGGAGGCCCGCGCCCGGGGCGCGCATGGCGCAGCGATGATCGCATTTCTCATCGATGGCAAAGGCCATGTGGTGAAGCTGAAATTGCTGAAGTCGAGCGGCGATGCGGCGCTCGATGTCGAAAGCCTTGCGCTTGTGATGCGCGCCGAGCCATTCCCGCCGCCGCCGCCAGGCGCCGAAAGGGAATTTGCGATCTCGGTGGATTTCGATCCGAAGAAATAGGAGCGCTTCCGATTCCCTCTCCCCGTTCACGGGGAGAGGAGCGGCCTGCATCCGGGCAAACCGATTGCGTCTGTGCAGTCTCACTATCACATAGCTTCGATCGCCTGTTGCAATCGGGCAAGATCCTCCGGCCGCGACAGGCGATGCTCGCCGTCCTTGATCAATGTGAGAACCACAGGATCGGCGGCCAGATGTTCGACCAAGGTCATGGAATGACGCCAGGGCACGTCCTCGTCGCGCATGCCGTGGAGAATATGGACCGGGCAATAGCTACGGATCGTATCGCCGAACATCAGATGTCGGCGGCCTTCCTCGATCAGCTTTCGCGTGATCGGATAGGGTCCTGCGGAATAGGCTGAGGGGCGCATCCACACCCCATCGCGTTCAAGCTCTTCGCGCGCTTCCGGCGAAAGCCGATCGAATACGAGCGCTTCCGTGAAATCGACGGCAGGGGCGATCAGGACAAGGCCATGCAAGCGCCATGTCTCGCCCATCTGCGCAAAGGCGCGGGCGCAAAGAAGCGCCAGCCAACCGCCCATGGACGAGCCGACGAGGATTTGCGGCTCGGCGGTGGCGGCGCGAATGACGGCAAGCGATTCGTCGAGCCATGAGCCTATGGTGGCGTCCTCGAAGCGCCCATCCGATCGGCCATGGCCGGAATAATCAAAGCGCAGGCAGCTTCGATTTCGGCTCTGCGCCCATTGGTCGAGCGCGCTTGCCTTGACGGATTCCATGTCGGACCGGAAGCCGCCGAGCCAGACGAGCCCGGGCAGGCGGGTGTCGGCATGTTCTGCGGTCCGTTGCAGAAATGCGATTTGCCGCCGCGCTTCGCCGTCGCCGACAGGAAGGAATTGTGGATGAACCGCTTCGGGCAGGTTCTCGATTTGCTCCGGCTGCTGCTTCACCCTTATCCTCATTGCATGTCTGATCCACGATCGACGACCGCACCGCGAGCCAATCGGCAATTGGCAGGCCAAAACGGTGCGCAGAACGGGCGGCTGGGTCCGTGTCGCGCCTGAGCCACTCCGCACCCGCCGGATGGCCCGGCTCCGGCAGTATCAGACATCCTCTCGCGGGGCACACGATCTTGCAGATCGTTCCCGAATTGAACAGCGGCGGCGCCGAGCAGGCGACCATCGATATAGCTGCGGCGCTTGCTGCTGTCGGCGCGCGGCCTCTCGTTGCGAGCGCCGGCGGCCGCCTGGTGAGCGAGTTGCAGGCAAATGGCGGCATTTGGCAACCATTTCCAGCACAGAGCAAAAATCCGCTCGCGATGCTGCGCAACCAGCGCCGTCTCGCGGAACTGATCCGCGCCGAAGGCGTCAGTCTCGTGCATGCCCGGTCCCGCGCTCCTGCCTGGGTTGCCTATGGCGTAACGCGCCGCACGAAGACACCCTTCGTGACGACTTTTCACGGCGCTTACTCCGGCAGTTCGACCTTCAAGCTGCGCTATAATTCGATTATGGCGAAAGGTGATTGCGTGATCGCCAATTCCGCCTTCACGGCAGCCCATATCGCGCGGCTTTATCCGTTCGCCTCGGAACATATCAGGATCGTCGAGCGCGGCATCGATCTGCGTGCTTTCAATCCGGGCGACATTGATCCGGCGCGCGTGCAAACGCTGCGGCAGGCGTGGCAGATTGCGCCCGGTGAGCGGATCGTCCTTCTCGCCGCGCGGCTTGCTCCGCGCAAGGGGCACAAGATCCTGATCGAGGCGGCGCAGCAGCTTCTCGCGGAAGGGGTCAGTGACACGAAATTCATCTTTGCCGGTGACGAACAGGGCCACGCTGCCTATCTGAAAGAACTCGACGCGGCGATTGCCAAAGCCGGCCTCGCCGGTTTTGTCCGGCGCACCGGCCACTGTTCCGATATGCCGGCGGCGATTCTCGCGGCGGCGCTTGTCGTCGTGCCATCGACCGAGCCTGAAACCTTCGGCCGGGTTGCGGCCGAAGCGCAGGCTATTGGAACGCCTCTCGTAATGACCGATCTCGGCGCTGCGCCGGAGGTCGTCCTCGCGCCGCCGCAGGTTCCGGAGGAAGAACGGACCGGCTGGCGCGTGCCCCCTGGCGACGCGCGCGCCTTATCCGGCGCGATGCGTGTGGCGCTGGAACTCGGCGCGACAGCGAGGGATGCCCTGTCCGCCCGGGCGCGTGCGCATGTCCTGCAACGGTTTTCGGTCGCACGCATGCAGGCTGAAACTCTTGCCGCTTATGCTGCGTTACTCGCTGGCCAATCGTGAGCTGGCGCCGGGCAGCTTGCATATTTCTGACGATTTTGCGCCAACCTGCGTCTCTTCGGCATAAACCTCTGGTGAATCAGGCAAAGAGCCACAAAATACCACGCATGCAGCGGAGACAGTTGTTTGCGCGTCATAAGGTTTGATTGACTTCACGCAAGCATTGCAACAATGCTCAACACGGGTCCTGCCCGTTCCGTCATTGCAAATTCAGACGATTTGTGTCGGAACTGCGGGATTCGATCATTTTCAAGAGGAGACCAGCCCATTCGCCGTCCAATGAAAAGTATTCAGGCCCCGCAGAAGGACGGGCCACATATCAATCGAGAAATCCGCGCCCGCGAAGTTCAGCTTATCGATGCCGAAGGTCAGAACCGCGGCGTCGTGCAGATTCAGGAAGCGCAGCAGACCGCCGATGAGGCCGGCCTGGATCTTGTCGAGATCGTCCCGACAGCCAATCCGCCCGTCTGCAAGATCCTCGATTATGGGAAATTCCGCTTCCTTGAACAAAAGAAGGCGGCCGAGGCGCGCAAAAAGCAGAAGATCGTTGAAATCAAGGAAATCAAGCTTCGCCCGGGCATCGACGAGCACGATTACGACACGAAGATGAAGGCGGTATACCGCTTCTTCGAAGAGGGCGACAAGGTCAAGGTTACCCTGCGCTTCCGCGGCCGCGAGATGGCGCACCAGGATATCGGCTACAGGCTCCTGGATCGAGTCCGGTCCGAGACCCTCAATGTCGCAAAAGTCGAGATCGAGCCTTCCATGGAAGGGCGGCAGATGGTGATGATCCTGGCCCCCAGATAGGGGATCCTCAAGGATCTGGACAATGAACGGGTGGGCGCGCAGGTGCGCGCTTGCCTTGGCATTGGCTTTGCGCTTATAAACCCAGCCTTCGAACCGCCCGGCCGGATAGGGCTGCCGTGGCGGTTCTTTAGCTCGTTCGGCAACGAACGGGAGCAATTTTCCAGCCTTGGCCGGAAATTGCTCAAAAACAATCAGGCGGATATGCGACGCTGATGCCGGGGCCTTTTTGGCGACCTGGTGCGGGCGTTGCGATTGCCGCACTTACGGAGACGAGCAAATGCCCAAACTGAAGACCAAATCGGGCGCCAAGAAGCGCTTCAAGCTGACCGGCACCGGCAAGGTGGTTTACGCCCAGCGCGGCAAGCGTCACGGCATGATCAAGCGGACCAACAAGCAGATCCGGAATCTGCGCGGCACCAATGTTCTGTTCAAGACCGACGGCGACAACGTGAAGAAGTACTTTCTGCCGAATGCGTGAAAGTTCTTAAGTCCTCGTCTGTTCTGATGCTGTCAATTTCGGAGATTTCAAATGGCTCGCGTCAAGCGCGGTGTCACCGCACACGCCAAACACAAGAAAACCCTTGAAGCCGCAAAAGGCTTCTATGGGCGCCGCAAGAATACGATCCGTGCCGCCAAAGCCGCCGTCGATCGTTCGATGCAATATGCGACCCGCGATCGCAAGGCGAAGAAGCGTGTCTTCCGCGCTCTGTGGATCCAGAGGCTGAACGCCGCCGTCCGCGAATGCGGCATCACCTATTCGCGGTTTATCGACGGTCTCAACAAGGCCGGTGTCGAGATCGATCGCAAGGTTTTGTCCGAGCTCGCCATCCATGAGCCAGAAGCCTTCAAGGCGATTGTCGAGAAGGCCAAGAGCGCGCTTCCCGCGGGTGCGTAGGCTTACTTCGATTCAGCATGAAGCGCGCGTTCCTTCTCCCGCAAGCAGGCGGGAGAAGGGGAGCAATTTTGTCACCTTCGAGAGCGCTCTTACCGCCGGACGACCTGCGGCGTAACGGTCATGTGCATTCTCTTGTGGCCATGGTGGCGGTAGCGCACTGTATGCCGGTGCCGGTGCCGGTGCCCGTGTCTGCGCAGCTTGGCGCGTCCGATGCCGATGCCGGCCGGAACAGGCTTCAGAGCATGTTCGTGGGCGACAGGCCCAAATGAAGCAAGACACAGATTATAGGCGTCGGCCCCCTGGATCT
Source organism: Beijerinckiaceae bacterium (assembly GCA_004298435.1). GTDB lineage: Bacteria > Pseudomonadota > Alphaproteobacteria > Rhizobiales > Beijerinckiaceae > Methylovirgula. The sequence continues at coordinate 6,514 of SCSF01000037.1, forward strand.
TGTCGCAATCCTTGATCGATCTCGCTACGGCGCTTCCCTGCGCTAGAAAAAGTGCCATTGCTACGGCGATCGGGATCATCAGCACATACCGCAATACTTCATCCTCTCAGTTGAGCCCCTGTCTTCCTGGCGATCTCAGCCACGATCTTGCCAGCGAGAGCGTCGATCTCCGATTCGGTCAGGGTCTTTTCCCGCGGCTGCAAGGTGACGGCAAGGGCAATCGATTTTTTGCCCTCGGGTATGCCTTTGCCTTCATAGACATCGAACACCGTCACCTCGGTGATCAGACTTTTGTCGGCTGCCTGTGCAGCCTTGACGAGATCGGCAGCCTTCACGCTCCGTTCAACGATGAACGCGAAGTCACGCTGGAGCGGCATGAAATCCGAAAGCTCGAGTTTCGGCCGGGTCTTTGTCGGCTTCGATTTCGGCGCGGGTATGTCGTTGAGGATGAGTTCGAATCCAACGACAGGGCCGGATATATCGAGCGCTTCGAGCAGGCGCGGATGGATTTCGCCGAAGTGGCCGATGATGTTCTTTGGGCCAAACTGGAGCGACCCGCAGCGGCCGGGATGAAACCATTCCGGCCCGGCAGCAGCGATCTGCAAACCGCCAGGAGGCACGCCGAGCGCCGCGAGCAGGGCGAAAGCATCCGCCTTGGCGTCGAATGCGTCCGCCTCGACGCTGCCTGAGGCCCAGTGCCGTCCATTTCCTGCAAGCCGCGCCGCGCCGTGCCTGATGCCGCTCGCAGCGGTCTTCTGATCGGACGGCTCGGCGCCTTTGAAAGTCTGGCCCACTTCGAACAGGGCGAGATCGCCAAAGCCGCGATCGGCGTTGCGCTTCGCCGCGGAAAGAAGCCCCGGCAGAAGGCTCGGCCGCATGTCGGAAAGATCGGCGGCGATCGGATTGGCGAGCGCGAGTTCCGGCGCGCCGCCGCCGAAAAGTTCGGCCTGTTTATGCGAAAGAAACGACCATGTGACGGCTTCGACGAGTCCGTTGGCGGCCAGCGCCCGTTTTGCCGTGCGGGTGCGTTTTTGCAGAAGGCTCAGGACCGGGACGGCAATATGCGTCTCCTCGCGTGGCAGCGGTTGCGCCTCGATGCGGTCGAGCCCGGCGATGCGCACGATTTCTTCGACGATGTCCGCCTTGCCGGCAATGTCGGGGCGCCAGCTCGGCGCCTTCACCATAACGAGATTGCTGTTGCCTGCCATGGTCGCGAGGTGGAAGCCAAGCTGCTCCAGAATGCCGGCCATCTGGGAGACGGGAAGCGTGAGGCCCGTGAGACGTCTGACCTGGCTCCAGGGAAACACGAGCGTAAAGGTCTCTTCGGGGATCTTGCCGTGGAGCACCACTTCGGAGGGTGTGCCGCCACAGATTTCTGTGATGAGCGCCGTCGCATAGTCCAGCCCCGGCAGGCAGAAGGCGGGATCAACGCCACGCTCGAACCGATAGCGCGCATCCGAAACGATGCCGAGTTGCCGGCCGCTGCGGGCGATGTTTGCCGGATCCCAGAGCGCTGATTCGATCAGCACGTCGGTTGTCGTCTCATCGCAGCCGGAGTCTTCCCCGCCCATAATGCCGGCGAGCGATTCCACGCCCTTCGCATCGGCGATGACGACCATGGTCTCATCAAGCCGATAACTGCGTCCGTCGAGCGCTGCGAGAGTCTCGCCCGCGCGCGCGCGGCGCACGCTGAGCGCGCCGCTGATCTTTCCGGCGTCGAAGACATGCAGGGGCCGGGCGCGATCGAACGCGAGGAAATTGGTGACATCGACGAGCGCATTGATCGGCCGAAGCCCGATCGAGAGAAGTCTCTTTTTCAGCCACTCGGGGCTTGGCCGGTTGCGGACGCCGCGCACGAGGCGCATGGCGAAGGCGGGCGCGAGATGCGCATCAGCTTCGCCGAAATCAAGAGAGACATCGATCGGGCAGGGGAATTGGCCGTGAACAGGCACGACTGGCGGCGTGATCAAATGGCCGAGCCCTGCCGCGGCAAGGTCGCGGGCGATGCCGGCGACGCCCATCGCGTCTGGCCGGTTGGGCGTGAGGTTGATGTCGATCACCGGATCGTCGAGGCCGGCCCATTGCGCATAGACCGCACCAACCGGCGCATCCTCCGGCAATTCCATGATGCCATCGTGATCGCTGGAAATCTCAAGTTCGGCGCCCGAGCAGAGCATGCCGAGAGATTCGACGCCGCGAATCATCCCTTTGCCGAGGGTGATCTTCTTTGCCGGAATATAGGCGCCGGGCGCGGCAAAGACTGACTTCAGTCCGGCGCGCGCGTTGGGCGCGCCGCAGACGACCTGGATCGGTGCGCCGGAGCCGGTGTCGACACGGCAGACGCGCAGCCGGTCCGCATTGGGATGCGGCTCGGCTTCGAGAATTGCGGCTACGACGAAATCCTTCAGCGGCGCGGCCGGATTGTGGACATGCTCGACTTCAAGACCGATCCGCGTCAGCGTCTCGACGACGGTGGCGAGATCCGTCTTTGTATCGAGATGCTGTTTCAGCCAGGAAAGTGTGAATTTCATCGTTCATCCAATGGAAGCAGGGCGCGACGATCCAGAGGAGTGCGCTTCCTGCTTTTGCGGGATAGCCCGCCGCAGCAACCTCGGTCTACCTCATGGAAACGGCGAGACTGCGGATGCCGCCGGGCAGCCGGGGCGCTGCTCTATAAGACCAGTTGCTGATCGGTGAAGCCGCCGGTCTTGCGATAGCGAGTAATATAGGCTGGCGCCTGAGATTGGAAGGATTCAGGCATGATTCCGAAACTTTCCAGCGTCCGCTGCTCCATATGGGCCTTTTCGCTCACGATATTGTCCCGACGCAAAAGCGCGACTTCATCGCGCGTCAAAGCGAATAGCTCGGGAAACAGGCCGAGGCTGGCCTTCATGGCGAGTTCGGTCACGCCGCCAAGCAACGATGCGAGTGCGAAGGGCAGGGGCACGAGGAGGCGCCTGCGTTCCGTCACCCGCAGAACGAACCGGATGATGTCGGCGAGGCTGACGGCCTGCGGACCGCCGAGTTCGTAGGGCGCGCCGGCAACCGCATTGCCATCGAGGGCGAGGGCGACGGCCTCGGCGACGTCACCGACGTAGACAGGCTGCAATTTTGTCTTGCCGCCGCCGATCAGCGGCAGCGCCGGCATGAGCCGCGCCATAGCTGCGAATCGATTGAAGAACTTGTCCTCAGGCCCGAAAACGACTGAGGGGCGCAGGATGACGGCGTTCGGGGTGTTTTCCAGAACAGCGGCTTCGCCCGCCGCCTTGCTGCGCGCATAATGCGAGGGACTCTCCGGATCGGCGCCCAAAGCGGAGACATGAACGAAACTCTCGATGCCGGCCGCCTTGACGGCTTCGGCAACCGCGCGCGCACCAAGATGATTGACCGCATCGAAGCTCTGGCCGCCTTGCTCGCGCAATATGGCGACGAGATTGACGACAGCATCGGCGTTCTGAAGCGCGGGGAGGATGGATTCGGGGTAACGCAGATTGGCCTGCACGGCATTGATCTGGCCGACGCGGCCCGAGGGCTGCGTATGGAAGGCCAGATCAGGGCGGCGTGTCGCAATGCGGATGCGCCAGCCGCGACGCGCCAGTTCACGCGCCACATAGCGTCCAAGAAAGCCTGAACCGCCGAAAATCGTGACCAGACGGTTGGTTCGTGTCACCGTAACCTCATCAATTCATATCGGCATGGCCGATCGCCGCCGATCTCCGGAGCCGTTCCGGGTTTTACGGAATCAAAGCCAGGATCGCACTATTCATTTGTTTTGAGGCGTTTTCTTCATGCGAAGCAGAAGCCGTTTCGCTCGGAAACGCTATAGAGCATGTTCCGGCAGGGCGAAAGCGGCAAGTCTCGCGAACAGTGTGCGCGGACTGCAATTCAGCCGCGCGGCCGGATTGACAACAGAGGCGCGCCACCCCTATGGAAGAGCCGCCTTTGCCCTGGTGGCGGAATTGGTAGACGCGCTGGTTTCAGGTACCAGTGGTGAAAGCCGTGGAGGTTCGAGTCCTCTCCAGGGCACCAGGTTTAATGGTGCTTTTTTCAGTTTCTGCGGCGGTTCTCGGGGTGGCGGGCCGTCGGGAGACTGTTCTTGATTAAGGCTGCTTTTGACAGCCGAGGCGTAAAGAAAAACAACATCTTCGGATTCGGGCACGGCTGAAGCAATCGGAAAAGCGAGACCTGTTGCTGGCGAGTGATTGTGACTCAACGCCTGAAGCCGGACTGCCGCCAGTTTTCCACACTCCTGCTGCTCCCAGAACTCATTTTGACCGACTCAATTTTTCATAAACGTCAGGTCGAAAGAGGGCGAGGGGCCGCATGCTAGAGGTTGTTTACTCTGCCTTTGGGCGGAGTTTTGTTCAGAATGCCGCAATTTCTGCCGCGAGCGTCAAGCGGCACGCGCCGGAACTGATCACCTCTTTGATAACGGGGGAATTCGTCTCCTGCCCCGCATTCGACAACATCGGACTGGTCGAGCCGCCGCAGGATGCGAGCAAACAGGTTCGCTTCGCGAGAGCCCAAAAGACCAATGCGATTCTCAATTCGAAGGCCGACCGGCTTCTTTACCTCGATGCGGACACTTACGTCACCGCGAACCTCATTGACTGGTTCCCGGTTCTTGATCGTGCCGACATCGCGCTTTCATACGACACGCGGCGGCGGGCGTCTGAAGCTCATCGAGGCTCGCACGCGCAAGGCGTAGCCTGCTGGCAAAGTTATTTCGATACCGGCGTTATGTTTGTAAAACGGTCGAAAGCCGTTGACCGCTTCCTTCAACGATGGGCGGAAGCGTTTGCCGCTGATGAAGGCATGGCCCACGATCAATGGGCGTTTCAGCAATTGATCCACGAATCCGGCTTGCGCGTGTATGCGCTGCCTCCCGAAATAAATGTTCGGGCCTCCGAACCGATTCATATCAGCGGCCATATCGCTATTCTCCATCGCGCACCCTTCAGGGATGACAAACCGGAATGGCGATCAAGCTCTGCCTTCCTCGGCGATTTTCTGAATTCTCGCACCGGGAGCCGGGTGTTCACACCACATGACGGCCGCCTGGCGATCGAGCGCGGTGATCAGGTCTTCAGCTACAGACTGCAAGACCATGAGGCGCGCATCGAAAAAGAGGGCTATCTCTATCCGCCGCTTGATTTCGCTTCAGCGGAATCTGCCTCAGGCACGAAGGTTAAACCCTTGCCGGTTTCACTCTCCAGACCGCGGATGACATTGTATACGTCGTTGCCGCCCAGTTTGAATCGGACGGCGAAGGGGCGCGAACTCGGAACAACATATCAGAAGGCGTGCGTCGATTCCTGGCGTGCGGCGGGCTTTGACGTTGTCAGCCTGAATACTGCTGCCGAGATCGAGGCGCTGTCGGCTGCCGGATTCGACATCGGATTCCATGAGGTTGAGCATGCGCCGCCGCATATCGGCGAGATGCTCGACGCTGCTCGCGAAGGAGCGAGCGATATTGCCGGCATCATCAATGCAGACTGCATGCTTCTCTCGCCCGACGGCATTATCGCTTCCATGATCGAAGCCGCGCGCGAGGGTCTTGTTATGGTCGAGCGCATGAATCTCGATCCCGAGGATCTCAGCGTTACCGGTGAAAGCTGTCAGGGCTTCGATTTGTTTTTATTTGGAAGAGAGAGACTGAACCCGTCAAATTTTGATGATGAAATAGCCATGGGTACGCCATGGTGGGATTACTGGTTTCCATTGTCGCACCAGCAAGTAGGCAAGAAATTATATTTGGTCGCAGCGCCAATATTGCTGCATCTCGATCACAGACTAAACTGGAATCACGAGACATACATGCTGCAAAGGCGGCGTTGTCATGCAGCACTCTCGGCAAACAAATCGGCTTCTGTGAGATTTCCATTCATTGATTATGACCGGACACTAACAGATGATGAGTTAGCGTATCTGGCTCCAGCGGCATTCGCCTGGCTGAAAGAAACGCCTCAGAAGCTGGATGTAAGCGACGAAAGATCAGAATTTGTTTCGTTGTTCCTGTCCGCGCTCAACGAGACCTCCGCTCTGCACAGATCAAAGATCGATCTGCTCTCAAAAGAACTCGCGGCAAAGGTGTCCCAAATAGAAGGCATTCGTGAGCCGTTGCCTTCACGGCTTTCGCATTCCGTCCGCAAATTGCTGAGAGGATCGGCGGCGCTCCAACTCGAGCAGCCGGCAGATGCAGATTAGCGACGCGCCCGGCTCTGAGGAATCAGAACCGAGGCTCGTCTTTCATACTTTGGATTGTTTGCTTAACGAATGATTTCGACCACGCGGCGTGAATGGTCCACGATGACCGGCTCGTGATCGATCACAGTGAAGCGATAACCCGGCCTCACATGATATTCCGGCGGAATGTCATAGTACTCGACATCTTCTTCCGGCAGCACGACGCCGACACGGACCGGCCCCTGATATTCATAAGAGGGAATGTCGCGTTCCACGACGTAATGATGAAAACGCGGGTAATCGTTGACACCCAACAGGCCCGCTACGCCGCCAGTCACGCCCCCGACAACGCCACCCACAACCGCGCCGACGGGGCCTGCCGCTGCGCCGCCAGCGGCTGCGCCATGCTCCGAACCCCTCACCACACCCTGCGCTTGCGCGGCGGCAACAGGCAAAGCGAACATCGCCGCCATCGCCAGAATCCTGATTTTCAAGGGCATGCAGTTCCTCCTTCTGCTGTTTCAGATGGAGGTCGAACGTCGTCCGCCTGCCGAGGTTCCAGCGTTGGGATTTATAGCGTTTTCAAGCGAAGTGGCTTCCGGTTCGCGTGAAGAAAACGCGTCAAAACAAATAAATAGAGCCGCGGTTCTGATTCCATCAGAACCAAAGCGGCTCTAGCGAGACTTGCGCCACGGCGCCCGGGATGATACCCGCAAGCTCAGCTTTTTCACGCCGAGGCAGCTCCAAAATGTCCAGCTCGCCGTTGATCAGCCTGCATAAGGGCGACCTGCCGGAAGGCGTCGATTTCGGCGACAGCGTCGCGATCGATACGGAGACTCTCGGCCTCATTCCGCGGCGCGACCGGCTTTGCGTCGTCCAATTATCCGCGGGAGATGGCACCGCGCATGTCGTGCAGATTGCTGCGGGACAAAAGCGTGCGCCCAATCTCGAACGGCTTCTGACCGATCCGAACGTGACGAAGCTGTTCCATTATGCCCGGTTCGACATCGCTGTGCTTTATGCCGCCTTCGGCGCCATGGCGACGCCGCTTTATTGCACCAAAATTGCTTCGAAGCTGGTGCGTACTTACACCGATCGGCATGGGCTGAAGGATCTGGTCAGGGAACTTCTCGGCGTTGATTTGTCGAAGCAGCAGCAGTCTTCCGATTGGGCAGCCGAAACATTATCGGAAGCCCAGATCACATATGCGGCATCGGATGTGCTTCATTTGCACGCATTGAGAAGACGGCTCGACGCCATGTTGCAGAGGGAGAACCGCAGCGAACTGGCCGCGGCCTGCTTCGCATTTTTGCCCACCCGCGCCAGGCTCGACCTCCTGGGGTGGGAGGAGACGGATATTTTCTCGCACGAATGATATAAGTGTTTTTGTCCGCTGCGCGGCTTTTGGGCTGCTGGCGGCTTGTTGTAGAGTTCAGGCTTCCTATTTTGAGGCCTGATCCACGGGCGCGGCGACAGGGTTCGCGGTTTCTGTGGGATCGGATACCCCATCGGCGTCTCTTTTTGACACGGGGCGGGTGGCCCGCCTGTGGAGACTCCAAAGATCGAGCGAATGACCGATTTGGCACGCGGCACTCAAGCTTCGCGAGGCGGACTCGATCTGGCCACGGCAGATCCCCGTCAGGCGATCCGGCGTGCAAAGCTCCATTCTCTTTTTGTTCGCCATATCAGGCTGGCGATCATCGTCAGCTCTACCTTGGCGATTGCTTTCGTGGGAATCATCGCGTTTTTTGACCCGTTCAAGCGGATCCCGGCCAATATTTCCGTGGGGCATGTCGGCTTGCAAGGCTCGCGCGTCACCATGACCGCCCCAAAAATGTCAGGCAGGCGCCCTAACGGTCAGCCGTTCGAGCTGACCGGCGTTTCCGGCATTCAGGATATTTTGAAGCCGAGCGTGGTTCAACTGATTGGAGTCAATGCGAAAATAGGCATGGATGACTCCACGACCTCGAAGATCACCGCGCAGTCCGGCATCTATGACAGCAACAAGAACAAGATCTGGCTCAAGGGCAAGGTTCGGATCATCAATAACGGTGGCTATGACATCCATATGCCGAGCGCGATCGTTGACATCAAATCGAGTGCGCTCGTCAGCAAGGAACCTGTTTTGGTCTATTTGAACGGCGGCCGTGTCGCGGCGGATCATATGATTATCGGGGATAACGGGCATAAGATTTCGTTCGATGGCGAAGTCGATTCCGTGGTCGATTCGAGCATCACCGTCGCGCAAGGCGAGAGCGGGGCCAGCCCGACGGAGACGCCCAGATGAGCCGCCCGGCGCGCTTGCTTCGTCTGTCCTGTCTGCCTCTGGCTATGGCGTGCGGTATGATTTCTGTCGCGCTCGATGCTGGACATGCCGAGCCCGCGGCGAAGGCCGCCTCCAGATCCGTGCATATCAAGTCCACCGCGGCGCGAAACGACAACCGGCAGCCGATCCATATCAAGGCGGCGAAGCTCGACTATTTCGACAAGCAGTCGAAGCTGATTTATCGCGGCAATGTTGTTGCGGTGCGCGGCGACACCACGATGAAAACGCCATTGCTCGTCGTGTATCTGAATCCGAAAGAGAGCGGCGGATCGAAAAATCTGCCGTCGTCGAACAGCCAGGTTCGCCGTATGGAGGCTTCCGGCCCGGTGACGATCATCTCCAAAGGGCAGGTCGCAACGGGTGACTCCGGCGTTTATGAGAGGGCCGAGAACAAGATTTTCTTGAACGGCAATGTGACTTTGAGCCAAGGTCCGAACGTAACCCAGGGCGATCACCTCGTTTATGATACGACGAGTGGCCAGGCTGTCGTCACCGGCCATGTTCGCAGCATGTTTCTTCCGGACAACAAGTCCAGCGAGGAGACGGCGAAGACATCGGGCAGGACAGCCGGCAAGACCGTTGGCGAGCGAAGCCACTGAACTCGGGAACTGCCTTGCCCGCCAAAACCGACCCATTCGCTGCGGCAAAGTCAGTCGCCTCCGACCGCGGCGGCATGGCCGGCCGGATGCGAAATTTTTTCAGACGGCGCGACTCCGGCGACCACGAAGCTTCACAGGAGGTTGGCGCCGCAAGTCCATCCGCTCGCCCCGCTTTGGGCGCAGAGGGGTGGCTTGTCGCGACGCAATTGCGCAAAGGCTACAAGGGTCGCCCCGTCATCCATGACGTGAGCCTCATGGTCCGCCGTGGCGAGGCGGTTGCGCTGCTTGGTCCGAACGGCGCCGGCAAGACGACGCTCTTTTATATGATCACCGGCCTTGTGCGGCCGGACAGCGGCACGATCACGCTCGAAAATTACGATGTGACGGCGCTGCCGATGTATCGGCGCGCGCGCCTCGGCATCGGCTATCTGCCGCAGGAGCCGTCGATTTTTCGCGGTCTCAGCGTTGAGGACAATATTCGCGCGGTTCTGGAAATCACCCAGCACGACAAGCGCAAGCGCGCGGCGGAACTCGAAGCGCTGCTTGAGGAATTCAATATCGCGCGGCTCAGGAAATCCATGTCCATCGCCTTGTCAGGCGGTGAAAGACGCCGCCTCGAAATTGCCCGTGCGCTGGCGGGCCACCCCTCTTTCATGCTGCTCGACGAACCTTTCGCCGGCGTCGATCCTTTGGCGGTCGCCGATATTCAGGATCTCGTGCATCATTTGAAGGAGCGCGGCATCGGCGTGCTCATCACCGATCATAACGTCCGCGAAACGCTGGGCCTTGTTGACCGCGCCTATATCATCCATTCCGGGCATCTGCTGAGCTTCGGCACACCGGACGAGATCGTCGCAGACCCGGATGCGCGCCGGCTCTATCTCGGCGAGGATTTCAGATTGTAGGACGCCTCGTGGTCTGGTCTACGCAGCGATCCAAACCGAAGCCCTCATGGTGAGGAGGCCGCCTTTGGGCGGCCGTCTCGAACCAGAGGGCGTCACACGTTCGTTTCGCAATACGATGCCCTCACCCTTCGAGGCTCGCTTCACTCGCACCTCAGGGTGAGGGATTTTCAGTGCCGACCATGACGACCGCCTGTTTCAAGCCATAACGCCGAAATAGCTTTCCAGAATATCCGCATAAATCGCCGTCAGCGTTTCAAGATCGGCAATCGCCACGCGCTCGTCGATCATGTGCATGGTCGCGCCGACGAGGCCAAACTCCACGACAGGACAATAGGCGCTGATGAAGCGGGCATCCGACGTTCCGCCTGAAGTGGAGAGTTGCGGCTTGCGGCCCGTATGCCTCTCGATGGCGGCGTTCACGAGATCTGTAAAGCGATCCGGTTGGGTGACAAAGGCTAGCGCATTGCATGGTTCGAAAGAGAGCCGGTAGCGCGCCTTTCCTGCGACAGAAGCGCAGCGTTGTTCGATCTCGCGCGCCAATGTCTGCGGTGTCCAATGGTCGTTGAAGCGTATGTTGAAACGCGCTCGCGCACTCGCAGGAATGACGTTCGTTGCCGGATTGCCGACATCGACCGTCACGATTTCAAGGTTCGACGGATCGAAATGCGTGGTGCCATTGTCGAGCGGCGTCGCAATCAGGCTTTGCAGCAAGCGCAAGAGATGCGGAATGGGATTGTCCGCGCGCTGCGGATAGGCGACGTGGCCCTGCGTTCCATCGACGACGAGCGTTCCGTTGAGCGATCCGCGCCGGCCGACCTTGATCATATCTCCAAGAGCTTCAGGGTTGGTCGGCTCGCCCAACAGGCAATGATCGAAGGTTTCGCCCTTGTCGCGCGCCCAGGCGAGAAGTTTGGTGGTGCCGTTGACAGCCGGGCCTTCCTCATCGCCGGTAATGAGAAAAGCGATGGAGCCTTTCGCTGTGCCATGCTTTGCGATGAAGCCGAGCGCAGCGCTGGTGAAGGCGGCGATTGCGCCTTTCATATCGCTCGCGCCGCGGCCCCAGACCATATCTTCGGCAAGTTCGGCGGCGAAGGGATCGAACCGCCAGGCGGCGCGGTCGCCGACCGGCACGACATCCGTATGGCCGGCGAAGACGAGACAGGGCGCTGCCGTGCCGATGCGCGCATAGAGATTGTCGATTGACGGTTGGTCCTGATCCGAGAATCTCACGCGCGAAGTCGCGAAGCCGTGTTCCTTCAGAATCCTTTCGAGCAATGGCAGCGCGCCCGCGTCCTCCGGCGTGATGGAGGGGCAGCGAATGAGCGCCTGGCAGATATCGAGCGCGCGGGTTTCATTGGTCGTCATAATCTAATCGGTCTGAGCCTATGATGATGCGGTCACTTGAGAGGGTCGGGGCCGAAACGGTTCGGCCCGATGGTGCCTGGCAAGCAGCCTGCCTCCACGAAATACCAGATCGCCCCGAGGATCGGCACGAACAGAATCAGAAGCCACCAGCCGCTCTTGTCCCGATCGTGAAACCGTTTGATCCCCAGATTGATGCTCGGATAAAGCAGCGCCAGGCTGATGATCACCTCCAGCAAACTTCCAAGCACGCCATTGCCGAAAATGAGAGCGTCAACAAACCCCAGAACCACGCTGGCTACGGCAAGAATGATGCCGCCGATCCAGAATGGCCCGCGATTGATCCTGCCGTCATTGGTCAGAAAAAGCGTTTGGTAATCCATAATAGCACTCCCTTAAAGAAAGGGAGAGCTTTGCAGTTGGCGGTGCGACCGTCAATTCCGCCGCGACCGGGGCCTCAGATCGCCAAGATCGACGACATTCCAGACGAAGACCAGGAACAGCACACAATCAGCGACGATGGTCCAGGAATGAGGAACGGCTCCGGCGGAGCGCGGTGCGACCCAGTGCAGTGCGCCTGCGAGGCAGGCAACGAATGGCAGGAGGCCGGCAAGGGCAGGCGGGCGGCCAATGTCGCGCCAGCGTTTGGCGCTGAGATTGTAATAGCAGATGAGCAGGATGATGACCGCGAAGCCGTAGACGATCCTGTAGAGATTGGCGGCGAACACCGAGACTGTGAACAGCGGCTGCTTCGCGAGATCGTGCTCTGCAAAGGGCGCGACCAGAACCCAGGCGAGCGTGAGAACCACGAAAATGCCGGTGAGCAATCCGGCATTGCGCCACCAGGTTCCGGCGTCGATCCGCCCCTCATCGGTGCGAAACAGAAACGACCAGTGTGAGCGTTCCGCGCCCATCAGTCCCTCAGCAATTCATTGATCGCGGTTTTGCCGCGGGTTTGCGCATCGACCGTCTTGACGATGACGGCACAATAGAGCGACGGCCCCGGCGTTCCATCCGGCAGAGGCCTGCCGGGCAAGGCGCCGGGCACGACGACGGAATAGGGCGGCACAAAGCCCGTGTGTATTGCGCCCGTCGCGCGATCGATGATTTTCGTCGAGGCGGAAATGAAGGTGCCCATCGCCAGCACGGAGCCTTCGCCGACGATCACGCCTTCAACCACCTCCGACCGCGCGCCGATGAAGCAGCCGTCCTCGATAATGGTCGGGTTCGCCTGCAAGGGTTCGAGCACGCCGCCGATGCCGACACCGCCGGAAAGATGCACATTGCGGCCGATCTGCGCGCAGGAGCCGACAGTCGCCCAGGTGTCGACCATCGTGCCTTCGCCGACATAAGCGCCAAGATTGACGAAGGACGGCATCAGGATCACGCCGGGCGCGATATAGGCCGAGCGGCGGACGATGGCGCTTGGAACCGAGCGGAAACCGGCCGCCGCATGCGCCTCGGCGTCCCAGCCAAGAAATTTGGACGGCACCTTGTCCCACCATGAGCCGCCGCCCGGCGCGCCGGAAATCATCTCCATGTCGTTCAGGCGAAAGGATAGAAGCACGGCCTTCTTGGCCCATTGATTGACGGCCCAGGACGACGGACCTGCGGCGCCGGCAATTTTCTCGGCCACCCGCAGCTTGCCTTTATCGAGAAGGCCAAGCGTCAGATCGACAGCCTCGCGCACCGTGCCTCTGGTCGAGACGGTGACGCTCTCGCGCGCGTCGAAAGCGGCATTGATGGTCTTCTCAAGTTCCTGAATTTGCATGCCTGACATCTCCAGTTCATTTGCGTAATGGCGTCGTGGCGACGCCGCAAGTCCGATTAAAAGTAACGCTTCCGGTTTCAGCTTTCGGCGCTTTGCGCCGAGGGGATCGTGTGAGCGGCGATGTCGCGAAGAAACCGCTCAAGGTCGCTGCTCACGAAATCGACATGCGGCAGGTTCTGGCTCGCGGCGATCTCGAACGGCTCGCGGCGATCGTCACAGCCAGGTTTGGGGACGACGAGCACGGTGATCATGCCCTTCTCATGCGGAATGCAGAGGTTCCGGTCGATGTCCTCGAACATGGCCGCTGTTTTTGGATCGACGTGATGTTTTGCAAAAAATTTTTCGTAAGTGGCACGCTCCGGCTTCGGGACAAGTTCGGCGTCGACGATGTCGAATATATCCTCGAATACGGTGGCGAGGCCGAGTGCTTCCGCAGTCAGGCGTGCATGCGCGCGCGAGCCATTGGTCAGAATGAGCTTGCGTCCGGGCAACGCCATAATCGCTTCCGCCAGCGGCAGATTTGGCAAAAGCGCGGACCGGTCGATGTCATGCACGAACTCGAGAAAAGCGTGCGGATCGACACCATGATTGATCATAAGGCCGCGTAATGTCGTGCCGTAGCGGCGATAGTAATATTTCTGCAATGCGCGCGCAGAGATCCCGTCCAGGCCGAACAGATGAATCATAAAGGCGGTGATGCGTTGATCGATCTTCGGCCAGAGATCGCTATCGGCGGGATAAAGCGTGTTGTCGAGATCGAAGATCCAGGTATCGACATCGGCGAACTCGAGGCGAGCCGGCGCATTCGCAGAAAACGCGATGGGTCTGACCTCTATATCATCGAGTTGAGCGGCTTCGCTGGTCGCATTGGGCATCGCCAGTGCGCCCGCCTCAATCGGATGCTCCGCTGTGATTCCGCCGCTCCTGTCCTGTCTGTCTGTCAATGGTCCGTGTTTCGTCAAAGATCGTGCGTTTATCGCGTAATCAGCGTTCCCGCGCCATGATCTGTCAGAAGCTCGATCAGGACTGCATGCGGCAGCTTGCCGTCGAGAATGACAACGCCTTCCACGCCTTGCTCGAGCGCATAAATGCAGGTTTCCACCTTGGGGATCATGCCGCCGGTGATCGTGCCGTCTGCGATCAGCGCGCGGATATCGTCCATGCGCAATTCCTTGATGAGCTCACCCTTGGCATCAAGCACGCCCGGCACATCGGTCAGAAACAAAAGGCGCTTGGCGTGGAGCGCGCCTGCGATTGCGCCCGCGAAAGTGTCAGCATTGACGTTATAGGTATAGCCGTCGAAGCCCTGCGCAACGGGCGCGAGCACGGGAATCAGTTCACGCCCGAGAACATTATCGAGCACGGTCGTATCGACTTTCGCGGGCTCGCCGACGAAGCCGAGATCGATTTCCTCATCTTCCCCGTCGCCGTTGACGCGAAGCGCCGCCGTCACCTTGTTGGCGAGGACCATATTGCCGTCCTTGCCGCAAAGGCCGATCGCGCGGCCGCCCTCGGCATTGATGAAGCCGACGATCTGCTTGTTGATCGAACCGGCCAGCACCATCTCGACGATTTCGACGGTCGCGCGATCGGTGATGCGCAGACCGCCGGCGAATTCCGATTTGATTCCGAGCTTGGCGAGCATGGCGCCGATCTGCGGACCGCCGCCATGCACCACGACCGGGTTGACGCCGGATTGTTCGAGCAGAACCATGTCGCGGGCGAAGCTGCGCGCAACCTCGTGATCGCCCATCGCGTGTCCGCCATATTTGACGACGACTGTGGCCTCGTCATAGCGCAGCATGTGCGGCAGCGCCTGCATCAGGATTTCGGCCTGTTCCTGCGGTGTGGCCTTCAGCGCGTCAGTCATTCTCTCAAATCCTGCGATCAGATCAGTCGGCGAGTTACAAACAATCTAGCCGCCATGTTCTTTCAATAGTTTTGCGACGGCGCCACGCAGATCATCGAGGCCATCGCCTTTGTGCGACGAGGTGACGACCACTTCGGGAAAAGCCGCGGGGCGTCGCGCGAGCGCCGCCAGAGTTTCGTCGATCCGCGCGGTCACTTCGCTTTTTTTCATCACATCGGCCTTGGTCAGGACGATCTGATAGGAAACAGCGGCACGGTCCAGCAGATCGAGCATCTCGATATCCTGCGGCTTCAGACCATGACGACCATCGATGAGGACGAAGACGCGCAGCAGGCTGGTGCGGCCGCGCAGATAGCCCTGCATGACTTTCGTCCACGCAGCGATCTTGTCCTTCGATGCGGCGGCGTAGCCATAGCCCGGCATGTCGACAAGGCGCAGCCGCGGCGCATCCGCACTGGGTCCAAGCGCAAAGAAATTCAGCGCCTGCGTCCGTCCGGGCGTGTTGGACGTGCGCGCCAGCGTCTTGCGATTGGTCAGCGCATTGATGAGCGAGGACTTGCCGACATTGGAACGCCCGGCGAAGGCGATCTCGGGCGCTGCGATCGGTGGCAGTTGCGCGAGGTCCGTCGCCGCCCAAAGAAAATCGCAGGCTCCGACAAAGAGCTTTTTGCCGGAGTCACGAAGGTCCTTCAGCTCTTGCGCCCCGGCGCTTTGCTCGTCCATGGCCCTATGCGGTTGACGATTCGCCGATTACGAAGGCGATGTCGCCTTTGCCTTTTTTCGGAACATACTGGTGAGATTGTCCCACAATTCGATCTTTATCCCCGCCCGGCGCATGATCACGCCCTGCTGCGTCACGGAGAGGATGTTGTTCCACGTCCAGTAGATGACGAGGCCGGAGGGGAATGTTCCGAGCATGAAGGTGAAGATCACCGGCATCCAGGTGAACATCTGCTTCTGAATCGGATCCGGCGGCTCCGGATTCATCTTCATCTGGACGAACATGGTGAAACCCATGATCAGCGGCCAGATTCCAAGCGCAAGGAAATGTCCGATCACCGGCACAGCCGTCGGATCCCATGGAACGAGACCGAACAGAGTGAAGATATTCGTCGGATCGGGCGCCGACAGATCCTTGATCCAACCGAAGAAGGGCGCGTGCCGCATCTCTATCGTGATGGAGAGAACCGTATAATAGGCCCAGAAGACCGGCACCTGGACCAGCATCGGCAGACAGCCGGAGACAGGATTGATCTTCTCCCGCTTGTAGAGATCCATCAATTCCTGCTGCTGTTTCACCTTGTCGTCGGGGAAACGCTCTTTAATTGCGTTCATCTGCGGCTGCGCCGCCTTCATCTTCGCCATTGACAGATAGCTGCGATTGGCGAGCGGGAAGAAGACGCCCTTGATGAGCGCGGTGCAGATCA
The DNA here is from genome assembly GCA_004298435.1 of Beijerinckiaceae bacterium. Taxonomy (GTDB): domain Bacteria; phylum Pseudomonadota; class Alphaproteobacteria; order Rhizobiales; family Beijerinckiaceae; genus Methylovirgula. The sequence continues at coordinate 22,960 of SCSF01000037.1, forward strand.
GGATCGCGACGCCGAAGTTGCCGACGAACTTGTAGACAAGATCGAGGAACTGGAACATCGGCTTGGTGATGAAGTACAGCCAGCCCCAGTCGATCAGAAGATCGAACTTCTGGATGCCGAGATCGCGCTGATAATCGTCGAGCGTCTGGGTTTCCTTGGCGCCGGCGAAGATGCGCGTCGTGACCTGCGAGGTGGCGCCTGGTGCGACCTCCAAGCCGTGTGTTTCGACGAAATTCGCCTCATAGATTTTATTGGTCGTACCGCGCTCGGAATAAGTGCCTTCGAACGGCGCGTTTTGACCGGGAATGACAACGGTCGCCCAATATTGATCGGTAAAGCCGAGCCAGCCGCCGGTGCCGTTCATGGTTTTGGTCGCGTGCGGCTCCTTGGCGATCTTGTCGTAGGTTTCTTTCTGCTCGGAACCGCCGAAGACACCGACGAATCCGACATGCGCAAGCGAGGAGTGCGAAACTTCAGATTTGCCGTATTTGGTGACGACAGCATAAGGATAGAGCGTCACCGGCGCGCCGGTCTTGTTATCGACGCTCTCCGCAATGGTGAACATATAGCGGTTGTCGACCGAGATCTTGCGATGGAAGATCAGGCCGTGGCCGTTGTCATAAGTGAGGGTGACGGGCGTTGTCGCCGTCAGGACCGGGTGATCCGCCTTCCAGAGCGTATTCGGACCCGGCAAGTCGATGGATTGGCCGGCTTTCGCGACGAAGCCGGATTCGGTGAAATAGGGGTGCGCCGTACCGAGCGGCGACAGCACCTCGATATTCGGACTGCGGGGATCGGTTGTCTCGTGATAACCCTTGAGCAGAACGTCGTCGATCCGCGCGCCCTTGAGATCGATCGAGCCTGAGAGGCTTGGCGTGTCGATCTTGATGCGGGGTGACATGGCGAGCGCCGCGGCCCGCGTCTGCACCTTCGGCGCGGCCTCATTGGCGGCAGCGATGCGTGGACTTCCGGGTTTGCCTGGTGTTGCGGGGAGCGTCGTGCTGCCCTGCGAGGCCGACGGTGGCGGCACGGTTTGCGATTGCGTCTGGCTCTCGCGCGCCTTTTCGATCTTTGGTGAACCGTACAGATAGCTCCAGCCGATGATGACGAGGATCGAAAGTACGATCGCAAGATAGAGATTTTTGTTGTCCTGCGTCATCACGGCGAAACCTAGTCCTTCATCTTGAATGGAGTTGCGCGAACGGTATTGGATCGAGACGCGGCTTTGTCCCGGTCGCCCGGACGGGTCTTATGAAGACGCGAAGCCTCCCGGCGCGCGTGAACTTCGGAGATGGCGCGCCCCAACTCTTCTTGCAGGGCCTTGAACTCTTGCTGCAAGGCGCTTTGCCGTCCGAGGATCACATAGTCATAGTCCCGGCAAGTCGAAAGGTTTGGCGCGAGACGCAATGCTTCCTTCAGGCGGCGGCGGATCCTGTTGCGGACCACGGCTCCGCCGAGCTTTTTCGTAACCGTGAATCCGAAACGCGGCAAATCCGCCTCTGCCGGGCCTTTGCGGCGAACGGCTTGCAAGGTGAATGCGCCGCCATGCACACGCTGCCCTTTGGAGGCCTTCAAAAAATCCGCGCGCTTTTTCAGCCGCGCCTGAGGGCGCAGCCGTATCTTGTCGCCGGTATCTCCTTCGCTGCCGGCGTCCCCGCGTTCCTGCATAGCCGCTCCCGCGACAGACACCCGCTTTGAGGAGTGTCAGGAAAAACAGGCCGAAACCGGCTTTTGAAAGCTCAGGCGGAGAGTTTCTTGCGGCCGCGTACACGCCGCGCCGCAATTATTTTCCGTCCGGCGACGGTCTCCATGCGGGCGCGAAATCCGTGCCGACGCTTGCGCACCAGCTTGCTAGGTTGATAGGTCCGCTTCAACTGATCGCTCCGTCTCGAATTTTTTCTGTGCCGCGCCGCAAGCCCTGTGTGCAGACACCATCCAGCAGGCTGGAGGGGCGCGACGGAAAGAGGGGAGACGCAGGCCGAAAGCCGCTGGCCTTATAGGGGCAGATGCGCCGGGAAGTCAATTTTTCAACCGCTAATTTCCGACAAGAATAGCTCCGCTTGCGCTGAAACCGCGAGCAGGGCCGATAGACCCCGAAGATTCAGCCGCGAAAATCGAGGCCGATGTCGAGGACTGGGGCGCTGTGGGTCAGCCAGCCGACGGAAATGAGATCGACGCCGCTTGCTGCTATCGCCGGCGCGGTTTGCGGCGTCACGCGGCCGGAGGCCTCGGTGATGGCGCGCCCGCCGACCATGGCGACGGCCTTGGCGAGCGTCTGCGGCGTCATATTGTCGAGCAGCACGGCGTCTACGCCGAGCTCCAGCGCCTCGGCGAGCTGATCGAGCGAATCCACTTCGATTTCGATTTTGACGAGATGACCGGCGTGGGCACGGGCGCGCGTCAGCGCTTCCCCTATGCCTCCGGCAATGGCGATATGGTTGTCCTTGATCAAAACCGCATCGTCGAGGCCAAAGCGGTGGTTATGGCCTCCGCCCATGCGCACCGCATATTTTTCGACGGCGCGCAGGCCTGGCGTCGTCTTGCGCGTGCAGACGATTTGCGCCTTTGTGCCTTTGACCGAATCGACGATGGCGGCGGTGACACTGGCGATCCCACTCAGATGGCCGAGGAAATTGAGGGCGACGCGTTCGGCTGTGAGAATGCCGCGCGCAGGTCCCGATACGCTCGCCACGAGATCGCCGGGCACGACCGCCGAACCGTCCGATTTGGCGATGGTCACGGCTATCGCCGGATCAATCAGTTCAAATGCGAGTTTCGCGAGATCGAGGCCCGCGATAACGCCCGGCTGGCGAGCGACGAGCGCGGTTTCCGCGCGCGCGGTCTGGGGAACGATCGCATCCGTCGTGAGATCGCCGGCGCGTCCGAGATCTTCGAGCAAGGCCGCGCGGACAAGAGGCTCCAGCATGATCCGCGGCAGAGGGGCGCTGCTCATCACATCGCCTTCCCCTCTCCCCGCATGCGGGGAGAGGCCGGGAGAGGGGCAAAGTGAGTGTCCGCGATGCGGGTCATAAGCACATCTTGTCTGACATTACACGAGTATCGGACATTGAGGCTCCTCACCCGGCCCCTCACCTTACCTCTCCCCGAACGCAAGCCGGCTGTTGCCGGCCTGCGCATTTCAAAAGCCCAACTCGGGAAAGCCCGAGTTGGGTGCGGGGAGAGGGGCGGCAGACGCCGGTGCAAATACAGCGGAATACTCATCACGCGACCAGATCCGGTACGAGCGCCTGCGCCGTTTCGAGAGCATCGCTCATGTCGATCGTGCGCGGCCAGGCCCGGCTGTCGTCATGGCCCGGAAAATCGCTGCGTGCATGCGCGCCGCGGCTTTCCTCGCGTCTGAGGGCGGCGGCAACGATCATCAGTCCGATCAGGGCAGGATCGGAGGCCGGAGCATTCTCGGTCGCGAGCGGATGCAGCGCCGCCGCGGCCTCCTGAAGGCTGGCGCGCTCGCGCATTACTCCCGCCGCACGCGTGAGAATTGGCCGCACCGGATTGGGATCGTCGCGAAGCGGCGGCATTGGCCCGGAGAATGACGCCGAAGAGCGTCCAGCGCTTGTGCCCTTCAAGTCCTCAGCGACGAACTTTCCACAGACCGCAGCCTCCAGCAGGGAATTGCTGGCAAGCCGATTGGCGCCGTGAAGGCCGGTGCAGGCCGCTTCGCCACAGGCCCAAAGGCCCTCGACCGAGCTGTGCCCGTCGAGATCCACCTTGATGCCGCCCATATGATAATGTGCCGCAGGCCGGATCGGGATCGGCTCGCGCGCAGGGTCGATGCCGGCATTCGCGCAAAGCTCGGTGATCGCGGGGAAGCGGCGATGGAAATCGACGCCTTTCAGGTCGCGCGCATCGAGATAGACATGATGGCCATCCGTCATCTGACGCCAGATCGCGCGCGCCACGACATCGCGCGGCGCGAGTTCGGCGCCCGACACTTTCGACATGAAACGGCGACTGCTTTCATCGACAAGAATTGCGCCTTCGCCCCGCACCGCCTCGCTGATGAGTTTCAGCGGGAAGCCTGCGGAATCGAGCGCCGTCGGATGGAACTGCACGAATTCGAGATCGGCGAGCTGCGCGCCCGCGCGTGCCGCCAAAGCGAGGCCTTGCCCGAACGATCCTGCCGGATTCGTGCCGTGGAGGAAGAGCCCACCGATGCCTCCCGTGGCGATCACGACGCGGTTTGTCGGCAAAAGCGCCGGGCCGTGCGGACCAGCAACGAGAACGCCCTTTATGGCTCCATCTTCAACGACGAGCCGCCGCGCTGCCATCCCCTCGATCAGTGCGATTGACGGCGTGTTCTTGGCCGCCTCTACGAGAGCCCTGACGATTTCGCGGCCGGAGGCATCGCCGCCCGCGTGAACAATGCGGTTGCGGCTGTGCGCGGCCTCGAGGCCGAGCAGAAGGGCGCCGTTTTCATCGCGATCGAAACGGACGCCCAGACGGGCGAGATTTTCGATAGCTGTGGGGCCGGAACGGACGATGCGCTCGACCGCTGCCGTGTCGCAAATTCCGTCGCCGGCAGCGAGCGTATCGGCGATCTGCAAGGCCGGATCGTCATGCGGCCCGACGGCGGCGGCGATGCCACCTTGCGCCAGGACACTCGACGTTTCGCCGCCGAGCCGCGCCTTACTGAGCAACACGACGGGCGCGGGTGCGAGTTGCAGGGCTGTCATCAGCCCGGCAAGGCCGCCGCCGATAATAAGCGGGCACGCATCGATATCGAGGATGTCCATGGTCATGTCGCCCAGAGCCATCGCAGGCTGCCTTGTTCAGACGGCGAGCATGCGCTCGACCGAAAGTCGCGCGCGCGCCGCAGTTGCCGGATCGATCGTCACCTCATGCTGCAAGGTTTCGAGCGAATGGCGGATGTTTTTCAGCGTGATCCGCTTCATATGCGGGCAGAGATTGCAGGGGCGGACGAATTCCAGCTCCGGATACTGAATGGCGATATTGTCGCTCATCGAACATTCGGTCAGCAAAGCCACGCTCTGCGGGCGGTTCTTGCCGACATAATCGGCGATTGCCGCGGTCGAACCTGAAAAATCCGAAGCCGCGACAACATCGGGCGGGCATTCGGGATGCGCCAGCACGGTAATGCCCGGATGCGCCTCGCGCAGCTCGGCAATGTCGCTTGGCTCGAATCTCTCATGCACTTCGCAATGGCCGGCCCAGGTGATGATCTCGACGCCCGTTTCGGCGGCGATATTGCGCGCGAGATATTCGTCAGGGATCATAATGACCTTCGGGACGCCGAGCGATTCGACGACCTTGCGGGCATTGCCCGAGGTGCAGCAGATGTCAGACTCGGCTTTTACCGCGGCCGAAGTGTTCACATAGGTGACGATCGGCACACCGGGATGGCGCTGCCGCAGGGTGCGCACATCTTCGGGGGTGATCGATTCGGCAAGCGAACAGCCGGCAGCGAGATCCGGCATCAGAACCTTCTTGTCCGGATTGAGCAGTTTCGCCGTTTCCGCCATGAAGTGAACGCCGGCCAATACGATGACATCGGCCTCGATCTTCATGGCTTCGCGCGCAAGCGCGAGCGAATCGCCGACGAGATCGGCGACGCAGTAATAGATCTCCGGCGTCTGGTAGTTATGCGCCAGTATGACCGCGTTGCGTTCGGCTTTCAGCTTCAGAATCGCGTCTATGTCGGCGGCATAGACCGGCCATTCCGGCGCCGGAATCGCGTGGCGGACCTTGGCGAAAAGATCCTCGCGGACAGGCGGGAAGCCATCGGTGCGCGGCAAAAGAGCGGACGTGACCATGACGATATACTCGCTTTGAGTATTACATCATCATATGCTGGGGTTGAGCATAAGTTTTGTCAAGACCGCGAAATGGGGAGTTTTGTCCCGACGATCGCCCGTTCCGTCAGAATATCGCGGCGAAACCGGAACAGTTTTGCCGGTCTTCCCCCGGTTTCCTGACTTAGCGTGCCGGTTTCCTCGACAAGCTGCTGCTGCTCGATAAGCCGGCGGAAATTCTGCTTATGCAGCAGTCTGCCGGCGAGAGCTTCGACGCAGCGCTGCAATTGCAGAAGCGTGAAGGTCTCCGGCATCAATTCGAAAACGACGGGATGATATTTGATTTTCGACCGAAGCCTCGCGATGCCTGTTGCGAGAATACGGCGATGGTCGAGAATCATGCTGTCGCCCGCAAGTGGCGCGGGCTCGCTCTCAGGCCGATTGCGCCGCGCCTCCGGGATAAGCCCGGCTTCATACATCAGTTCATAACGCTGGAGGACAAGTTCCTCGTTCCACGGCCTGCCGTCGAGCCCGAAGGTGACGGCGATCCGGTTCAACCGGTCATGTCCTGTCGCAAGATCGGGCGCGGCCTCGGCAAACTCGCGCAGCCGCGGCAAGAGCATCGATTCGATCATTGGCGGAATGCCTGTGCGCCGGTCCTCCCAGGGCAAATGATCATACCAGCTCCGCCAGCTTACCGCGCAGTCAACGCCTTCCACGCGCTCCCGCGTCAGACCGAGATAGCTGATCGATATGAAGCGCTGGTCGGGTCCGAGGCCGCGGTCGCGATCGGCGAAGGTATAGAGTTGTTCGACATAGCCGAGCGGATGGCGCGTCTGCCTCTCGACCCAGGCGCGCAGGCCCGATTGCAGCGAGCGATGCTCCAGTTCGAAGGGGCCGGAGGGCAGCGCGCGCGCATCTTGTAGAGTCAGAACGCGGGGATCGCCATGCGTGACGGCAACCAGCACGGCGATCAGATCGGCCGCAATCCCGTGGCCGCCAGCGATGGCTGCCGCGCGAGTTTCTCTGAGACGTATCCCTGACGCCTGCGGTTGCAGGCTCCGTTCAGGCCTGCTCATCGGAACCTTTGCTCATCTTCGTTCTGGCCATTTCCGCCGGTGCGCCGCGGCAGCATACAATAATCTAACTAACAGGATGGCCGCTGCGGCGGCAAAATTATCCGATTTCCAGGGGTATCGCCGCAACTTCGTGGCGCGGCCATCGCCATGGCGCGAGGCAAACCGCATCGCCGCGCAACGTAAGCCGCGCGGCCCAGGGATTGGCCGCCAGCCAATGCGCGCCGGCGCGGGAGATCCGCCGGCATTTCATCCGGTCGATGGCCATCAGAGCCGCCGTCAGATCAGGCCGCATCTTGACTTCGACGAAGGCGATGGAATCGCGCCTCCTGGCAATCAGATCGATTTCGCCACCCGAGACGGAATAACGCCGGGCGAGAATTCGGTAACCCTTCAGGCGCAGGTAAAATGCAGCGACAGTTTCGGCGCGGTAACCAGATTTGAGCGCGCGCCGCCGTTTTTTCACGCCGTCAGCGATCATTGGCGTGCCCTGGCCGAAAGTTCGATCGCTCTCGCGTAGACTTTCCGCCGCGGCTGTCCTGTCTCCGCGGAGACGACTGTTGCCGCCTCCTTGACCGACAAAGTCTCCAGCGCCTTGCTGATTTTAGCATCAAGATCTGCCGCATCCGGCGCGGCCACGTCTGCCGAAGGCGGACCGACGAGGAGAACGATCTCGCCCTTTGGCGGCGGTTCTCCAGCAAATGTTGCGGCGAGTTCGGCAAGCGCGCCGCGCCGGACGGTTTCGAAATGCTTCGTCAGTTCGCGCGCCACCGCGGCCTCGCGCTGGCCAAGGACGGCATGAAGGTCCGCCAAAGTCTCAGCCACGCGATGCGGTGACTCGAAAAAAACCAGCGTGCCCGGGACAGCGGCGAGTTCCGCGATGCGGTGACGGCGCGCCACCTGTTTGGACGGCAGAAATCCTTCAAAAAAGAAACGGTCAGTTGGCAGACCGGCGACGACAAGCGCCGCCAGGATCGCTGATGCGCCGGGCACGCTCGTCACTGCGATATTTTCAGCGAGGGCAGAGGCAACGAGCTTGAAGCCTGGATCGGAAACCAGCGGCGTGCCGGCATCCGAAACGAGCGCCAGGGCGGCGCCGTTCGCCAGCCGCGCCAGCAGATGCGGACGCATCACCGCGGCATTGTGCTCGTGGTAAGCAACGAGAGGCGTCGCGATGCCGTAATGCGCGAGCAGCTTTTTGGTGACGCGGGTGTCCTCCGCGAGGACAGCGTCCGCAGCCGCCAGGGTCGCCAGGGCGCGCAGGGAAATATCGGCCAGATTGCCGATCGGTGTCGCGACCACATGGAGTCCGGGCGTCAGCGGCTCCGCCTCGGCCTTCAGGCCGAAGGCGGTGAAGCCGCTCGATCCTACGCCGACAGGCGGCCGCTGCGGCGCGACCGGTTTTTTTGACACGTTTTGCGTCACGGGATGTTCTTTATATCGTCCATATGTTCTGTAAATAGAACATCTTCATTCATGTCACAAGCGCCGTTTTTCGCCAGCTTGGCCGTTCATTTACCTTCCATTGCCGCGCGCCTGAGATTATGCCTGAAAGACCTGAAACTCGAGGCTTGCGTTTCCTTCGGCCCGGTTGCGCCCGGGCGTGGACGAGCCTGTCTGTCGAAACATGTCGCAATCGGACAAGCCGATGCGCCACGCCGCGGGGGTCATGTCTTTGGCTCAGATGTCTTTTGCGCCGTTCCTTCGGACGCGTGCGAATTCGAATGCTTTGGTTCCGGGTGGCGGCTCGGGTTTTGCTGCAACCTTCCGTCGTTTGCGCGCAGGGGCCTCGCGCTTTGCCGCGATCGCGGCTGTCGTAAGTCTGGCCGGTTGCGTCTCGACGGGCCTGTCGAGCCCCGGCGGCGTTGGTCCAACCGATGATGTGACGGGCGGTCTGCCTGTCGATCCCGTGCAGTCGCAGCCCTTGGCCGCGCCACAGGGCGCCGCCAGCACGGACTCAATCGGGACCGGGCCGGTGAAGGTCGCCCTGATCCTGCCCCTGACGCAGAATGCGGCCCCGAATGCCGTGGGCGTTTCCTTGCGCAACGCCGCGGCTCTCGCCATTTCCGAGGCCGGCAACAGTGATGTTACTTTACTGGTCAAGGATGATCAGTCGACTGCGGACGGCGCGCGCAGCGCTGCGCAGTCCGCAATCTCCGACGGCGCAGGTCTGATTATCGGGCCGCTGTTCTCGGCCAATGTCCGTGCCGCGTCGCAAGTGACGATTCCGGCCAACAAGCCGATGATCGCATTTTCGACCGATGCCTCGGTCGCCCAGCCCGGCGTTTATCTCCTCTCGTTTCTTGTCGAGAGCTATGTCGACCGCATCGTCGATTACGCCGCCGCCAAGGGCAAGAAATCCATCGCCGCGCTCATTCCTGACAATGATTATGGCCGCATCGCAGACGCAGAATTTCAGCAGGCTGCGGCGCAGCGCGGCGTGAGAGTGATGGGCATCGAACACTATCAGCCGCAGACGGCGCGTGCTGCGGTCCGCAAGGTTGCTGCGCTCGGCAATCAGATCGATGGGATTTTCATTGCCGACCAGGCCGGCGCCATGCCGGCGATCGCGCAAGCGCTTACCGCCAGCGGTATCGATTCGCATAAGGTGCAGATCCTTGGCACGGGATTGTGGAACGATCCGCGGGTTCTGTCTTTGCCGGCTTTGCAGGGCGCCTGGTTTGCCGCACCGGATAACGCGGGCTTCAAGGCTTTCTCGACGCGTTACCGGGCAAAATATGGATCCGATCCGGTTCGCATCGCTACGCTCAGCTATGATGCCGTATCGCTGGCCGTGGCTCTGGCTCATCGTCCTGGGCCGGACAGATTTTCTGCCTCCGTGCTCACCAATCATTCTGGCTTCAACGGTGCGGACGGCGTCTTCCGCTTCAAACCGAACGGCCTGAATGAACGTGGCCTCGCGATCATGCGCATCGACAACGGCAAGGCAATTCCGCTTGAGCCGGCTCCGCATATGCTGACGGCTTCCGCGACATAAGGAACGCTCCATCCAGACTCTTTGCTTCACGATTGCGCCTGGATGCGCGGATCAGGTCCGCGCATAATGCGCTGATGGCGCGGACAGCAGGCGGCTTTGCAGGCGCGTCAATGTGCGGCCAAAGGAGCCGCTCTCGGGCATGGCGCGCGCCAGAATAAGCGCGCCCTGAATCACGGCAACGGCTTCTTCAGCGAGAGCACTGGCCGTTTCCCTGTCCGTGCCGGTCCGCACAATCGCTGCGGCAAGCGCTTCGGTCCACGCGACGAAATATGCGTGGACCTGCTGCGCAAATCGGTCGCGAGAGTCTCCGAGCGCCAGAACTCCGACAAGGCAAAGCCGGCGGCCGGAGCGGAAGTAGTCGTCCACGGCGCGCAGCATGTTCCCGATTGATTGCCGGGCATCCCGTTCGTCCCGCAGCGGTGCGAAAACCTGCGTTTCAAACCAGAGATCGATTTCCGCGAGAACGGCGGCGACCATCTCCTCCTTGCCGTCGGGAAAGAGGTTATAAAGGCTGCCTCTGCCGAGGCCGGTTTTTTCGCTTATGACCGCAAGGCTCGCACCGTCGAACCCGTGGTCGCGGAACACTTCGGCAAGCTCCGACAGGACCTCTGCACGATCACGTCCGCGCGGAGGCATTCTACATTCCCAATTCCGTGAGGCCTGGCGCATTCGCAGGGCGCGGACCGGCGGGCCAGAAGAATTTGCGTGCCGATTCCGTGATGGCGACATCGTTGATGCTGGCCTCGCGGCGGCGCATCAGGCCATGCTCGTCGAATTCCCATTGTTCATTGCCGTAGGAGCGAAACCAGTTGTTCGACGCATCGTGCCATTCGTATTGAAAACGCACGGCGATACGATTTTCGTGAAAGCCCCAGAGTTCCTTGATCAGATGATAATCGAGTTCTTTCGCCCATTTGCGGGTTAGAAACGCGACGATCTCATTCCGCCCTTGCACAAATTCCGAGCGGTTGCGCCAGACGCTGTCCAGCGTATAGGCGCCGGCGACCTTCACAGGGTCTCGCATGTTCCAGGCATCCTCGCCGGCCCGGACCTTTTTGATTGCTGTTTCCAGGGTGAATGGCGGCAAGGGCGGCCGGACTTCCGACATGAGAGATCTCCATATTTTGCGCGAGCCAGTGTGGCCCAAAGTTGATTTGTACCGATTGGTAAAAATCAAATCCCGCGTTGTCAACTATGAAGATCGTGGCAACCGCTTTGCGGGTGGAATTTGAAACGGGGGAGACCAGCGTCCGTCATACGCGGACTTGATCCGCGTATCCAGAAACGTAGGGAAGGAACAGGGGGCAACGCTTCGCCGGAAGCCACATTCCGGTGCCTGGATGCGTGGATCAAGTCCGCGCATGACGGCTAATGGTTTTGCCGGCTGTTCGCTCCAAAGGCTCTAATCTCTATCAGCTCAAAGCGCCTCAAACAGCGCGGTCGAGAGGTAGCGTTCGGCAAAATCGGGAACGATCAGGACGATGTTCTTGCCCGCGTATTCCGGACGCAGGCCGATCTCAATGGCGGCCGCGACGGCTGCACCCGCGGAAATCCCGATCGGAATGCCTTCGAGCCGGGCAACCAGCCGCGCCATGTCGAATGACGTCTGATTGCCGACCGTAACCACCTCGTCGATGATGCTGCGATCGAGGGTCGATGGCACAAAGCCGGCGCCGAGGCCCTGTATTTTGTGAGGCCCGGGCTGGCCGCCAGAGAGGATAGCTGAATCCTCAGGTTCGACCGCGATCATGCGCACGCCGGGGTGGCGCTTCTTCAGCACTCTGCCGACGCCGGTGATCGTGCCGCCCGTGCCGACGCCCGAGATCACAACATCCACCTCGCCATTTGTGTCGTTCCAGATCTCTTCGGCAGTCGTGCGGCGATGGATATCCGGATTGGCCGGGTTTTCGAACTGTTGCGGCATGGCCGAATTTGGCGTCGAGTCGACGAGTTCCTGGGCCTTGGCGATGGCCCCTTTCATCCCTTGCGGCGCAGGCGTCAGGACGAGTTCGGCTCCCAGAAGGGCGAGCATTTTGCGCCGTTCGATCGACATGGATTCCGGCATGACCAGGATCAGCCTGTAGCCCCGCGCCGCGGCAACGAAAGCGAGCGCGATGCCCGTATTGCCGGATGTCGGCTCGATCAGCGTCGATTTGCCGGGGGTGATGGTTCCGGCGGCTTCCATCGCCGCGATCATGCTGACGCCGATGCGATCCTTGACGCTCGCGATCGGGTTGAAGAACTCGAGCTTGGCCAGAAGGTTGGCTTTGACGCCCTTTTCCGCGGCGATCTTGTTCAGTCTGACGAGAGGCGTATCGCCGATCGTATCGGTGATCGAGTCATAAATGCGCCCGCGCCCCGGCGTCCGAACTTCGCTCTCTGCCGGTTTGACTGCTGCCTGCGCCATGGTTGTCCTCCTGGATCGCGATGTTTTCGGATCGAATTGACCCGAACGCATGGAACGTGATCGATTCCAATAAAATCAGAGCGGGATTTAATTGCATCCCGCTCCAAACCCGACTTCCATGGTAATTCGGAATAACGTCCTCTGAACAGAGGATTACACCGTCCGTAATCGTTAAATGGTAAAGTCAGGCCGTGGCAAATCGTCGGAAAGCACCTGCTTCTCCGATGCGCTCTGACAGATGTCGTCGATCGTCACGCCTTCGAGCTCGGCAAGAAAAGCTGTGCCGGCGCGCTCGACGATGGGGCCAACAATTTGATCGATAAAGCGATTTTCGTGCGCTTCGGGATCGTCGGCAGAGTCGGTCATAACGGCGCGAACGACTTCCGCGGCGCTGATCCGGCGCCGTTCCCGCGCCAACTCATAGCCGCCGCGAGGCCCACGAACACCCTTGAGGATATTGGCGCGCACGAGGGATTGCAGCAAAGTTTCGAGGTGTCGGGGCGGCAGGTCGAGACGGCCAGCCAGGGCCTTGGCTGCGACCGGCTGCGGCCGGGCGTGGAGGGCGACGTCAGCAACGGCGGCGAGCGCGAGCAGACTGCGGCGAGCGAGAAGAATCATCCGTCCTTTTCCAGGCAAGAGGTGGCCCCCGTCGATCCAAAGCCGTTGATGCCGCGTCCGGTTCCGTTAAGGTCCTTCACCACGGTCAAGCTTGCGCGGGTCACCGGCGCAATAATCAATTGAGCGATTCGCGCGCCTCGCGTCAGTTCGAACGGTTCGCTGCCCAAATTGATGAGAAGCACGCATATTTCGCCACGATAGTCGGCATCAATCGTTCCCGGTGCATTCAAAACGGTCACGCCATGTGTATTGGCCAGACCGGACCGCGGCCGAACCTGCGCCTCGAATCCCTCCGGCAGTTGTATGGCCAGTCCTGTCGGCACGAGGTGCCGGGCTCCGGGTTCGATCACGATCTTGCTCTCCGCCGGCACCGCAGCGATCAGGTCGAGACCGGCCGCGCCCGCGCTTTGATAAGCGGGCAGGGTGAGGCCGGTTCCATGCGGAAGAACGCGAACCGCGACCTTGAGTTCACCCTCATACATCGGATCCGCTCCCGGTTTTTGCCATCGGCGCAGGTTCGGGCATCGAAGGAAGCAGATCCGCAAGCCGCGTGATTAGCCGTCGCGCGACTTCATCCTTGCGCAGGCGGGGCAGGGGCTCGAGACCAGCCCGGGTCACGATGGTTATCTGGTTTTCGTCGCTGCCCATGACATCGGACCCGGCGCTCACATCATTGGCGACGATGATGTCGCAACCCTTCCTCTCCAGCTTGGCCCTGGCATGTGCGAGGACATCCGCGGTTTCCGCTGCGAAGCCGACGACGAGGCGCGGACGCATCGAACCATGCCGCGCCACGCTGGCGAGGATGTCCGGATTTTCGACCAGCGAAAAGCCTGGAGGCCGGAAGCCCTTCTTGATCTTGCCTTCCGCCGTGTTTGCAACGCGCCAGTCGGCGACCGCTGCGGCGCCTATGAATATATCGGCCGGCAGCGCCGCTTCGACAGCCGCACGCATCTCAAGCGCGGTTTCGATCCTGTGCGTTTCAACACCGTCGGGATCGGGAAGCGCGACAGGTCCACTAATCAGGATAACCTCAGCTCCAGCCGCGGCGGCGGCAGCGGCAAGCGCATGACCCTGCTTGCCGGACGATCGATTGGCGATATAGCGCACTGGATCGATCGGTTCATGTGTCGGGCCTGATGTGATGATGACGCGCTTACCCATGAGCGCCCCGCCTTCCCGGCGCAGGGCCGGAGGGAGCGGAAGCGCTGTGTTGCCCTTGAGCGCCTGATCTATGGCAGCCAGTATGTTCGCAGGCTCGCTCATGCGGCCCGGCCCATATTCGCCGCAAGCCATGTCGCCATCTTCCGGCCCGACGAAAAGAACGCCGTCATTCTTCAAGGTCCGGACGTTCCGCTGTGTTGCAGGAGCAAGCCACATGCGCAGATTCATGGCTGGCGCGACCAGAATTTTCTTGTCCGTCGCGAGAAGGAGCGTGGAGGCGAGGTCGTTAGCCAGACCATGCGCCATTCTGGCGAGGAGGTCAGCGGTCGCGGGCGCGACAACGAGAAGATCGGTGTTGCGCGACAACTGGATGTGGCCCATCTCGGCTTCGTCAGTCAGCGAAAAGAGATCGCTGAAGACCTTGCTGCCTGTAAGGCTCGCGACCGAAAGTTCAGTCACGAAATGCTTCGCCGCAGCCGTCATAACGACGCGCACCTCTGTTCCGGCTTCGCGAAGCCGGCGGATGAGCTCAAGCACCTTGTAGGCGGCGATGCCGCCTCCAATGATGATGAGAATGCGTTTGCCCGCGAGCGCCATCAAAAAAGGTCCTGTACGTCCTTCACAATCTCAAGCTACCACATCTGCGAAGCGATCGTGAGGAGACTGTTCTATATAGTGCTTTCGAACGAAGCGGATTTCCGGCTCGCGTGACAGTTAAAATAAAATAGAGCCGAAAACGCTCTAAAGATGGCCGTGAGCTTGGCTGGCGGTAAAAACCGGCTGGAGCGGGATGCGAAAAAGCGGATCCGGTTTTCGCAAAAATCCCGCTCTGATTTATTGGAATCAATCACACGTTCAGATCGATTTGATCTGAACGTGTGATCTATTGAAAAATAAAATATCCGATCAGGGACAAGGCAATCAGCCAAAGCGCCAGATGGCCGAGCCGCAGCGCCCGCGAATGCGCGGCCATGATTTTTTTGACGGCTTCTTCCGAAAGCTCAAAACCGCTTTCCGCGCTTCTTTCGAGGTGTATTGCGATATTCTCGGCTCTTAACAGTGTCGAGGGCAGGTCGGCCGCGAATTTGGCGAGCGACAGGCCTGCGCGCCGCGCATCATCGAGCCGTCCCACGGGTCCGAGGTTCGCCTCGATCCATCTCCGAACGACGGGTTCGGCTGCGGCCCACATATCAAGCTTTGGATCGAGACAGCGCGCGACTCCTTCCACCACGACCATAGTTTTCTGCAACAGCACAAGCTCTGTCCGCGTCTTCATATCGAACAGTGCAGTGACCTCGAACAAAAGCGTGAGGAGCTTGGCCATCGAAATCTGATCGGCAGGGCGCGCATGGATCGGTTCTCCGATCGCCCGCAAAGCCGTGGCGAAATCTTCGACGGCGTGGCGGCGCGGCACATAGCCGGCTTCGAAATGAACTTCGGCCACGCGGCGGTAATCACGGGTGATGAAACCGAAAAGGATCTCGGCCAGAAAACGCCTTTCCTTGCGGCCAAGCCGGCCCATGATGCCGAAATCGACCGCGGTGAGCCGCCCTTCGGCATCGATGAAGAGATTGCCCTGATGCATGTCGGCATGGAAAAAGCCGTCGCGCATCGCCTGCCGCAGAAAGGATTGTATGACGATCCGCGACAGTTCCGGCAGGTCATAGCCCTTTGCGGCGAGGGCAGGCACATCGGAAAGCGGAATGCCGTCGATCCATTCGAGCGTCAGCACGTCGCGCTCCGTGCGGTCCCAATCGACCTTTGGCACGCGGAATTCATCCTCGGCGCGTGTGTTCTCGGCGAATTCGGACGCCGCCGCCGCCTCGAGGCGAAAATCCATTTCGATCTTCACCGTACGCGCCAGCGTATCGACGACTTCGATTGGTTTCAGCCGCCGCAAATCCGGAAACCAGAGTTCCGCGACATGGGCTGCGAAATACATATCCGACAAATCGCGCCGGAAGCGCCGCTCGACGCCCGGACGCAGCACCTTCACGGCGACTTCGCGTTCGCCCTTGCCGTCGCGGACACGCGCCTTGTGGACTTGCGCAATCGAGGCAGCGGCGACCGGCTCACCGAATTCGACAAACATCTGATCGATCGTCCGCCCGAATGCCGTTTCGATCGTCTTCACCGCCATAGCGCGCGGAAACGGCGCCATGCGGTCTTGCAGATGTTCCAGTCTCAAGGCGACTTCCGCGCCCACGACATCGGGGCGCGTTGCGAGAAACTGTCCGAGCTTGACGTAAGAGGGGCCGAGCTGGGCGATTGCCTCGGTCAGCGTATCGGCGGTGCCCGACTGTGGCCGGCGGGCGATGAGCTTCGCGATTGCGAACGGCAGGCGCGCGGAGAGCGGTAGGCTGGCGGGGTCGATGTGACTGAAGACGCCCGCCCGCGCGAGAACGAAACCCGCGCGCGAAAGCCGGATTATATGCCCCGGGGAGAAAATCACGCGGCGGACGCTTTCAGGTTTGGCTTTGTCATAAAAGCGCTCCGGAGACGTTCGGGTTCTGAGGCAATCCAGACCCTATTTGCTTGTTTTCATGTGTTTTCTTCACGCGAACTGGAAGCCGCTTCGCCTGAAAAGGCTATAGAATAGTTCGAGATAGGGCGAAAGCGCGAAAACGGCAGTCCCTCCGCCAAGGTGAATCCCGCCTCAGGACGAAGGAGACGCCGCGGCGATCACATGGAAAAAGCTGCCCGATACCCGCCCGCGGATATGCCCGGCGAGGCTCGGATTCGCGCCATAGGCGTCCGTGAGCACCACGAGCGGCTCGTCATCGCTCTTTTCGGCGATCGTCGCATAATGGAATTCGTGACCGCGCAAGAGTGCGCCGCTCGCGCCCAGGGGATTATCCGCCAACAACTCAGCCTGACGATAGCCAAGGCTCAGGCGACGCTTTTCGAAAGATGTGGCGAGCCCGAGCAGGCCCAGCATTTCGTGCCGCGCTCCCTGAGCGTCAATGAGGCCCGCGCCGAGCACCATATAGCCGCCGCACTCGCCATAGACCGGCGTGCTCTCTGCAAACCGGTGCATGCCGTCGCGGAACCGCGTTGCGGCAGCGATCCGCCCGGCGTGAAGTTCGGGGTAGCCGCCCGGCAGCCAGCAGATGTCGCAGTCCGGCGGCGGCGCTTCATCTGCAAGCGGCGAAAAGAACTGCAACTCGGCTCCCGCATCGCGCCAGCCCTGCAAGAGGTGCGGATAAAGGAACGAGAAGGCGGCATCGCGGGCAATGGCGACTCTCTGTCCCGGAGGTTTCAAGGCCGGTCCGTAATGGCTCATTTCAGACCGCGAAGGCGCCGCGCAGGCGAGCAGGGCATCGACATCAACTTGCGTCTCAATAAATCCAGCCAGTCGTTCGAGGATCAAATCGAGTTCGGCTGTCTCGTCAGCCTGCACAAGACCGAGATGGCGTTCCGGCAGTGTGATTTCCGGCGCTTTGCGCAAGGAGCCGAGAACGGGAATGCCGATTTTTTCAATCGCCTCCGAAGCGAAGAGCTGGTGCCTCATGCTGCCGACGCGGTTCAGTATGACTCCGGCAATCTGCAAACGCGGATCGAGCGATGCGCAGCCGAGCGCGGTCGCCGCTGCCGATTGCGATTGGCCGCTGACATCGAGGATGAGAACCACCGGCCAGCCGAAGGCGGCGGCAATTTCAGCGGAAGATCCGCTGCGGCCAGGTTCGCCGGGGACGCCGTCGAAGAGGCCCATCAATCCTTCGCAAAGGATAAGGTCGCAATCTTCTGCCGCCGCATTGATGAGCGAGCGCAACAAGGCCGGTGGCATCGCCCAACTGTCGAGATTGAGGCCCGTTCGTCCGGTTGCTGCGGCATGAAAGGCCGGATCGATATAATCCGGGCCGCATTTCGTGCCGAGAATGCGCAAGCCACGCTGCCGGAAAGCGCGCAACAGGCCAAGCGTCAGCATCGTCTTGCCGCTGCCCGAGCGCGGCGCTGCGATCAAAAGGCCGCGTGGTGGCGTGGAGGCGCTCATTTATGTTTCCTGGTCTGAGTGCAGGGCTTGCAAATGCTGGCTCATGCACGAAACCGCCGCTGATAATCGGCATCATACAGCGCGCTTGTCCTGAAATCCTGTGCAGCTAGTGCGGGGCCAACGAGAATGAGCGCCGTGCGCTCAAGCCCTGCCGCAGCAACATCCGCAGCGATTTGCGCGAGTGGCGCGTGCAGGATCCGCTCGTCCGGCCAGGAGGCGCGGCAAACGACGGCAGCCGGACAATCCGGCCCATAGAACGGCAGTAGTTCCGCTACAACTTTTTCGATTGCGTGGATCGAAAGATGGATTGCCAGTGTCGCGCCGCTGGCGGCGAATGTCGCAAGCGTTTCTTTCGGCGGCATGGATGAGGCGCGTCCGCCTGTACGCGTCAGCACGAGCGATTGCGCGACTTCGGGCAAGGTCAACTCGCGCTTCAATGCAGCAGCGGCGGCGGCAAAGCTCGGAACGCCGGGCGTTATCGTATAGGGAATCCCAAGCCGATCGAGTTCGCGCAACTGCTCGCCCATCGCGCTCCAGATGCTGAGATCGCCTGAATGCAATCGCGCCACATCTTTCCCCTCCGTATGAGCGCGGACAAATTCCGCGACGATGGCTTCGAGCGCCATCGGTGCGGTATCGATGATGCGCGCATCCGCAGGGCAGTGGGTGAGCAGTTCCTTTGGGACAAGGGAGCCGGCATAAAGACATACGGGCGAGCTTGCGATGAGATCGCGGCCGCGGATTGTAATGAGATCGGGAGCGCCCGGACCAGCGCCGATGAAATGGACTGTCATGGGTCAAGCCCTTTTGCGATTGCGCATGTTACCCCATTGCCGCTGATGCGCGGCAGCAGAAGATAAGCGCCTTTGCCGCAGCCTGCGAGCGCAGAGGCTTCGGCGACAGAGGCAATGCCAAACGCTTTCTCGGCCGCCGCGGAGCGGGTAACGACCTGACTGCCCGCAGCGCGCAAGGCATCAAGTGGCAGAAACATGAGCGGCATTTTGAGCGCCGCGGCGGCGGCGGCGAGCCCTGCTTCCTCTTTCTTGCCATCAAAGGTGAAGAGCTCGGCCTTCTCTCCGGCAAGGTCGGCGCGCGCGAGCGCTTCCGCGATGATGCTCAGGATCGCCTCCTTCCGTGCGCCTTTGCGGCAGCCGATCCCGATCGCAATCATCGCTTCGTCACCGTCCATTGCACGATTGGGCGGGATTTCACCCAGCCTCTGAATGCGCCAAGAGGCTCGGAATGAGCAATGTCGATCATTGTCAATTGGCCGCCGTATCGCGCATGGCGTGCAGCTACAAGCGATTGCGTTTCAATCGTCACGGCATTGACGACCATGATGCGTCCGCTTGGCAGAGTGTCATAAGCTGCATCGATCACGTCCGTACCACCCCCGCCGATGAAAATCGCATCGGGTTCCGGCAATTGCCTGAAGATTTCCGGCGCATGTCCCGCCATGACAACAAGGTCGGGTACGCCGAGCACAGCGGCGTTGCGGACAATGCGCGCCGCGCGATCCTCGCGCGCTTCGATAGCGAAAGCGCAATTTCCCGGATGCGCCAGCATCCATTCTATGCCGATGGAGCCGGATCCCGCGCCAATATCCCACAGACACGCGCCCGGCCAGGGCGCAAGAGCAGACAAGGTGAGAGCACGAACCTCGCGTTTGGTGATCTGGCCATCGGTTTCGAACCAGTCGTCGGGAAGGCCGGGCGTCAATGGAATCCAGATGGCGTCGCTTTCCGCCTTGACTTCGATTGCGACGAGATTGAGCGGATTGATGACGCGCGGAGTGAAATCTTCGGCGCGCATGTCGGAAAGCTTTTCGCGCGGACCGCCAAGAGATTCGAGGATGATCATGCGGGAGCGCTGGAGGTGGCGTATACGCAAAAGCTCCGCAAGCTTTTGCGGCGTTTCACCGTTCCAGCAAAGAACGAGAATCTTTGCATTCGGCCGCAGATGCGGAATGATGCGCTCGAACGGCCGCCCGTGCAGCGAAACGATTTCGCAATCCTGCAAGGCCCAGCCGAGCCTTGCGGCGGCGAGGCTGAGAGAAGACGGCGCAGGGAGGCAGATCATTTCTTCAGTCGGAATTTTTGCTGCGAGCAAGGGGCCGACGCCGTAAAGAAAGGGGTCACCCGAAGCCAGCACGCAAACATTTTTGCCGCGCCGGTCGAGAATTTCCTTTATTCCATCAGCGAAAGGCGATGGCCAGGCCATGGTTTCCGCATTGGTCTTACCGAGCAAGGCGAGATGGCGTTCGCCACCGATGATGAATTCTGCTTGCGCGATGAGGCGTGTTGCGGCAGGCGAAAGTCCATCGCAGCCGTCCTCGCCGATACCGATAAGCGTGAGCCAGCGCATGGATGTCATGGCGACTGCACCGTGAGACAAGGTTTATGACAGACCCGCTGCGCGTTCTGATACTGGGCGGCACGGCGCAGGCGCGCATGCTCATTGAGCGGCTTGCGCGGGAACCTGCTGTCGCGCCAATCCTTTCGCTTGCCGGGCGGACAAAAAATCCTCTGCTGCCTGCTGGCGCCTATCGCATTGGCGGGTTTGGCGGCGTTGCCGGGCTCGCTGCCTGGTTGCGCGCGGGGGCGATCGACCTCGTCATCGATGCGACGCATCCTTTCGCCGAGCAAATGTCTGCTCATGCTGAGGCTGCATGCCGCGAGGTGGCGGTTCCGCTTGCGCTCTTCACGCGTCAGCCGTGGACTCCCCGTGAGGGCGACCGCTGGAACGAGGTCGCGACGGCGCAAGCTGCGGCTTCTGCACTCGGGCCGCTGCCGCGCCGTGTGTTTCTGACAGTCGGCCGTCTGCAACTGCCGGCCTTCGAGGAAGCGCCGCAGCATCATTATCTCATCCGCAGTATCGATGCGCCGGAGCCTGCGCTGACGCTGCCGGCTTATCGCCTGCTTCTGGCGCGCGGGCCTTTCTCTCTCGAAGAGGAAATGCGGCTGATGCAGACGGAAAAGATCGATGTTCTCGTCACAAAAAACAGCGGCGGCGAGGCGACCTACGCCAAGATCGAGGCGGCGCGCAGGCTTGCAATTCCTGTCATTCTGATGCGCCCGCCTGCGAGCACGAAGGCGCCAGTTTTTTACGATCTCGACGCGATATGCACCTTCATTGTTGAGGCTGCGCATCAGCGTGCCTCCGAGCCGCGCGGCGTGTAGATCCAGCGGCGGCCGCGCGCTTCGAAGCCGCGCGTTGCATGCGCCCCGATGAGCACGAGCGTGCTCATGTCGGCGAGCGCAGGATTGGCTT
This sequence comes from Beijerinckiaceae bacterium, assembly GCA_004298435.1. Lineage (GTDB taxonomy): Bacteria > Pseudomonadota > Alphaproteobacteria > Rhizobiales > Beijerinckiaceae > Methylovirgula. The sequence goes on from SCSF01000037.1 coordinate 44,258, forward strand.
CTGACAGAGTTGTCAGCGTGAGTTTTTCGTCCTTGCGCCCAACCGCGCGCGCAAAGCCGACAATCGTTTCAGGCGGCTTCAATTCGCGCAGCAGAGCGAATGCGTCATGGATCAGAGCCGGCCGCGCTTTCGAGGCGGGATTATAGATTGCGATGACGAAATCCCCGGCCGCAGCGGCGCGCAAGCGCGTCTCGATAAGGCCCCAGGGTTTCAGATTATCGGAAAGCGAGAGGACGCAGAAATCATGCCCGAGCGGAGCACCGAGCCGTGCCGCTGCCGCGAGCATGGCCGAGACGCCGGGATGCACGGCAATCTCGATGTCCCGCCATTTCGCTTCACCATGTTCGAGCGCTTCGAACACCGCGGCGGCCATGGCGAAGACGCCCGGATCGCCGCCTGAGACGACTGCGACATGCGCGCCCTTTGCCGCCAGTTCAAGTCCATGGCGCGCGCGCGGAATCTCCGCGCCATTGTCGCTCGCATGGCGCGTTTGTCCGGCGCCAAGCGGAAGGCGGTCGAGATAGGGGCCATAGCCGATGAGGTCGCTCGCTTGCGCAAGAATTTGCGGCGTCTCGAGTGTCAGCCACTCCTGCGGGCCGGGGCCGAGGCCTATGATGTCGAGGCGGCCTGAGTTCATGGCCTTCTGCCGTTTCCGGGAATGAGGATCATTGCGAAATAGGGCGCCTCCTCATCGCCGCGCTCCGCCAGCCTGACGATCTTTTCGCCTGCCATCGTGCCGCGTTCGACATAGATCGCATGCTGCAAAAGATTGGCGCGCAAAATTGCCCTGCGCACCTTCGGCAGATTGGCGCCGAGCTTCATAATCACCGCCGCCTGTGTTTCGGCAAGACGCTTTGCGAGGTCATCTTCGGAAAGCGTTCCGGGGAGTACGCTCAGGGCGTCGTCTCCCCAGGACATCGGCAGGCCGGCGCGGCTCCAGCAGCCCGCCATTCCGGTCACGCCCGGCACGATCTCGGTCGCGAAGTGCTCGCGCACCCTCACATAAAGGTGCATGAAAGAACTGTAGAAGAGCGGGTCGCCCTCGGCGAGCAGCGCGACATCGCGGCCGGTATCGAGATGCGCCGCAAGCATGTCGGTTGCGGCTTCATAGAAAGCGCGAAGACTCGCGATGTAGCGGGAATCCTCGAACGAGACTTCCGTCGTCATCGGATAATAGAGCGGCAGTTCGATGCGGCCCTCCGGAATCCAGCGGTCCGCGATCTCCCGCGCGTTGCCGCGCCGGCCTTTCTTCGCGAAAAATGCAATGACAGGCGCCGCGCGGATGATCTCGACCGCCTTCACGGTTAAAAGTTCCGGGTCGCCAGGGCCGAGCCCGACGCCGATCAAACGTCCCTTTGTCATAGCGCGGTGCTCGCGAGTGCGTTGACGGTTGCCGCCGCCATGGCGCTGCCGCCGCGGCGTCCGCGGATCACCAGAAACGGCAATTTGCCATAGGCCATCAGCGCTTCCTTCGATTCGGCAGCGCCGACAAAGCCGACAGGCATCCCGATGACGGCGGCAGGTAAAGGCCAGCCAGCGTCCATGCGGTCAAGCAGGTGGAACAAGACCGTCGGCGCATTGCCGATGACGACGAGGCTGCCTTCTATCATTTCGCGCCAGAGTTCGACAGCGGCGGCCGAGCGCGTATTGCCGATCTGCGTCGCAAGCTCCGGAACGCGCGGATCGGAGAGCGTGCAGATGATTTTATTGTTCGCGGGCAGGCGTGCGCGTGTGATGCCGGATGCGACCATTTGCGAATCGCAAAGAATTGGCGCGCCAGCCTCAAGTGTAGCACGCGCAGCATGTGCCGCGCCTGGCGCAAAGGCCAGATCGGCCGCGGCTTCCACCTGCCCGCAGGCATGGATGATGCGCACCGCGACCGGCTCTTCGTCTGCGTCAAAGCGAGCAAGGTCGGCTTCGGCGCGGATAATCGCAAATGAGCGACGATAAATCTCGGCGCCGTCGCGGATATAATCAAAGCTGTTCATTGTGCGGTTTCATTGAAAAGAGTTTTGACGAATGCAGCCCGCCCTTCGGGTGCGATTTTGGCAAGTCGGTCCAAAAGGCACTCTACGCTGGCTGGCGTCAGGCCGGTGAGCGCAGGCTTATCATTTGCGCGGCCATTGAGCACGAGATCGTAAGCGCCATCATGGCCGACGAGCGTGATGGGCGCTGGCGAAGCATGCGCGCACCCCTTGGTGCAGGCCGAAACATGCAGCGCGATGCCGCCGGAAGTGAGTTTGGCGGCGTGAGACGCCAGACGCGCGGCATCGGCTTGCGCCGCCGTTTCGCCATTGAGGCAGGCAGGTTTGCCGGAGCAGGCGGCAACGGAGCGGATCGGCGCATCTTCATCCAGAATGAAACCGGCATCGCGCAGGCGTTCCGCGAGACTCGCGTCAATCCGTTCCGCAACGATGAGGATGGCGCGCCAGGGCGTGAGGCGCAGCGAGCCCCCGGCGGCTTCCGTTGCATCCGCAATGAATTGCAGAGAGGCCGAATCGAAACGCCCAAAGGGCAGGCCGAGGCCCAGAGCGGTGTAATCGCCGAGATGGTGAAAACCAGGGACACGCGGCCTCGCCCGGCGCGCGGGAGCGGCGCTTGCCGGCATGTGTTGAAGTTCTGCGGCCTTTGCAATTGCATCGGCGTTACCGCAGCGAACGAGATCGACCATACGGTCCGTGTCGCTGTCTCTCAATCGAAGGAAAGCGATGGCCAGACGTGCCGCCGTTTCGCCGAGCTCATCAGTGGCGCATGCACCCGCAAACTTTCCAGCGAGATAAACGGCGAAGCGTGGATCATCTTTGCGGCCCATAGCAACGAATGCGATGTCAGCGGCTTCAATCGGCAGGGGCAGGCAGCCGCCATCGTCGATCACGAACAGAAATTTTCCGGGAAGTAAATGGAGCGCTTTGTCTTTGCGCAGTCGCGCGTCGAGAGTGCGGATCTGTTGCCGCACGTCAATGAGCGCGGAAGGGTCGATGCCGGCAAGCGGGCTCGCCAATATGTTGCGGATGGCTTCCGCGGCGGGGTCTTCATCGAGAAGCCCGAGAGCATCGAGCCGTGCCTGTAAAGGTGAAAGCTTTTCCTTGATGACGCCACGCAATTGCAGATTGCCGCGCGAAGTCAGATCGAGAAGGCCATTGCCGAACGTTTCCGCGCATTGCGCGAGCGCCCGCGCGCGAGAAGGCGTGAGAACGCCGCCGGTGATCCGCAGCCGCACGATCAGCCCATCACCCGATTGCATTGGTTGCAACGCGCCGGGACACCAACCCTTGCGATGCGTGATCATGCGGAAGGCTCCAGCAGACGGGCGAGGCGCAGAGCCGTCGAATTGCGGCGACAGGTCCAGAAGCCGCGCGAGAGCGCGGCATCGAAGCGCTCGGCCATTGCGCGTGCAGCCGCCGGATTGACGGACTCGAGAAAGGCAAGCACGTCCTCGTTCCCGAGCGTTGCATCGAACAGAAGCTCGAAATGATGTGCTTTTACGGCGTCAGCCATGACAGCGACAGCATAAAGATTATCGACCGTTTCGGCGATTTCGGCAGCGCCGCGATAGCCGTGCCGCATCTGCCCCGCGATCCAGCCCGGATTGACGGCGCGGCCGCGCACGACGCGCGCGATCTCTTCGGAAAGGGACCGCGGCGCAGGCTTGTCGATCTGCGTCGTGTCGAGGTGATAGATCGCGGGCTTGCCGCCGAGAATTTCCGCCGCCGCAGCGAAACCGGCTTCATGTTCAGCAAGAACGCCGGAATCGAGAAGGTCCTGTCCAGGCAAATCCTGAACATGGACGAAAGCATCTGCGGCAGCAATCCGTTCGCGGAATGAGGCAGTCGCGTCGCCTGTATGGAGTCCCTGCGCATGGCTGCTCGCCGCGAGATAGGCTTCGCCGAGCGCTTCGCGCGAAATATGCACATCTTCCGCCAGCATGCGTCCGAGCGGCAGGCCGTAAGCGCCCGGCTCCGCGCCGAAGATGCGGACGGGTGCGTCGCTCGCAGCCGCGAGCGGATTGGTTTCCGGATCTTCGTCTAACGCCGCGACTTCGGCGATCATCTGCTCGATGAGAGCGATCTGTGTCGGGAATACGTCGCGGAAAAGCCCGGAGATCCGCAAAGTGACATCGATGCGCGGATGATCGAGCGCAGCCGGCGGCAGCACGGTAAAGCCGGTCACGCGGGCCGAGGCATTGTTCCATACAGGTGTTGCGCCGAGATAGCTGAAGATCTGCGCCAGTTCCTCGCCGCCCGTGCGCATGGTGGCGGAGCCCCAAATGTCCATCACGATGCGGCGTGGCCACTCGCCATGATCCTGAAGGTGGCGTTCGAGCAGAGCGCTGGCGGCGCGGTTGCCGAGTTCGAAGGCCGTGCGGGTTGGCACCGCGCGCGGATCGACGCTGAAAAGATTGCGCCCAGTCGGCAGCACATCGAGGCGTCCGCGGTCTGGCGCTCCTGCCGGGCTTGGCTCGACGAACTTGCCATCGAGCGCCGCAAGCAGCGCGTTGCGCTCGCAGCTTGGCGAAGCTTCAAGATCCGCCAAAGCTTTCGGCGAAGGCTCCGCGCCGGCGATAATCGCCGCCCCGGGCATGGGTGCGTTGCCCAGGACATGAAGACCGTCTGCAATGCGCATGTCCTTGATGTCGCAAAGCCAGCCATCGAGTTTCGCCAGCGCTTCGGAGGGCGCGAGATCTGCGGCGCCACAATCCGCTGCGAGGCCAGCCTCGGCCGCTCGATCGAGAATGATCTGCGACAGCATGGAGGCGCGCTTCGGGTCCATTTCTTGCGCAACGGCATATTCGTCGAAGAGCGTTTCGAACGTCGCGAGATCACCGAAGTTTTCGACCTTGCCGAGCGGCGGCGTGAGGTGGCTGATGATAACGGCGGCGCTGCGACGCTTCGCCTGAGCAGCTTCGCCGGGATTATTGACGATGAAGGGATAGATCAGTGGCGTCGCGCCGAGCAGGGCTTCTGGCGCGCAATTTTCCGACAGTGCAAGCGCTTTGCCGGGCAGCCATTCGAGCGTTCCATGCGTGCCAAGCTGGATGAGCGCATCGATCGTCTCGCAGTGGCGCAGCCAGAGATAGAAAGCGATATAGCCGTGGCAGGGCGGCAGGGCGGTATCGTGATAATTCTGCTTACGGGTTTGCGCGCGGGCACGATCCGGCTGGATGGCGACGATCATCTTGCCGAGCCGCAAGGCGCGGAATCGAAATTGCGTGCCGTCGCAGAGAGAATCTTTCTCCGGATCGCCCCATGCCTCAGTGATCGCAATACGCAGACTTTCGGGAAGCGCTGCGAAGGCTTCGCGATAAGAAGCAAGCGGCCAGGACTCTCTGGGAGAAGATTCAGCCAGATCGCGGATCAGTGCATCCTTATCCGCGACGGTTTCGACGCTGTAGCCTTCCTTCGCAAGCAGAGCTGCTATTTCCTTGAGGCTTGCCGGTGTATCGAGGCCGACTGCGTATCCAGCGCGGCCCGCTTTTGCGGGATAATCCGACAGGATGCAGGCAAGCTTCCGGGCTGCGCGCGGCTTGCGCCGCAACGCCGTCCAGGCAAGCGCGAGATCGACGCAAAATTCGATACGCGACTCCTCCGGCCGATGCACGAGCCGCGTAAATTCAAGCGCGTCGCTGCGCTCTCGCTCCTCCTTAAACGAGATTGGCCGCGCGATGATCCGGCCGTCGATCTCGGGAAGCACGACGTGCATCGCTATGTCTGGCGCTTTGAGGCCACGCGGATCGGTGCTCCACCCGCTGCGGCTTGAGCCCGCGTGTATCAATTGGATGATCGGCGCATCGGCAATTTCAAGCGGGCTTGTGGCGGTCTCGGTGCGCGCA
>SCSF01000006.1 GCA_004298435.1 Beijerinckiaceae bacterium
TCATCGAAAATTTCGGCGTTCTCGCGAATCCATTTGATGTCATACATCGATTTTCAGAGCGACAGCGACGTCAGCTCTCCTCCCTGGCTGCCGCCTCGGCCCGGCGCTTCTCAATCATCACGACGGAAATGATCGAAAGCTCGTAGAGGAGCATCCCCGGCAGGGCAAGCGCCAACATGGAGAATATGTCCGGCGGCGTGAGGATGGCGGCACCGACGAAAACCAGAACGATTGCATAGCGCCGCTGCCGGCGCAGGAATTGCGCGCTAACGATGCCGACCTTGCCAAGCAGCGTGAGGACAACGGGTAGCTGAAAGAACACGCCGAATGCGAAGATCAACGTCATCACGAGCGACAGATATTCGCTGACGCGTGGCAGAAGCTCGATCTGCGCGCGGCCGGGCTGTTTCGCCTGCTGCATGCCGATGAAAAAGCCGAGCAGATTCGGCATCACGACGAAATAGACGAGCAGGCCGCCAAGCGCGAAAAAAACCGGCGTCGCGAAAAGATACGGAAAGAAGGCTCTGCGCTCCGCCTTGTAGAGGCCAGGTGCGACGAAGGCGTAGAGCTGCGCGAAAATGACCGGACAGGAGAGAAACGCCGCAGCGAAGAGCGCCACCTTGATCTGCGTGAAGAAATATTCCTGCGGCGCCGTATAAATGAGCCGTGCGTCCGGCCCCGCCACATGCTCGTAAGGCACGAGCAGAATATTGTAGATGTTCTTCGCGAAAAAGAAGCAGACGATGAACAACACGATAAAGACGGCTAGCGCCTTGATGAGCCGCGACCGAAGCTCGATCAAATGATCCATGAGAGGCGCCTGCGTCGCCTCTATATCGGCCTTTGTCATGCTGTTTCCGTTATGAAGAGCGGCGTCGGCCGCGCCATTGAACCGCGTATAGCACCGAAACGAACGGGATGGGATCAGGCCTGCTTATGCAGCGGTTCCGGAGCCGATGCTGGTTCTTGCACCTTGATTTCGGGGGTAGCCACTGGCTCCGCCGGGGGCTCGGCTTCGAGCGGCATGGCTTCGCCGAGCGCCGCCGGATCGGGGATCGCGGCAAGATCTTCGTGCATGACCTCCCCGACAGGCGTTGCGGCGAGCGGTTCCACAATCCTCTCGGGCGCCTGGTCGAGCGGATGCCCGTCGATGGATTTGGTCAACTCGTTGCGAATATCCGCGAGCGGGTCGAAATGTGTATCGATCCGCGCCGCATCGGCGAGTTTGGCCGCTTCCGTCTTGATATCTTCGAGATCGGCCTCGCGGATCGCTTCCATGAACTGCGCCTGAAAATCGGAACTCAGGCGCCGCAACTTCGCGACAGCCTGCCCGACCTGCCGCATGACCCTCGGCAACTCCTTGGGTCCGATGACGATCAACGCCACTATGCCGATGATGACCAGTTTGCCGGCGTCAAATTCGAACATGGGCGGATTACGGAGCCTTCAAATTCACTTGCGCACGCCACAGGCAGCCGGATGACTGCCTCAGCCGACTTTCTGCTGCGCATCGACTTTCGCCGTCGTCTCGGATCTTTGATGCTCGATCGCGCGCGGCGGCACGACCTCTGCCGGAGCGGCCGGCGCAGCCGGCTCATCATCGTCGGCAAGGCCCTTCTTGAAGGATTTTATGCCCTTTGCGACATCGCCCATGATGTCCGAAATTTTCCCTTTGCCTCCAAAGAGGAGCAGCACCACCGCTCCGAGGATGAGCAGGTGCCAGATCGAGAGGCCTCCCATGGCGAAACTCCTTATGCAAGACGTGCCGGAAACTTATGCCTGCGGGGGCATGAACACAAGGATTGCGGCATAATTCGCGGGCGTATCCATCCGATATCTTCTTGGCTACGTTCAAGAATGGAGACGCAAGAGCCCGGCTTGCCGCGGGCATCCCTGCTAAAGGCCAAGCTTGGAACGACAGCAAAAGCGCTGAGGCATAGGGTCGCGCCATTGCCTGATGCAAAGCACCAGCATAGGCTGCCAAGCTGTTTCATCCGGGAGCACCCCAACATGGCCGTGGCAGGATTGATCTCCGTTGAAAGTGCGTTTGGCCCGGCAGAAACCGCGGAGCGGCTCGCCTCCGCCATCAACGCCAAGGGCCTGAGGCTGTTCGCCCGCGTCGACCATGCGGCCGGCGCGGCATCTGTCGGTCTTGAACTGCGGCCGACGGTCGTTTTCATCTTCGGCAACCCGAAGGGCGGCACGCCGCTGATGCAGGCAGCCCAGACCGCCGGCATCGATCTCCCCCTCAAGGCTCTCGTCTGGCAGGATGAGCGAGGCAAGACATGGCTTTCCTACAATTCCCCTGCCTGGCTCGCTGAACGCCACGCAATCGGCGCTGAGGCCAATACCGCACTGGGCGCTATCACAGCGGCGCTTGAAGCTCTGGCCAAGGCCGCCACGGGCGCCTGATCATCACCCCTGGACGAGACGCCACAAGCGCTCGGCTGCTTCCATTTCCGTATAGCGTTGCGCGCGCCGGGCCATGGCTTCGGTATCCGTTCCCCAAAGCCGCATCTGGAAATCTTCGTCCACATGCGCCGCGGCCCACGCCTGCTCCAGCGTGATGGCATTGCTGGCGAGCGTGATGGCGATGAGGGCGGAGCCGGTCAATGTCGTCATCACGTCGAGGCAGGCCAGCGCGACCGCGCCGCCCGCGTCCATTGTGACCATCTGGTCGATCCTGGCCCTGATCGCGGCCAATGATGTCTCCGGCTGCGCGACATGCACGATCCCCTCCGCGCAAATAAAGCGTGCGCCGGTATCCACTTCGATAAAGGCGAGTATGGGATCCCAGGCGTCGGCCTGCGCCTTGACCAGGCTCGCCGGTTCACCGGCGCGATAGCAGACAAGATCGGAGCTGGCGTATTTCACAATCTCGGTTACGACCTCATTCATGGTTTTCGCCACGCCATCCAGAGCCGCATTCAAAATGCGCGTGAGCGGCAGCGTCGTCGGATCGATCTTTTCGGTCTGCGCCCCCCATTCCGCGGCGACAGCCTCAGCCGAGGCCAGTGTCGGCAGCGCAAGCCGCTCTTTTGCGGGCGTCAGCACCGGCTTTCCATCGAGGAGCACCGCGAACCGGTCTTCCAAAGCGGCTGCTTCCGCGCGCGTATAGAATCGCTTCCGCTGTGGCGGCCCCGCATTCTGCTGGCCCGTTCCGGTTGCGGGATGTCTCATTGCATCGTCAGGCATGCGGCACCATAGACCAGATATTTCGGCCAGAAAATTCATCGCGGCAGTCGCGCTGCGGCGCAGGGTCGGCTAAGAATGAACCGGAGACTTTCGCAAGACCAAACGGCTCAAGAGAACACACTTTTGTACCATGGATACAAAGGAATTGGCATCCATCACAAAGCGTCAGACGCATCGATCGAAATCGACTGCTGGACAAAACTGACGCGCAGCGAAGCCAATGAGTGGCGACAACCTCGACCGCCCGAAGCCGCAAGACAAGGCTTGCATAGAATGTCTTGCTGAGGCCATTGAGGATTGCTCATCGCTGCATCATCACGGACAAGGTCACGCTCTGCCTCAGACAGAGAAGCACAACGTCTCACAGCGCGGAGCAGCCAATCGACCCTTAGCGTGTCGTCATCAAAGCGGGACATCTTTGCCGGTGCCCGCGCAACCGCCGGAGAAACCGCATGGACAAGGAAGCGGAAAGAACGGAGTTTTCAACCGATCGGGAAGAAGATCGGCAACTCAAGGACGATATCCGTCTGCTCGGGCGCATCCTTGGCGACACTGTGCGCGAGCAGGAAGGCGCGCAGGTCTTCGACCTTGTGGAATTGATCCGCCAGACATCTTTGCGGTTTCATCGCGATGGCGACGAAACCGCGCGCCATGAACTCGAAAATATTCTCGAATCGCTGACACCGGCGCAGGCCTCGCAGATCTCGCGCGCCTACAGTTATTTCTCGCACCTCTCCAATATCGCCGAGGACCTGCATAACACGAGGCGGGCACGCGCCGACGCCATTGCCGGCGTTCCGCCGACGGCGGGCACGCTCGCTTACACCTTGCGGCTCTGCGCCGAAACCGGAATAACGCCCGAACAGTTGCGGGATTTCTTCAAGACAGCTTTCATGGCGCCAGTCCTCACGGCGCATCCGACGGAAGTGCGCCGCAAAAGCACGATGACCCGGGAAATGGCCATCAACCATTTGCTCGACCGCATGGAGCGGCAGCAGTGGACGCACGAAGAACACGTCGAACTTGAGGACAAGCTGCGCCGCGCGGTGCTCATCCTGTGGCAAACCAGCCTTCTGCGGCGCACGAAACTCACCGTGCGTGACGAAGTCTCGAACGGGCTCTCCTATTACGACTATACTTTCTTCACCGAGGTTCCGCGGCTCTATCAGATGGTCGAGCGGCAGGTCCGGGAATATGCGCCTGCCCTCGCCGATCAGGAGATCGCCTCGTTTCTGCGGCTCGGTAGCTGGATTGGCGGCGACCGGGACGGCAATCCATTCGTTGACGCGGACGTGCTGCAACAGACCATCTCAATGCACGGCGCGCGCGTCCTGACGTTCTATCTCGACGAACTCTCCCAGCTCGGCGCGGAACTCTCGATGAGCAACCAGATCATCGACGTCTCGCAGGATTTGCAGGATCTGGCCTCCAGCGCGCCGGATTCGTCGCCGCATCGCATGGCGGAGCCCTACCGGCGCGCCATCGCGGCAATCCACGGACGCATTGCCGCGACCGTGCGCTCGATCGACGAGAACCATCCTCTGCGCAGTCGCGCCGTCAAGATGAAGCCCTACGCGAACGCCGGCGAGTTCTGCCGCGATCTCGATATCATCGACCGCTCGCTCAAGACGCACGGCTCCCGCATCGTCACGCGCGGCCGTTTGCGTGCGCTGCGCCGCGCCGCGAAAGTTTTTGGCTTTCACACCGCGACCATCGATCTGCGGCAGAACGCGGACGTGCATGAACGCACGATTGACGAACTTCTCGAGGCAGCAGCGCCCGGCACAAAATATCTCGAGCAGGGCGAGGCGAAGCGCTCTGCCATTCTCGTGAAGGAATTGCAGACGCCGCGGCTGCTCGCGTCGCCTTTCGTCACCTATTCGCAGGAGACGCGCAAGGAACTGGCCGTGATGCACAAGGCGGTCGAAGCACGCGCCGCCTATGGCAATGAGATCATCACGACGAGCATCATTTCGAAAGCCAACTCGGTTTCCGATCTTCTCGAAGTTGCCGTGCTTCTCAAGGAGGTCGGCCTGATCGGCGCCGATGGCAAAAGCCAGATCGACATTGTGCCGCTGTTCGAGACGATCAGCGATCTTCAGAATTGCGCCGAGGTGATGGACAGGGCTTTCAACCTTCATGAATATCGTAAATTCGTCGAAAGCCGCGGCAATGTGCAGGAGATCATGCTCGGCTATTCGGACAGCAACAAGGACGGCGGCTTCATCACCTCCGGCTGGGAGCTTTACAAGGCGGAGATCGGCCTCATCGAAACCTTCCGCAAGCATGGCGTCAGGCTTCGCCTGTTCCATGGGCGCGGCGGCTCCGTCGGACGCGGCGGCGGCCCCGCCTATGAAGCGATTCTGGCGCAGCCTGGCGGCGCCGTAGGCGGACAAATCCGCGTCACCGAGCAAGGCGAGATCATTTCCAGCAAATATTCCAATCCCGAAATCGGCCGGCGTAATCTCGAAACATTCGTCGCGGCGACAATGGAAGCCACTCTGCTGATGCCCGGACAGCATGCACCGCGGCCGGAATATCTTTCCGCGATGGAAGAACTCTCACATGCCGCGTTCAAGGCTTACCGCAGCCTTGTCTATGACACGCCGGATTTCGAAAACTACTTCTGGCTATCGACGGTCATCACGGAAATCGCGACGCTCAACCTCGGCAGCCGGCCGACATCGCGCACAAAGACCCGGCGGATCGATGATCTTCGCGCCATTCCCTGGGTTTTCTCCTGGGCGCAATGCCGCCTGATGCTGCCCGGATGGTATGGCTTCGGCGCGGCCTTCAAGATCTTTGTGGCTGCGCATCCAAAGGACGGACTCGAAATCCTCTCGGGCATGTACCGCGAATGGCCGTTCTTCCGTATGCTCATGTCGAACATGGAAATGGTGCTCGCCAAGAGCAACATCGGCATCGCTTCCCGCTATGCGGAGCTGGTTCCGGACAAGAAGCTGCGGGATGAAATCTTCGAGCGCATCCGCGCCGAATGGTCGGATTCGATCGACGCGCTTCTCGCAGTCACCAAACAGTCAGAATTGCTACAGGATAATCCGGCCCTCGATCGCTCGTTGAAGATGCGTGTGCCTTACCTTGATCCGCTCAACCATATTCAGGTCGAGTTTCTCAAGCTGCATCGCGCAGCAGACAATCAGGACGAGCAGATCCTGCGTGGCATTCAACTGACCATCAACGGCATCTCGGCCGGGCTGCGCAACAGCGGCTAGAGCATGACGCCGAAAAGTTGCAGACTTTTCGGATGACACCATGCGATTGACAACCATCGGCGCTCAGGCCACGTTGGCCTGAGCATATTCTGTTTCAGCATCGAAACTGCACGGCCACACCCCAAGTTCGCCAGAGACGCCCGGTTCCGTTCCCGCGCCGGCGAATGCAAAGCCCTATTGTGCGCCCGACCCTATCGCTGCAATATCCCTCCGCACTGAGGGAGAGGCGGATGGCAGATACGCGCGACGAATTTGATAGCCTCGGCAAGGTAAAAGTTTCAACCGACAAGCTGTGGGGCGCCCAGACCCAGCGTTCGCTCGATCATTTCAGCATCGGACGCGATCTGATGCCGCCCGAAATGATCACCGCCTACGCGCTTCTGAAACGCGCCTCGGCGACCGCCAATCATATCAGCGGACTTCTCGACGATCAGACGACCCGCCTGATCATCCAGGTCTGCGATGAAATTCTCGATCACAAGCATGATGATATGTTTCCGCTGCATGTCTGGATGACCGGCAGCGGCACGCATTTCAACATGAACATGAACGAGGTGATCTCGAATCGATGCAGCCAGTTGGAGGGCAAGTCTCTCGGCGGTAAGGAGCCTGTGCATCCGAACGATCACGTCAATCTGTCGCAATCCTCGAACGATACCTTTCCTTCCGCCATGCACATCGCCGCTGCGCTTGCGACAGCAAAAGAGCTTGTGCCCGCGGTGACGAAGATGCGCGATGCGCTCGCTGCCAAGGCGAAGGACTGGATGGGCATCGTCAAGATCGGCCGCACCCATATGCAGGATGCGACGCCGATCACGCTCGGCCAGGAATGGTCCGGCTATGCCAGCATGCTTTCGGACGATCTGGATCGCATTGCATATGCCCTGAAGGGCGTCTTCGAACTCGCGCTCGGCGGGACAGCGGTCGGGACGGGAATCAACGCAGCGCCCGGTTTCGCCGAAACGGCCGTGGAGGAAATTGCGCGGCTGACGGACCTGCCTTTCGTCGGCGCGCCGAACAAATTTGCCGCGCAGGGCGCGCATGACGCGCTGGTGCAATTTTCCGGCACGCTGCGGACGCTCGCGGTTTCTCTCTACAAGATCGCGAATGACATCCGGCTCCTGGCTTGCGGCCCGCGCGCCGGCTTCGCGGAACTGCTCATCCCGGAAAATGAGCCGGGATCGTCGATCATGCCGGGCAAGATCAATCCTTCGCAGGCGGAGGCGCTTGCCATGATCGCTGTTCAGGTCATGGCAAACGATGTTGCTGTCGGGTTCGGCGGCGCCAGCGGCTATCTGGAAATGAACGTCTACAAGCCGTTGATGATCGCCAACATCCTTCAGTCGATCACAATTCTCGCAGACGGCTGCACGAATTTTCGCCGCTTCCTCATCGAAGGCACAAAACCAAACCGGAGAAAAATCGACGAAGACGTTGCGCGTTCACTCATGCTTGTCACGGCGCTGACACCGCTCATCGGCTATGACAAGGCCTCGCAGATCGCCCATTACGCGGCGGATCACGATCTCAC
>SCSF01000038.1 GCA_004298435.1 Beijerinckiaceae bacterium
TACGCTTCTCGCGATGACGGGCGTTACAATGTTTGTCGCTTCAGAAGTAACGCAAACCCCAGACAAAGCGCCGCCGCAACCAGCCCGGCCAGCGTCAACCATTGCGTCGGGAGCATCTGTGCATCGCGGCCGATCACGCGATAGAGACTGTTGATCTCGATCATTTCGGCGTCGGACAATCGCTTCTTGGGCAGGCTTCGGTCGCGATAGAAATATTTCGTCATCGGATTGAATTCGAGTTCGCTTCCGATGAACATTTCGGAAGGATTCAGGTTCGATGTGACATGAATATAGCCGTCATAAGGAAATTCCTGCGTGGCGCGGACATCGACATGGTTGAAGTCCGGCTTTATCGCGCCTGGATGAAACCAGCCCGGTGAGAACACGCCATCCGGCTTGAAGCGCGGCAGGTGCGTGATCGGCTGATTGACAATTGCAATGACGCTTTGCTCCGCCCGCGCGGTTTCTGCATTCAGCTTTTTAATATTGAGCAGCGTCCAGAAGATCGCCCCGGCAGCGGCACACAGAAGGCTCGTCAAGCCAAACAGCCATACGATATGGCCGATAGCCCGTGCCGGCTTCGCCGCATGGTCGGCGTGCGCAGCCGGGGCGCTGACTTCGCGTCCACGTCGCCCGAAAGCGGCTTTGGGCTGATGATCGGGGTCCATCCGTTCATTTTGGATGAACTATGCTAACGCCGGGTTAGAGGTCGCCGCGCGCAGGCCAACTTCGCCACCGAAATGACGAAGTCGAAAGACGCGATGGCAATGTGAAAGTGCGCGCGTCGTGAAATGCAGCAACCGGGTATTGGCAGAGGCAATCACCTGAAGCAGCGCAGGTTTCCATTGGGCATGCGAACGGCTCTATGGCCGGTATGTCTTACGCACCAGCGTTGGTGTTGCCCGCCCCAATAGCAACGTCCGCCCGGGCCACGATGGCGGTTCGGCCCGCAGCCGCCCAACGCAAAGGCCGGAACCGCGAACGATAAAGTGCTGATAATAACTACAGCGCCAAGCAGCGCGGTCCTGAACGATTTCATTGGTACCCCCCTGATGCGCGTTTAATGCGCGACTGCAAAAAATAGCAGTTCCACACATACTTTTTTGTACTTTGGTGCGCTCCCGTCAAGACGTGACCGTGGGCTGTCAGGATGCACCTCGCTCCATTCGTTCTGATGAGAGAACCAAGTGAAAGACAAAAGCTGCCCTTCCCGGAGGAGACCGCAAAGCGGCCGATGGTGCGGGATCCACAGTTGGGGCTTGCGGCCTCTGCCCAAGCATCGCCCCGACGCGCCGACCACCGATTTTTACATAATCTCAATTTAATTACGCATATATACAGCCCTGCGCACGAATCATACTCAGCCATGATGGCTAGGTGACCAGCCCGCCCTCGACGATGCTTGTCTTCCGGGCGGATAAAGGTGCGACATGCTTTCTTCGGTGAATTTGTTCGGCGGTCTGTCCTCAGTCGAGCTCTTGACGCTGTTCGGCGCGAAATCCTCGTCTCCAAGCTCGACGTCTGCAAGCACCACACAATCGGCGTCGGGCGGCGTCTCAGGGGCCAGCACAAACAATCCGGCGAACGCAATCCAGACGATATTGGCGCAGGCACAGATCGAGCACGCTCAGACGATAACATCGTGGGGATTGATAAACAGCGTCACGACCGAGAGGATCAATGTCATTCAGCCGAGCGGCCCTACTATTAGCTCTCTATTGGCGCAGGCGCAGGCTGAACAGACACAGGCCGAGCAGACCCTGACAAATTCGTGGGGAGGATCGGCAAGCACCGCCTATGCAGCTCAGGCTCCAGAAGGATCGATAACCAGTTTTTCTGAAGAGTCGGACGGCGTGACAGAGAGCACAAGTTGGGCGGGGCAGGAAAGTTGGGCCAGCACGGCAGCCAGCATGAGCGCTACCAGCGTATCACTCGCCCCAGCTCCGGATGCGATCAGCGGCTCAAGCTTGAACCAGACCGGACCTGTAGATAATTTTCAATTTGCCGCCACTGCGGACAACCAGACATTCGCCTTTGGATTTACGCTTGAGGGCCTTAGTCAGGTAGAACACGAGCCGGATTCAAATGAATATTCCGTTGGGTCGGGCACCCTGACCGACTTTTTTCAAATAAATCTCTCTGTAGATGGCTATGGCGGCGGGCTCTCGTTTAATATTGGCGGCCTTGATGCCGAACAAGCGCAACAAGTTGCGGCTGCTTTTGACGAAGCCACCTCTGCTCCCAACAATGTAGAAACTGCAATTAACACAGGAGTTCAATACACTGAAACTTATATCCCAAGCACGGGATATCAATATACCGAAGGCTATAACCCAGGTGTTTCCGTCAGTTTTGGTGAAATAATAGGCTACTAAAACTTGAAATTTTTTCACCGAGGCATTGACGTGGCGAACCTTGATAGGAATCTATCGCCGCCCTCAAAGCGCATCTCGGCCATCGTCCTCTCGCACCTCTACCCCTTCCCTTCTTCCCCTGAACCCCATCGCCAGCACATAAAGCTCTGACGAGCCCGCGCGGCTGGCCGGCGGCTTGATGTGTTTCACCTGCGCGAAGTCGCGTTTCAACCGCGCCAGAAGCGCTGCGTCCGTGCCGCCTTGCAGCACCTTCGCGAGAAACGTGCCGCCCGGCCCCAATATCTCGCAGGCGAATTCGGCGGCGAGTTCGACAAGCCCGATGATGCGCAGTTGATCCGTCTTCTTATGCCCCGTCGCATTGGCCGCCATATCCGACAGGACGACATCGGCAGTGCCGCCGAGCCATTCGCGCAACTGCGCGGGCGCTTCGGGATCGAGGAAATCCAGCTTCCTGAATTCGACGCCGGGCACCGGCTCCATATCCAGAAGATCGATCGCGAAGACTTTGCCTTTGCTCGTCCCTTTTGCAGCGCCAATTTTCTCGGCGGCCACTTGTGACCAGCCGCCGGGCGCCGCACCAAGATCGACGATCTTCTGACCGGACTTCAGAATATGCGCGCGGGCGTTGATCTCGATCAGCTTATAGGCCGCGCGCGAGCGATAGCCTTCACGCTTGGCGCGATCCACATAAGGGTCGTTGAGCTGACGGTTGAGCCACAGCGTCGAGGAGAGCGTGCGACTGCGCGCCGTCTTCACGCGCGTCTTGAGCGAGCGGCCGCCTTCCCGGCCGGAAGCACCCTGGCTCATCGGCGGTTGGCCCATTCCCGCGCGCGATCCGCCTGCATCAATTGCAGCAAGATGCCCTCGCGAAGCCCGCGGTCGGCGATGCGGACGCGCTCGGCGGGAAAAGCGCGGCGGATAGCCTCCAGAATGGCGCAGCCGGCCAGCACGAGATCGGCACGTTCGGGACCGATGCAACCATTTTCCACCCGCTCGCGATAGCTCATCCGGCGCAGGCGTTCGACCGTCCGGCTCACGTCTTCCTCCGACATCCAGAGGCCGTCGACGCGCCGGCGGTCGTAGCGCGGAAGATTGAGGAAGATCCCGGCAATGGTCGTGACCGTCCCGGAGGTGCCGAGGAGATGGAAACGGCCGCAGCGGCCGCGGCTCGACGCACGCGAGATAAAGCCATCGAGTTCCTGCGTCACACAGGCAACCATCGCCTCGAAAACGCTGTCAGAAACTTCTATGCCGCCGAATTTCTCCGCCAGAGTCACGACGCCAAGCTTCAGCGACACCCAGAAGCGGACGCGCTCGCGCAACCCCGCCCCTGCTCCATTGGCGCGGCCCTGGCTGCCCCGCTCGAGCCAGATCACTTCCGAGGAGCCGCCGCCAATATCGAAGAGGATGACGCTTTCCGCCGCAGCATCAGCGAGCGCGGCGCAGCCGGTCGCGGCAAGATGCGCCTCCGTTTCCCTGTCGACGATTTCGAGATGAAGGCCGAGCACATCCCGCACCTTTATGACGAACTCGGCGCCGTTTTCCGCCGCGCGGCAGGCTTCCGTTGCAATCAGCCGCGCACAGGTGACATTGCGCGCCCGCATCTTGTCCTTGCAGACGGCGAGAGCGTCCAGGGTGCGCTCGATCGCCATGTCGCTGAGACGGCCGGTCTGCGTAAGGCCCTCGCCAAGACGCACGATCCGGGAAAACGAATCGACAATCCTGAAACCTGATGACGCGGCATCGCGCGGTGCTGGCCGTGCGATCAGAAGCCGGCAATTATTGGTGCCAAGATCGAGCGCCGCATAGGTCGGCCCCGGAGCCGAATGCCGCCAGGTTCCGCAATCGAAATGTGACCGTGCGAACTCCGGCTTCGTGCCATCGAGGCGGCCCGTGGAGGCTACGGCTGCGCCGGTGTTGCTCGCTTCCCCATTCTTGGCTGCGGCGTGGATTTCCAAACTGTGACCCGCCTGCGATAGTCCATTTCCAATGCCAGAATCGGCGCGCTGCTTCATTTCACTCCCTCGCGCGCCCGCACCGCCGATGTCATCCCCGCCCGGCGTTCTGCTGGCCCATCGGGCACAATATGGAAATTGGCGAAGCCGGTCCAGCGCTATTGTCGCGCCTCCGGGCGGCTATGGAGTCTCCCGCGGAACGGGCTCGCATGAGCTTGGGCAGGGCCTTTGCGGGGTGATGCGGAGGACATTCAAAATGGCCGACGACAGAAGGCGCATATTCCTCAGTTCGGAAGCATTGCCGTCACTTGAATGTCACGAGGATTGGTGAGAAGAGGGCAAGCCCTCCCTCCCGCACCGGCGTTCAATGCAATCCAAGGTCGTCGCCCTCGCCTCGCTCGGCCGCAAGAGCCTGCCGAACTATTACGATCTGATCGCGATGGCGCTGATCTTCGCCGGCTTCATCGCGATCGTGCGGGCTTCGCATGCGATGACATTGCCGATCACGGCGCCGCAATCGACGGTGATCTCGCTCGATTATTCGCTGCTGCCGTCTTACGCGCTGCGCACGACGCTGCGCATGTTGGCGGCGATGGTCGCCTCGCTGCTTTTCACCTTCACCTATGCGACCTGGGCTGCAAAAAGCCGGCGGGCGGAGCGCGTTTTGATTCCGCTTCTGGATGTTCTCCAGTCGGTGCCGATTCTCGGCTTTCTTTCCTTTACGATAACGTTCTTTCTGGGCCTGTTCCCCGGTTCGACGCTCGGCGCGGAATGCGCGGCGATCTTTGCGATCTTCACGAGCCAAGCCTGGAACATGGCGTTCTCCTTCTATCAGTCGCTGCGGACCGTGCCGCGCGAACTGAACGAAGTCGCGGAGGGATTTCACCTCTCGGCCTGGCAGAAATTCTGGCAGTTGGAGACGCCTTACGCAGTTCCGGGCCTCGTCTGGAACATGATGATGTCCATGTCCGGCGGCTGGTTCTTCGTCGTGGCTTCCGAGGCGATTTCCGTCGGCGACACAACGGTCAAGCTGCCTGGCATCGGCTCCTATCTCGCTGTCGCAATCGACCATCGCCGCATCGATGCTGTTTTCGCCGCCATCGCTGCGATGCTCGTCGTCATCATCGTCTACGATCAACTGCTGTTCCGGCCCCTCGTGACATTTTCGAGCCGCTTCCGCGTCGAATTATCCGCAGGCGAAGAACCGCAGCGCTCCTGGGTCTTGCAACTCTTCCGCCGGACACGCTGGCTGCGCGCCCTATCCGAAATTCCGGCACAGATCTTCGATACCGTCGCGCTCTGGCGCTTCGAACTGCCACCCCGGCTGATCCTTGCGGCGCGCCCGAAGAACCGCATCCAGGACAGAATTCTGGATCTGCTCTGGATTGTCGGCGCAGCAGGCACCGGCCTTTGGGGCGTCTGGTTCATCTACCATTTCGTCAGCGACAAACTGACTCTCGCGGATTTTGGGCAAGCGGTCGAATTCACCTGCTTCACCATGTTTCGCGTCATCGCCCTGATAGCGCTTGCATCGATCGTCTGGGTGCCGATCGGCGTTCAGATCGGGCTGCGCCCACGCCTTGCCGAGAAAATCCAGCCGCTCGCGCAATTTCTGGCGGCGTTTCCTGCCAATGTGGTCTTTCCTATCGCCGTGGTTTTGATCCTGCACTTCGGACTCAACCCCGATATCTGGCTGAGCTTTCTCATTATCTTCGGAACGCAGTGGTATATCCTCTTCAATGTGATCGGCGGCGCGGCTGCTTTTCCCACTGATCTCAAGGAAGCTGCGGCCGCCTTCCGCGTCGGCGGCCTCGACTGGTGGACCAAGGTGATGCTGCCGGGGATTTTCCCCGCCTTCGTGACGGGGGGCCTGACGGCCTCGGGCGGCTCGTGGAACGCGGCGATCGTCGCGGAATATGTGAAATGGGGCAATGACACGGTGGCGGCACATGGCATTGGCGCCTATATCGCCCAGGCTACCGCTGTCGGCGATTATCCGCGCATCGTGCTCGGCGTCGCCGTCATGTCTGTCTTCGTGATCGCCTTCAATCGTTTGCTGTGGCGGCCGCTGTCGCGACTCGCCGAACGCCGTTTCCGGCTGGATCTGGGTTAGACCTCATGCTCGACAGTGCAGCGAAGCCGCTTCTCGAAATCAAGGACGTCTGCCAGCGCTACCGCACCGGCTCCGGCGAAGAGCGGGCGCTCGTGCTCGACCATGTGTCGATGACCCTGAACGAGGGCGAGATCGTCGCCCTGCTCGGCCGCTCCGGCTGCGGCAAGTCCTCGCTTTTGCGCATTATCTCGGGGCTTGCCAAACCAGCCGACGGCACGGTGTTGTTCCGCGGGAAGCCTGTGGACGAACCATCGGCCGGCATCGCCATGGTGTTTCAGAGCGCTGCGCTGTTTCCCTGGCTCACAGTGCTCGCCAATGTCGAACTCGGCCTGCGCGCCAAGAAAGTCCCCGAGCATGAGGCGAGAGCGCGCGCCCTGAAGGCGATAGACCTCATCGGTCTCGACGGGTTCGAATCCGCCTTCCCGAAGGAATTGTCTGGCGGCATGCGGCAGCGCGTCGGCTTTGCCCGCGCGCTCGTGGTTGCGCCCAACCTCCTCCTGATGGACGAGCCCTTCTCCGCCCTTGACGTTCTGACCGCAGAGACATTGCGCACCGATTTCCTCGACCTCTGGGTCGAAGGGCGCATGCCGATCAAATCGATCCTGATGGTCACGCACAACATCGAAGAAGCGGTGCTGATGTGCAACCGCATCGTCGTGCTGTCATCCAACCCTGGCCGGATCGCAGCGGAAATACAGGTCAATCTGCAACATCCGCGTAATCGCCTCGATCCGGAATTCCGGCAGATGGTCGATAAAATCTACGCCCTGATGACGCGGCGCCCGGTTCCCACAGCGCCTGCCCGCGACGGTGCGTTTTCGGGCCTCGGCCTTGGCATGTCACTGCCCAATATCTCGACCAATCTGCTCGCCGGCATGCTGGAAGCCGTGGCCGCGACACCCTACAATGGACGCGCCGATCTGCCTGCGCTCGCCGACGATCTGCAAATGACGATCGACGATCTTTTCCCTGTCGCCGAAACCTTGCAACTCATGCGTTTCGCCGAGATCGAGGAAGGCGACATAAAGCTGACGCTGGCGGGATTGCGTTTCGCCGAAGCCGATGTCGATGTCCGCAAGAAACTCTTCGGCGACCACCTCCTTGCCTATGTGCCGCTCGCGGCGCGCGTGAAAATGGTGCTGGACGAGCGCCCTGCGCATTGGGCGCGTGCAGCGCGTTTCCTCGAAGAACTCGAGGATTACATGTCCGAGGAGTATGCGGAAACGACGCTCAAGAGCATCATCAACTGGGGGCGTTACGGCGAGACCTTCGCCTATGATGAGGCCTCGGAAACTCTCAGCCTCGAAAATCCGCAATAGCAAGGCGATTGCATTTCGTTCGAAAGCGCTGGACCGCGAATTTTATTTGTTTTGACGCGTTTTCTTCACGCGAACCGGAAAGCCACTTCGCTTGAAAACGCTATGTCAGCCCAGGCTGAACCAGAGTGTCGCAATCCCGAGAAACGAGCTGTAGCCGACCACGTCCGTCACGGTCGTCACAAAGGCCCCAGAGGAAACCGCCGGATCGATTTTCACGCGCTCCAGAACGAGCGGGATCAGAATGCCGCCGAGCGCGCCGGCGACGAGATTGGTCAGCATGGCGAGCGCGATCACGAAGCCAAGCCCCCAGAGGCCAAACCAGATCGAGGCGACCACGCCTGTCATCACGCCAAAGAGCGCTCCATTCAGCGCGCCAACAAGGATTTCGCGGCCGATGACCCGCAACGTGTTGAAACGCGACAATTGACGCGTCGCCAGAGCGCGCACGGCAACCGTCATGGTCTGCGTCGCGGCATTGCCGCCCTGGCTCGCAACGATTGGGGCGAGGACGGCCAGCGCCACCATCTTCTCCAGTTGCCCCTCGAAAAGTCCGAGCACTCCGGAGGCGAGGAAGGCCGTAAACAGATTGACGAACAGCCACAGAAAGCGGCTCTTCGCTGTCCACCACACGCTGTCTGACAACTGCTCCGTGACTGAGACGCCGCCGAGGGCTTTCACGTCCTCATCCGCCTCTTCGCGAATGATGTCGACAATGTCGTCGGTCGTTATCACGCCGACGAGCCTTTGCGCCTCATCGACTACCGGCACGGAAATCATATTGTAGCGCTGGAATATCCGCGCGACCTCTTCGCGGTCTTCGCTCACCAGCACGCGGCGGCGATCCGTCTCCATGAGATCGCCGACCTGCTCTGAGCCGCGCGCCCTCAGCAACGCATCGAGGAAGACATTGCCGAGCAGGCGATGCGCCGGATCGACGATGAAAACTTCGAAGAAAGCTTCCGGCAGGTCGGCGGCATCGCTATCGCGCAGAAAATCGATTGTCTGCGAGGCAGTCCAGAATGGCGGCGCAGTCACAAGCGTCGTCTGCATCAGCCTGCCGGCTGAATCCTCCGCATATTCCAGAGAGCGCTCAAGCGCCGCCCGCTCGACAGCAGGCAAGGCTTCGAGAATTTCCGCTTGTTCATGCTTGTCGAGGTCTTCG
>SCSF01000039.1 GCA_004298435.1 Beijerinckiaceae bacterium
GTCCTGACGCTTCTCGTCATCCCGGCGATTTACGCAATCGTCAAGGGCTGGCGGCTGCCGCAACAAAGCGTGGTGTCGGACGCAGTCGGCGAGCCCGCGGGATCTCCAGCGGAGTAAATTGCATATCCGCGGCGGCGGCTAATGAACAGCGACGTGAGGGAGGGCCAAACGGATGATGGGCCAGGAAATGATGCACCGTGGCGCGATGATGTGGGGAATGGGCCTGATCGGTCTGCTCGCCCTCGCCGCCCTGATCAACCCCGGCAACTGGATGCTGCATTGCCACGTCATGGAGCACCAGGTCGATGGGCTTATGACGATCATTCGGGTGGCGTGATGATGAGTATTCTCCGTGTTGTCGGTCTCGTCTGTTCCTTCCTGATAACCGCCGCCGCCTTGATGCCGACGGCGTTCGCCGCTGGCGATCCGGCCGAAGGCGCCAAAGCCTTCCGTGTTTGCGCAGCGTGCCATTCGCTTGCGACCGATCGTAACATGACCGGCCCAAGCCTCGCCGGCATTTGGGGCCGCAAGGCGGGAAGCCTCAAAAGCTTCGACCGCTACTCTCGGGCACTCAAATCGTCCGCTATCGTATGGAATCAGAAGACGTTGGACGCGTGGCTCAAATCGCCCGCCGCCTTCATTCCGAGGAATAACATGAATTTTCGCGGCATCCCGGACACGCGGCAACGGGCCGATCTGATTGCCTTTCTGAAAGCGGAAAGCAACGGAAGTTTTCAACTACCGGCCGCGATGACGGCATCGCCGTTCAAGGATCTGAAGCAGCTCGGGCCTGCGCATCAGGTCACGGCAATCCGCTATTGCCGCGACAGTTATCGTATCACCACAGCCGACGGGCGGATGACGGCTTTCTGGGAGGCAAACCTGCGCTTCAAGACCGATTCAAGCGATAAAGGACCGCTCCCTGGACGGCCGGTTATCATGCCCGCGGGCATGATGGGCGACCGCGCCTCCGTTTTCTTCGCCGCGCCCGGCGAAATCAGCGAATTCATAAAGCACCACTGTGATGCGGAGGCAAAGTGACATGCGCACAAATCAAGTGACACGCAAACAAACGCGCCGTCGCGAGGTCAATCGTCGGTCTCTACTGACGTTGACCGCGGCGGGAGTAGGAGCGCTTTTCTCGCTGCCCGCACGGGCGCATCCGGACCCTGTCGCGCATGATACCGAAAAGCGGTCCTTCATCGATCTCAAAAAAGTTGGCGCCCAGCATCGGGTCCATACGCTGCGGCATACGCTCGGTGGGTATCACGTCGTAACCGCGGACGGGCACCATGCTGAATTCAGCGAAACCAATCTGCGGTTTAGTGTCGACTCAAGCGCGCTCGGCCCGCACCGCGGCAAACCCGTCATTCTGCCTGCCGGGCATTTCGGCGATCGGGCCTTGGTATTTTTCGCCGCGCCTGAGGAGATCAGTGCCTTCGTCAAATTACTGACATGAGTACCAGGTCGTTACATCTCAATAACGCACGTCTGGGACCAGAGTACCTCAACCAGATGCCTCAAATTGTTAAATGAAAGGGCCAAAAATGAAGCGAAGAGAATTCGTTATTCTGGCGGCGACGGTTGTTTCTGCTCCTGCGCTGCTCGCTTCGCGGGCCGCTCATGCGGCATCACCGATCGCGGCGACGCTCTACAAGAACCCGTCCTGCACATGTTGCGAAGGTTATGCACGATACCTCGAGAAGAACGGCTTCAAGGTCACTGTGAAGCCGACCAACGATCTCGCCGAGATCAGCCAAAAGGCTGGCGTTCCGGAAAATCTCGAGGGTTGCCACACGATGTTCGTTGGCGGGTACGTCGTCGACGGCCATGTGCCGGTCGACATTATTCGCAAGCTACTCGCGGAAAAGCCAGCGATCGCCGGCATCAGCTTGCCGGGCTTGCCATCTGGCTCTCCCGGAATGACCGGCTCGAAGACCGAGACCTGGACCGTCTATGCCGTCACCAAAGACGGCGAGCCGCCAAAAGTTTTCACGACTGTCTGAGGAGATTGGTCAATGCAAATCGAAACGACAATCAGTTCGCGCGCTTCGATCAGCGCGCACACGCGTTTCAAATGGCTGCGCCGCAAGAAATTGTTGCTTGGCGGTTTTGCGTTGACGCTGATCGGCGCGGGGCTCGCCTGGCAAAGGAGTTTTCTGGTTGCGCTAGGTGTGGCTCCGTGGTTGGTCAGCGTTGCGCCGTGCCTCGCGATGTGCACGTTCGGTCTCTGCATGCATCGCATGTGCAGCAGCCCCGGAAGTGCGACACCAAACGGCACTCCACAAAACTCGTCACCTCAACAGGAGACCTAAAATGATCCTTGGAAACAAGCTCACGATCGCCGCTCTCGCCGCAGTCCTCGGCGCCTTGATGGCTCCCGCCTTCGCGCAGAGCGAGTCAAGTGGAATGCAAAGCCGGTGCGATCACGGCATGAGCATGGGCATATAGAACAAGGCATGATGTCCGGCCACAGGATGTCCGGCTGTGCCGAGATGATGCAGTCGATGAACAACGGCGGCGACCGAGGGCGTCGGCCAGACCGTTCAAATGATCGACAGCACCATCATCCGGGCTCATCACTGCGCCGCCGGCGCAAAAGGGG
>SCSF01000040.1 GCA_004298435.1 Beijerinckiaceae bacterium
GCGATCGGCTGCGCAACCCCGACCAGCTTCGCCGATCGCATGTTGCTCCACCCACGCCACACGGCGTAAAACCCACCGAGGCTCTAATCGCCGCTGGATGAAAGTTCAGTGGCAGGTCACCGTCTATTGCTCGCTCGGTCTCTGGATTTCACCGGAAACTGTCGAAGGGATTTGCTTTAGCGGCATATGGCCGAGCGGATGCCCGTTTGCTTCGCGTGGAAGACCACAAAGCCTTGGACCTGAATCTTGTAGCTACCGGGGGGAGCAGTGGATTAGAGCTAGACAATGAATCCCTCAAGGAAGTTCTACTGGCTCTAGCGCGCAAAATGTCCGGACTACAAATCACCGTCGCAATTATCGCAATTGCGCTTCTCTATTTCTCTTCCACGGCGGCAGACCAGTGGATCAAGGAGAATTGTGAAACACAGAGGCACATTGCTGACGCATCTGAGCGCGTCAGTTTGAGCGTGGAAGAAACGAAACGGATGCGGCTTCTAGCTGATGCGCTTACCACCCGATCGGACCTAGGCGGCATGAAACCGCTTGCGGACGAGAGCAAAAAAGTGCTCGCGCGAAGTCTTTCTAATGTGGACCATGCACAATTGCTTGGAGCGAATATCGATCAAGAGCAAGCGCACGCGATTCTTTCGCCATCTCTGGAGAGGAAGGAAGGAAAACAAATAACCGGGCAATATGAAGTTGAAGCAATCGATGCCGCTAACCCCGAAGGGTGGAAGGCGAAGTTGCGAGACCCTCAGAATGGGGCAGAGTTTACCGTGACTATGAATAGAAGCGAGCTTACTCAGGCCGATATTGACGTACTTTTCGGAGCGCTAGAAGACAAATCCGAAATCACAGCGCGTTTGAACGCTTTGTACGGCGGAGATGAGGAGCACCCTTTGGGAGGGTCTGTTATAAAAGCGCTTCCTACGCGGAAGTAACTCGCGTGGTGGGCACGCAAAGACCTGCAAACATTCCAGAAAAGCGGCTCTTAGCCTCAGATAACAGGGACATCTTCTACGATGGGCGTTTGTTTCGTCATCCAGCCGTTCGATAGCAGCGCGTACGACATGCGCTACGACGAGATATTTGACCCGGCAATCAAAGAGGCAGGGCTGACCCCTTACAGGGTTGATCGTGATGCCTCCGTCTCCATCCCGATAAATCAAATTGAACAGGGAATTCGTGCCGCAGATGTTTGCTTTGTAGAAATTAGCGAGGACAATCCAAACGTTTGGTTCGAATTCGGGTTAGCAATCGCCGCGAAAAAGGAGCTTGTTATCGTTTGCGATGCGGAAAAACGCGCGCGATTTCCCTTTGATGTCCAACACCGCAAGATCATTAGATACAGCACTAAAGCGCCAAGTGCCTTCGAAACGCTCAAACGCGAGATAGTAGAAGCCCTTGGCCATTGCGTAGAGCGGACGAACAGCCAAGCCGCAATAGAAGCCGTATCGCCTTTGAAACCTAAGGACGGTTTAACAGAACACGAGATTGTATTTCTGGCCACGTTGGCTTCTGAAACCGAGGGTCTTGAGGGTTCAGTTTCTCATTGGATCATTCGAAACAGGATGGAAAAGCTAGGATATACGTCCGTTGGCACTTTGATAGCTGCTCGTAAACTTGTGGCGGGGCGATTCATCGAGCAGTTAACCGCTACGGACCACGATGGCGATACGTTTTCCGCCTACAGGCTTTTGGACGGCGGTCTCGATTGGATGATTGAGAATGAAGGGAAACTCGTGCTTAAAAGTCCGCCTACCACTCCCCCTAAGTCGCAGCCCCAGGTCGCTTCACGTGCTAATATTATAGACGACGACATACCCTTCTAACGGCGCTTCAGCGGTGAATTATCAACTACTTGAAGGGTCGCCATAAGGCACCAATCGCTTCTCCAGGCTATTATAGAGTTTCTCAACAGCGCGGACCGATGCACGATTACAACAAGCCCGATCCGGCCCTTGAACACTCCAAATATGCCGACTTGAATAGCCGCGCGGTTTCAGATGAGGCAAAGGCCTTCATTGAACAGCTCGCATCGCTAGTTGAGGACCAAGAGATAGCCTCAGGCCTCCGTAGCAATCGCCGGAGGGCGGCCAATAAGGTGCGGGAGCACAGACAGGCTCTAGGAGCTTTTGTTGGCGACCTTCTCGCTGCGGGCACAAAAATCAAAGCGGCTGGATGGTGCCACCGTTCCTTGAAAGCGGAGACCTTCACACGCGAGCGCGTGTCTTACCGGACCTTTGTGGACATGCTCGCCGCACTTAAGGACTTGGGCTATGTAGAACACCGAGAAGGGCAACAGCGCCTCAGGAAATTCGGACCGAAAGAATACATTGCGCTGAAAGGCATGGCCTCGCGATTCCGGGCAACGAGTGCTTTCCTTAGGCTCGCCAAGGAAGCCGGGATATACAAGGACACCATCAGCCATCACTTCATCGAAGATCTTCCCCAGCACCCACTCGTCCTTAAAGCCTCATCGAAGCGCATTGCCGGTCAGAAGGCGGAAGGCAAGGCGATGCGGATCACTCACACTCAAAAAAGCTTGGCGCTTGAAGAGGAGGTTCGACGCTTAAACAAATTCCTCGATGGTTTTGATATTCGAGGAGCAGTCCACAAAGGCTATCGCCGCATCTTCAATCAAGGCGACGTCAAAGGGTTCGATTGGGACCGTGGCGGACGGCTTTATGGCGGTGACGAGAGTTATCAGCGTCAGTCGAAGGACGTGCGACTGAAGATGACAATCAATGACAGCTCTGTTGTTGAAATCGACATTTCCGCAAGCTACCTGACCCTGCTTCATGGGCTTCAGGGACTTCCTTTCGATCCTATGTCCAGAGACCCCTACGAGGTCGAAGGCGTTAAGCGGGCCGTTGTGAAGGCATGGACCACAGCGACACTGGGCAACCAAGGCCATCTGAGACGTTGGCCTAAAGACACGGTGAAAGACTTCGAGGAAGAGACTGGCTACAGATTGCCGGACATAATCTCAGTCACGAGATTGCGGGCCATCATGGAAGAGCGTCATCCTGTTTTCTTGGATTGGGAAAAGTCGAGGATCACTTGGGCAGACCTAATGTTTCACGAATCGCAAGCCGTCGTGGGTGCGATGCTGGAGTTGATGGATAGAGGCCTTCCAAGCCTTTGCGTTCACGATAGCCTCCTTGTCCGTATCGAGGATCAGGACAAGGCTCTGAAGGTTCTCGTTAAGCGCTACGAAGCCGTATCAAAGATTAAGCCTAGAGTGAAGATTAACACTCTTACCTCGTCTCCTCTTAACGGTTCTCAATAATGTAATCATTCCTGTATTCAGTGTCCTCTAAGCCTAAGGAATACATAAGAAATACATAATGGAAGGGTAATTAGATAATTAAATGAGTTTCTTTGGACGCTTATTGTATACGGGAAACACTTTTCAGCTTTGATGCTATCTGGCTCAAGAGGCCTTCGCTGCTCTAAGCTGCGTGTCGCCATTAGTTGATGCTTGAAGATGAGCTTTGAACGCTAGGGATGATCGCTGCCTCCCCTTAAACTGGACGAGCCTATAGGTTCAAGCAGAGCCAAGAGACCCGCCCTTGAGTCTCCCAAGGCCTTGTGGAGGCTTCTTAAATCGCGGTGCTGGTTTGCCCCGTTCGATAATCAGAGGGTTCCTCTTGCGTGCTGTTCTGGCGCTCCCGCCTCCCTGAGCTTCTGAGCAATATTCTCGGGCTTCAAGTGCGTATATCGCATCAGCATGCGGGTGTCCTTGTGGCCGCTAATGGCGCTCACTTCCGGCACCGAGAGCCCAAGCTCAAAGAACCGGCTGATAGCTTCGTGGCGAAGATCATGGAACCTGAGGTCCTCAACGCCAGCCCGCTTCTTTAGGCGCTCCCAAGCGAGCCTTACGGCGTTCCCGGTCATTGGAAACACGCTGTCCTCTCCGTCAAAGCGCTTTTGCCGCGTGAGCACGGAAAGCGCATTGGGGCTCAGCGGGACGGTCCGGGACTCTCCGTTCTTTGTGTCCGGAAGGTGCGCAGTCCTCGCATTCATATCCACGTTAGCCCATGAGAGAGAGAGCAGCTCACCCCGCCGCATGCCCGTGACAATGGCAAAGCGGACAATGTCTGCCAATAGCCGATTGCGAGTCTTCTGGAGTCCGTGGGCAAGCTTTTGCGCGTCCTCGCTTGTGAGCCTGCGGGTGCGCGACTTGGCGCTCTGCGGCTTGCTTACGGCCTCTACGGGGTTGTGTACGAGAGGCACTCCCCATTCCTTGCGCGCCACTTCCAGACAATGCTGCAAAATCGCGAGTTCGCGTCTGACCGAAGGGCCGGAGACCTCAAGCAAGCGCTGGTCTCGATAAAGCGCGAGAGTGTTTGACGTGACCTTATCCAGCGGCAGGCTTGCAATCGACGCCGCCTTCAAGGTCTTTATCCGGTATAGTTCGGAAGCCGCGCCGCGCTTGCAGGGAGTCACTTCGGATTCGTAGCGGGCCAACAGGTCGCTCAGGACGTAGGCCCTTAGAGAGCGTCGCGCGCTTTGGATTTCGCCTCGCTCGATGGCGACCTCTTGCTGACGCGCCCATGCTTCAGCATCGGATTTGTGTCTGAAGGTCTTTGCGAGCGGCGCATGTCCTTGAAGGCGCACCTGCGCCTGCCAACGCTCCCCGCGTTTTCTAATCGTCGCCATTGTTCCGCACATCCTTGTCGCTGTGACAGCGGTGTGACGGATTGAATTTTAGGGGAAGGAGGCGCGGCGCTAACAATTCGGAAGCTCTTGCGTTTGCTTACGAATTTCTGGCGCACCCGACAGGATTCGAACCTGTGACCTCTGCCTTCGGAGCAATTTAACCTGCCCTTCGACCAACTGCGATGGGCTTCGCTCCAATGCGCTATGCTGCTGTAATCACTAAACAATTTGAATTTTCGGCTCGCCTGACGTACCCTCGAGCACGCTCCGATTTGCGTCCGCCTGCTTACGTGGTGCTTACGCGAGAATGGGAGTTTGGACGGGAGAATTCCCATGGCTAAGCTCACGAAACGGCTGGTCGACGCAGCCGAGCCCCGCGAGAAGGACTACGTCGTCTGGGATGACGAGCTACCAGGTTTCGGCCTTCGCGTCTTCACGTCTGGCAAGCGCAGCTACGTCCTTCAATATCGGGCGTTGGGCCGCTCGCGCCGCTACACGATCGGCTTGCATGGCGTTTGGACCGCCGAAGCAGCCCGCCAGGAGGCGAAGGTCCAGTTGGGCCGCGTTGCCCAGGGGGACAATCCCGCCGAAGAGCGGCAGCTCGATCATAAGGCCATCACGGTCAAGGAACTCTGCACACTCTACCTCAATGACCTCAACGCTGGCCTAATTTTGGGGAAAGGTGGGCGGCCCAAGAAGCCGACGACAATCGTCACGGACACCGGGCGTATCGAGCGGCACATCATCCCGCTCCTGGGAACGCGCCGCGTGAAGGACCTGGCCAAGGCGGACATCAACAAGGCCCTGAAGGATATCATGGCCGGCAAGACGCGAGTCTCCGTCAAGACGAAGAAGCTGCGCGGCAAGGCCATCGTCCGCGGTGGGGCCGGAACGGCGACGCGAACGGTCGGTCTCCTCGGCGGCATTCTCACCTACGCCGTCGAAGCCGGCATCATCACATCCAATCCCGCGCACGGTCTCCGCAAGCCGAAGGACAACGTGCGGCAGCGCCGATTGTCGGAAGCGGAATATCGGACGCTGGGTGAAATGCTGCGCAAGGCCGCCGAGGAGGAGAAGTATGCGATGACGGTGGATATCATCCGCCAGATCGCGCTGACCGGCTGCCGTCGTGGCGAAATGATCGGCCTGAAGTGGACCGAGGCGGACACAGAGGCGAGCTGCCTGCGGCTAAAGGACAGCAAGGAGGGCGAATCCATCCGACCGATCGGCTTGCCGGTCGTCGAGTATCTGGAACAACGACACGCCGAGGATGTCGGTACATACGTTTTCCCTGGCCGGGGCGAGGACAATGCCTTCGGCAGCTTCCCGAACCATTGGGAGCAGCTCTTCAAGGATTCAGCCCTTTCCGACGTGACGCCGCATGTGCTCCGCCACAGCTTCGCGAGCATCGCCAACGACCTTGGCTTCACCGAAGTGACCATCGCGGCCTTGGTCGGCCACGCCAAGGGCTCGGTCACCAGCAAGTATATCCACACGCTCGACACCGCCCTGATCATGGCGGCCGATACGATCTCGGGCTATATTCAGGGTTTGCTTGATGGCATTGAATTCAAACAGACGGCTTATGCCCTGGACCGGGATTCACGGCGAGCCGCGCTCGATCGCTTCTTGATCAAGGCTATCGCCGATCCAGCCAAAGAGCCGGAAGCGGAGGTTCCGCTGGCCGCATAGGAGTTGGGCGCGTCGCCAAACGGCGCGAAGGTCGGATCAGCGAATGCCCTTTAAGTCTCTCGATGACATTCTGAAGCCTGATCCCCGCTTCGCCGATCTTTGCGTCGTTCAAGGTGGCATCGCCTGGCGAATGACGCTTGCCGATCATCATGGAGCGATCGCGGACATCAGTCTCAGCGACGCCGTACCGGGCGAGGTAGGCGCGGCCTTCGACCGCGCTCGGAACACCGTCATCTACGCGTTTTTCGACTATGATCTGTTCGTTGTCGGTGAGGTCCAGGCTTTCGGCGCGTTCGAGTTGGCGTTGAAACATCGCCTCAACGGCCATGGGGGCGCCGCGCGTGGCACACTGCGCAATCTCGTCGATCGGGCGAGGAAGGCTGGCATCCTACCGGCGCTCGTGCCCGGTCCCACAGTGGTCTCCGACCCTATCGAGGCTCTGATCGCTCTACGAAATGGATTGTCTCATGGCACGTCCGACATCCACTCGCCGGGAATGGCACTCGAGGTCGTGGCTGCCTGCGCTTCATGGATCGATCACGTATTTCCGTCGTAGCTCTGACCGGCACGCTACGCTGATCGAAGGTCCTCGCCTCGAACGGCTCGCACAAACTCATCGCGAGTGAGCGCGCAGAGGGCAAATTCGCCGCGCTTCAAAGAGCCCCCAAGGCGGGTCGTTGCGCCGGGGCCGGCGAGGTAGAAGATGTATGGACCCGCATTGAAGAAGACGTGGGCAGCGGCGCGCTTCCACTTCTCAATGAACTGCTTGTTTGGCCCCATCCACCGCATGATCGCGAATTCCTTGCCGTCGAGATTGACGACGCGGGATTTGAAATCGAGCGACATGCTGAAGTAGGTCCCCAGGAACGAGCTTTCGCTGTGGATGTGGACCAGCCAGAACATCCGATGCTCGCGCCGATAGAAGGCCTCCCGCGCGTTGCGTTCGTCCTCGCTGATCGAGGAGTGCTGCAACTCCAGCACGGTGGCCATAGGGGTGCCACTGCCCACCAGGACGTCAGCGCGATGAAGCTCCCCAGTCATCAGATCGCGCAAACCAATCTCGCGACACGACATGTCGAACAGTTCTTTCCAGCCGAGATGCCAGGGTCCCTCGGGCTCGCTCCAGGGGTCGCAATCGCCGGCCTTATGTCGCCAGTGGGGCGTGTTCTCGACCGGCATGACAGCGGTGAGCAGACCACCGCAATCGCGGCAAGTCGTGCGCTCTCCCTTTGCGATGGGCGCGCGCTTCTGGTTGCCGACCCAGGCATAGAGCATGGCTACCGCTCTCCGTTACGCATCGGCCTGCGGCCAGCGCAGTTTTCCGCGGCCGACGCGCAAGGCTTCCACCAGCCTGGTGTTGCCGGCCAATCTACCCGAGAAGAGGCTGGGCTTGGGATCGACAGCCGACTTCTTGAATGCGGCGACCCGCTGGTAGTCGGGCGTCGCCAGCCAGGTCCGCCCGTCCCCTTCGTCGGTGACGATTCGATAGAGGCCGGCAGGCGGGGCGGCCGCGATGTCGAGCAGGCGCTTATAGTGTTCGACCGACCACTTCTGGATGCCGCCGCTGAGGGCTTCGGTGCGGAAGCGAGCCCATAGCGCGGCAGTGTCGGGTGTGGGCCAGTCGCCAGCGTCGGTGTAGGCCGTGATCTCGTCGGATTCGAGCCAGGCCCGCATCTCGGCGGGCGTGACGAAAACAGGCTTGGCATCTTCGATCGCCGCCATGGCCGCCCGCCGCGACGGAAGGCCCGCACGGATCAGCATCGACATCATGAATTGCGGGACGCCGGTTTCGACCGCGGCTGCGGCGCCGCCCGCCACCGTCTCCGGCGCCCAGCCGAGGGACATGCGGCGTGTACGAACAGCTTCCAACGCCCAGACCAAACGATAGGTGAAGGCCTCTTCGACAGCCCGCATGTTCTGCGGTCCGATCTTGGCGACGTCCTCGCCAGACACCCAACTGCGCAGGATGGCCTTCCAATTCGCCGGCAGCGTGTTCGCCTTGTCGGGGATGAAGGGCCGCATAAACAGCAGGCGCTCCCCGAGGCCGCCAAGCGCATCGACGAGTTCGTCGATATCTCCGCTCAGCGCCGCTTCGTCAGCCCGGTCGAGGAGTTCGGCCAGCTCGTCGGCCATGGCGTCGATGGTGAGGCCAGCTTCAAGCCCGACGCCCATGGCGAAATGTCCGCGCCGCGCCTGCGCCGTGGTGGTCTTCCAGATGAGATCGGCGCGCGCCTCAAACACCTTCTTGTGCAACGGGGCGACGTCCTCGTCCTCGCGGGCGATCTGGCGGGCCCAGAGCGACCCCTTGAGCGCCTCGTCCAAGAGCTTCGGTAGATCGGCGCGATCAGAGTCGAGTGCTTCGATCAGCCCGAACACGGTCGCATCGAGACGCTCGACGATTTGCGAAAGCGGCTCCTCGTCAATGGTCTCTTCCTCATCATCGCCGCCGTCTTCATCGTCATCGCCATCGGTGTCGTATTCCGCGCCTGCCGCCAGGCGCTCGGCGACCTCGGCTTCCTCCTCGGGAGATCTCCAGGCTTCACGGGCATTGGCGAGATATTCCCAGGCATCATCGCGATCCAGGACACCTTCGCGGGACAGGCGCTCAAGGATCACGGCGACGATCTGGATGAGGCCACTCTTTAGTGTGCGGGCCTTGGCGGAGGCGACCAGCTTTCGCCACTCCTTCTTTCGCCAATCGATCTTATCGAACATGACATGGACGATGAGGCCTTCGACGTCCACGAAGGCGCGGCCAGCGCGGCCAGCGACGTTCGCGAACTCCTCGCCTTTGATCTTCTCGGACGCCCGATACAGCGCTGGCACCAACAGGACGGCGGCGTTGAGATTGAGGCCCTGCGACAGCGTCGGCGATGCGACGATGACCTTCAGGACACCGTCGGACAGAAGGGCTTCCAGTTCACGCAAGAACGGGTTTGGCAGCCGGCCATGGTGGATGGCGACGCCCGCCTTCAGGCAAGCGACAGCGGGATGGTCCTCGCCCAACCATTCTTTGCCCACCTCCATGGCGCGCGCGATCGACGCTTCGTCTTCCAGCAGCGAATCCAGATAGCCACGCTTGCAGAGGTCCACGACCTGCTTGCCGTAGCTCTCGACCCAATTCGCCTGGGTGGAGAAGATCAGGGTCCGCTTGCCCTGGCCTGCGAATTCCCACGCCGCGAACAAGGCGAGGTGCGAGTTCTTGCGCGGATAGGGCTTCTTCTCCTTCCCGCGCGCTGGTTTCTGCACGACGAATTTGTCGAGGAAGGGCCCGTCGTCGTCGAGGTCGAGCCGGAGCAATGCGTCCTTGCCTCGCCAGGCGAGCGCGCCGAACCGCTGCCGTGTCGGGCGCCAGTCGGAGCGCACCGGCTCGCCCGGTTCGTCGGAGCGTATCCAGGCGGTGAGATCATCCAGCTCATCGCCGCTCGGCAGGATGGCGGAGAGGCAGACGATCCGGCGTTCGCTCGCGTCGGGGCGCCGAAGTAGGCGCTGCACGAGCGTCTCGTAACGGATTTCGCGCTCGCTCGGGCCGATCATGTGGCCTTCGTCGAGGACGATCAGGCCGACATCATCGATCAGCGACGGATCGCTTCGCAGCGCGAAGTCGAGCTTCTCGGGTGTCGCGATGATGATCTCGCGGGTGCGCAAGGCGTCTTCGTCGCCAGCTGAAAGACCGCTGGCGCCGTAAAGGGACGAGACGCTGAATCCGAGGGGCGCGAAGGTCTTTCTGAAGGACCGCTCGGTCTGGGCCGACAGGGCGCGCAGCGGCGTCACAATCAGCACTCTGCGCTCCGACGACAGCGTCATCAGCGCGGCGATCTCGGCCACCCGCGTCTTGCCGGCGCTGGTCGGCAAAGCGACGACCAGATCGTCAGTGACGTCCGTGGAACGCTGGGCCGCTTCGCGCTGCGATGGCCATAGCTCCACCTCGGAAGTTTTTCGCGCGTAGAGCGACGAGATGAAGAGCCGGCGCAGGTCCGGGTATTTTTCCTCCGTCCCCGCTGGCGGCTCCGTCGGCAGGGTCTGGTGCAGCGAATGCTGCCAGAGGTCGTCGATCAGGTGCCGGCAGAGATTCGACATCCACCACAGCGGTACATTCTCCGCATTGTCCGCCAGGTTGACCGCTGTGGCGAGCAATGCCCGTGCGCTATCGATGGGTTCGGGCTCGCCCGTCTCGAGCGCGAAGTCAAAATGCGCCAGGGCTCGGCAGATCGTCGTATTGAGGATGGTCGACAGCACCTCGTCGACGTCAGGTTCTTCGCCCCGTAGCGCCTCGGCGATCTGCTCATCACCATGAGCCCCGTCGTCCAACCACTCGCGAACGAAGCTGCGCAACTGGCCGAGATCGCGCAGGATCAGGTGTCGAATCGCCGTTTCGCCCGGCGAGGCATTGAGATCGGCCGCCGTCTCGTTGAAGAGCGAATAGGCGACGGCTGAGAAGCCGGCGAGATGATAGGCGGCGGCGGCGATGGTGCGACGGAAGCCGCGATCGGGCGATTCTGGATCGCCATTGCGTACCAGGGCTTCAAACGCGTTGGCAGCGCGCTCGAACGCCTTGCTGGTCAGATCCGAAGCGCCAGCTTGAGCACGCAGGGCCATCGCACCCCGCAACAGGGCGAAGCCATGTTCGGCGAGGTCGGTTTCGATCGTCGCGCCGAGGGGCGGCGCATTCGGCGGCAGGACGCCCTCCTCGCGCATCAGCGACCAAGCCGCGCCGCGATAGAGGAGGCGCCCAAGGATACCGTCGACGGTCGCTGTCGTCAGGAACGCCGTCAATTCATCAATCGTCTCCAAGGTCTTCCGCCTCCTGGTACATGGCCGCGATGAAGTCCTGGTGGTCTTCGACGTGAATGTTCACGACGTAGTGGTCACGATTGGTCCCCGTGCCGTCGAGGTCCTCCTTCAGTGAAGCGTGGGGGCCGTTGCCCGACACGGTGAAGAGCATGTGGTCGATCCGATCGGCGCGAAGGGACTTCAGGCCCACCTCATCGCGGAGGCTGCGGCCCAGCGCGTTGTCGTCCGGATCGGTGCTCTCCAACAGGCGATTGGCGACGAACAGCAGCGAGTCGGGCGTGCAACGGCCGCTGTCGCGGTTCAGCACCTTGCGGGCGCTCGTGACGGTGGCTTTGCCGAGTACCTTGTTGCTCTTGGCTTCGCCTTTCAGAAGCCAGAGCTTCTCGCCGGCCCCATCGTACCCGGCGCCGATGAAGTCGTCGCCGCGCATGGCCATGTTGCGGCCGTCCTTGTAGCGGAGGCGGCGCACGGGGACGCGCAGACCGATCTCTTCCTCGACTAGCTCCGTCGCGAGAATCTCACCGAGATCGCCGGAGCGGCCTTTGGTGGTTTGCGGCATCGCTTCACCGAGAATCGCAGCCGCGACCTTGTATCCGAGCCGCTCCACGTCTTCGGCAATGCGTTCGAGTCGGTCATAATGCGAGCGGATGGTCTCGGCGAGGTCATCGCGAATCTCATCGCGACCGCCGTCCTTTTCGACATACGTCCAATAGCGCTTCCGCTTGTCCTTTTCTTTCGTGGCTTCGCACCACTTCTTATATAGCCCCACGCCGCGCTCCCTTGCCGCTTAGATTAGACTCATTCACCTCTCCAACCGGACCCGCAGCCTGCGGGCGCGCTCGCGGAAGGCAGCCTCGCCGCCCTCCAGAATGTCGCACACCGCCTTGCGAATTTCCGCGCTCTCAAGACCGCCCGACACATAGGTGATCGGCGGCAAGCCGCCCGAGGGATGCGGACCCGCCGATGCGACGATGATCTGGTCCGCATCGGTGTTGATGACGAGGTTGGCGTTGTGCGTGACCATGATCACTTGGCGCTTCGCCTTGGCCGCGACAAACAGCGCCACCAACTCGTCGAACACGGACTTGGGATCGAGATTTTCTTCAGGCTGATCGATGATCAGCGGGCGATCGTCGGAATCGTCGAGAGCGAGGTAGAGCAACAGCAGCACGATCCCGCGCGTGCCCGGCGACAGCTTGCGAATGTCGACACCGTCGTAGGAGATCTCGTACCGGACCGTGATGTGATCGGTGCCGAAAAGCCAATGCGCGAACCGTTTCGACCAGGCCCGGAATTCGGCCTGCTGCGTGGGCGCAAAAGGTGCGTGAGACAGCAAGTCTCTCAGGTATCTTGCCATGAATGCAGTCATGGCCGCCTGAACCTCCACCGCCGAGCCCGTTTCCCAGACCGGCTTGAGCGCTTCAGTGGCGGCCGCGATGAGAGAGCCCCTTCCGTAAAATGGGCCGGTCTTGCGCCGATCAAGGAGTTCTTCCTCCGCAACCGAGCCCCATGCTTGAACGTCGGCGATCCTGCGAACCGCGAAGCTGAGCTTCTTCAGTGTGCCTGACGATGCCGCAAGCCGCGCCATCAGCGGGGCGTAGAGTCCGGCCAGCGCGTTCTGTTCGTTGATGATCGCCTCGAATACCCGGCCATAGGTTTCGTCACGCTCGGTCTGAAGGTCTTTCCGGCGCACCGCCGCGCCTTGCGCATCCGTGAGCCGGGTTTCGAGGGTCTGGAGCGCGGAGTTCTCCTGCGCGATGCGGCCGGTCAGCGCCGCGTATTGATCGCGAACGACCTTATCGGCGCTGAACAGCGCCTCAAGACGCGTCATTTCGGCGGCGATCGGCGCGAGCGGAAGCGCCGAAAGATCGGCAGCGTCCGGAATCAAGGCGACGTTTTGGTCGCCGGGCGGCGGCGGAACGCCATTGAGCTTGCGGACCTCGCCATCGGCCCATGCGACGTAGGCTGTCAGGCTCTTGTCGACGTCGCCCTTGTAGATCAGCAGGAAATCGTCCCATTGCTGGTCGCTCATGCCGCTGGCGCCGTGTCGAGCTCGAGCTTGGCGCAACATCTCCGGCGCGCCGGTGGCGCGGACGCTTCGGACCTCGTCCTGCAGGGCGACGAAGGTGCGGCGCTGATTGCCGAAGGACTGGATCTTGTTGCGGAGATTCTGGGCCGCCTCGCTGAGCCGCGTGTGGCGGGTGACCTGCGCCTCGGTGCCCTTGACGACGAGCTTGGCGCGATCGGCTGTGTAATCCGCGATCAGCTTCTTCTTCTGCCCGACTTGGGTGGTCAGCGTTGCGACAAGGCTTTCTTTCTCAAACTCAGTGGCGATGCGGTCCGAGATGTCGGCGATCGCCTCGGCCTCGCGCTCGTGCGCCTGCTGGAACCGCGAAGTCTGCTGGTCGCGCAGCTCGGCGAAATCGAGCGCCCATTCACGATCGTCCTGGGAATGCGACTCGAAGATCACGCGCTCAATCTCGTCAACCAGGCCGTCGGAGACGCCCTTGGCCGAGCAAAGCTCCTCGACGAATTGCTGGGAGAGATACCGGGCGCGCGGAAAGGTCATATGGCCGTTGGCGTCGCTGCCATCCAGGGCGCGCGTCACCGTCGCGCCCCCGCCCCAGGTCAGCGTCGTCGATGCGTTGCCGATCAATTTGCGCGCCCGGGCTAAGAACGACGGGCTAATGTTCTCATCGGCGTTCCAGCCGGACGGCGAAATCGCGTCGCAGCCGGCCGCGATCACGTCGGCAAGGGCTGTCTTCCCCGACCCGCGCGCGCCGATGATAGCGACGAGGCCATGATTGAGGGGGATGTCGGGCGTGGTGGCCCAATCTGCATCGCCGACCCCGACGTGCGAGATGACCTGTGACGGCATCGCCGAGCCCGGCGGCTGCTCGCCGACATAGGCGCGCCCGTCAGGATCGATGCACGCCTGGCGGAGCGCGTCGAATTCGAGTCCACCCTTGATCCACGAGAAGCGGTTTCCGAATGGCGTCGCCACGTCGTCGAGCTTATGCGCGTCGCTCCCGTGCAGACACGGCTTCAGGCCGCCGTAGCGGGTGCGGATTTCATCGGGCCCGAGATCCCTCTGGCCCAACCAGAACTCACGCTGCGCCGAGCTGCCCGCGAAAATCACATGGGCGAAGCTCTCGATCTCGCGCCGGATCGTCTGATCCGCAGCTTCCCGCACGCCCGACGTGCCGTCCGTCGCGCCGCCGGCCACCGCGATAAGGATGTTCGTCTTCGCCCATCCGCTTTCTGAGAACACCTCGCGGAGCTTCTGGAAATTGACCTTGAACTGGTTGGCCCCATAGGCCAGCGCGGCCCGCTCGTCCGTAATGCTGGGATCGGCTTTCTTGCCGAGCCGGATGAGATCGGCCCGCGTGCAATCGAAACGATCCTGCATGACGTTGAACTGCAAGCGCGACAGCAGACGCCGCAGCTCTTCGAGATGCTGCGGGTCCTCCTGGCTAACGAACAGGTGGACGTTGACGAAGCCGCCTTTCACTGTCGCGACGTCGAGCCGGAGCTCCACGTTAGGAAAGACCAGCTTTGTGCTCGGCAGACGGCCGGCCGCCTTCTGCCGCAGCACCTCCTCGTATGTATCGGTCACGTAGTAGTCTGTGACCGCGATGGCCTCGATGACCGGCTTGGCCTGTTCAAGCGCGGTCAGATAATCACCCCAAGCGTTCGGGCCGCTGAACTGATTGTTCATGACCGTGCCTGGTGCGTGGATATGCGGTTCCCATCTCCGCCATTCTGACCCTCTGCTGAGCATCGTTTCCCCTTTCCCGGCGGCTATCTTGATTTATCCGCCTTGTTCGTCCGCATCTCTCCGTTCCAAAGGCTCGATAATGGCGCTGCTGCCAGCCTCTCGCCGAACGGCACGACGTCCGCGCTGTCGTAGAGGACGACACCGAAGGCAAAGCGGTCTCCGCAGGCCTCGGCCAACGCCCGCAGGCCCCCGAAATCACCGGCTTTGACCGTTGCGCTCGCCTTGACTTCGATGCCTGCGATCATCCCGTCATCGCGTTCCAGCACGATGTCCACCTCGCGCCCGTCCCGATCCCGAAAATGGTGAGGCGTCAGCCGCAGGTCCGAGGCCGTCATCAGCTTCAGAACCTCCGCGAACACGAAGCTTTCGAGCAGCGCGCCGAACGTGCTGCGATCCGCCTTGACCCTGTCGAAGGAAAGACCGCGCACAGTTGCTAGCAGGCCGGAATCGAGGAAGTGCAGCTTCGGCGTCTTGACGATGCGCTTGAGCGCATTGGTGAACCACGGTTGCACCGTCGCGATCAGGAACACCTGCTCAAGCAGCCCGACATAACGCTGCCCCGTCTTGTGGCTGACGTTGATGCCAGCGCCGAACTGCGAATAGTTGACCAACTGGCCGGAGTGCTCGGCCAGAAGCCTTACGAATTTCGGAAGTTCCGTCAGCTTCTCGACATCAGCGATATCCCTCAGATCGCGCGTCAGCACCGATGTGAGATAGGACCTCGACCAGTCCTGCCGCCGGCGCTCGCTGTCGCGACTGATGGCTTCGGGGAAACCGCCGAGCAGGACAAGCTGGACAAGGTCGTCGCCAAGGATTGCCCCCCGCTGGCTCCGGAGCTTTCCTGCGAAAAGATTCTCCAGGAAAGTCGGCGTCCGGCCTTCGACCTCGGCCCGTGCGAGCGGCAGCATCTGGATGGTCTCCATCCGGCCGGCCAGGCTGTCGGCGACCCGCGGCAAGGTCAGGACATTCGCCGAGCCGGTGAGCAGGAAGCGACCCGGCCGATAGTCCTCATCGACCGTCTTCTTGATGGCCAGCAGCAGGTCAGGCGCGCGCTGGATTTCGTCGATGATGGCCCGATCGAGGCCGCGGATGAAGCCGGCCGGATCGGACTGGGCGGCCTCAAGGACCGTTTGATCATCGAGCGTGATATAGGTCCGCCCGGCTTCTCCCATTTTTCGGACGAGCGTGGTCTTGCCGGCACGGCGCGGGCCTACGATCAGGACCACCGGCGTATCAAAAAGGGCTTCCTCCGCCCGTCGCTCCACAAACCGCTCGAACATGCCATCTCCGAATCCGGAAGATTGGAACTATCGATTCCGGCTGATTGGAAGTCAATGGCCCGCTGATTGGAAGTTACTGGACCGCGATCTGGAAGGGCCGGGAGGGGCAAGCTTCCCCCTGGTCGGCGCCGCGGTCGCCGACGCACCCCATTCTGTGGGGAGATCCCCCAGGGTGTGCCAAAACTTGAAGATCGCCAAGTGACCGAGTCCGCGGCGATGCTGCCGACACTCTACGCCGCCGGTCTCAATCGCTCCGCGCCGCAGGCGTTCACCGCGTGGAGGATGTTGAAGGCTAAGATCGAGAGGGCCGCTTCCGCCTTTACAGGTCTGAGCACTCGGGTGAGGAACCTATCCCCTTGGCGCTGGCGCGCGGGGCTCGGCGTAGAGGGTGTCGATCAGCGGACATCCTGGTTCCTGCCCTGCATCGCAAGCTCGGACGGAGTCGGCGAGAACCCGCTCCATCCGCTTGAGATCGGCGATCCGCGCTCGAACGTCCTTCAGATGAACGGCGGCCAAGTCGCGTACCTCTGCGCAGGTGGTGTCTCCGCCAGCCGCCAAGCCAAGCAGCGCCCGCACCTCATTGAGTGTGAAGCCGAGTTCGCGGGCGCGGCGCACAAATCCGAGCCGGACCACATCCCCTCCGCCGTAACTGCGGTAGCGGCCTCGCCGAGGCGGTGCGGGCATCAAACCGATCCGCTCGTAGTAGCGGATCGTCTCGATGTTGCAGCCCGTGCGCCGGGACAGTTCGCCAATCGGGATCGCGGTATCCGCCATGCTGTCCTGCGCCTCTCAATTTTGGGCTTGAGTCTGTAGTCACTACAGACCGTATATAGTGATCTTCAGCCCTCACGGGCAAGCTGCGGTCGTG
The DNA here is from genome assembly GCA_004298435.1 of Beijerinckiaceae bacterium. GTDB lineage: Bacteria > Pseudomonadota > Alphaproteobacteria > Rhizobiales > Beijerinckiaceae > Methylovirgula. The sequence goes on from SCSF01000040.1 coordinate 17,078, forward strand.
ATTGCAGCGTCGCTCTGACGGTTCCACTGAAGTCGCCGAGGCCATTCCGATGCCCATCCAGAATCCCTTCACACGCGCGGCCGACAAGGCGGGCGTCATCGGCTCGATTGTCACCGCGATGGGATGCGCGGCGTGCTTCCCGGCTCTCGCTAGTCTTGGCGCCGCGATGGGTCTTGGTTTCCTTAGCCAGTACGAAGGCGTCTTCATTCGTTACCTCCTGCCGCTGTTCGCCGTGATCGCCCTCATCGCCAACACGGTCGGCGGGCTTCGCCATCGCCGGTGGGCGCGAATGGCGCTGAGCGTCATCGGGCCGATATTGGTGCTCGCGGCGGCTTTGCTCATGGCCACCCGCGGCTGGCCGACGGAGTGGCTCCTCTATCCCGGACTGACCTTGATGGTGGTCGTGGCGATCTGGGATCTCGCTGCGCCGCCTTGCAATGCTCCCGCGCCACCCCGCGAACGGGCTGTTTCTTAACGTCATGGCGGGGTTTACCGGAAGGAGAGTCTACGTGTCAGAATCCAAAAGCGGCCGCAGTGCATTGGCGCTTGGAGGCTTAGCCGCCATTCTGGCCTCCACCTGTTGTCTTGGCCCGCTCCTCCTGGTCGCCCTCGGCTTCAGCGGCGCCTGGATCGGCAACCTGACCGTGCTGGAACCGTACCGTCCGTTGTTCATCGGCGCGGCGCTGGTCGCCATGGCCTTCGCCTACCGCCGAATCTACCGCCTGGCCCGCGCTTGCGAGCCCGACGACGTCTGCGCCGTGCCTGAGGTCAGGACCACCTACAAGGTGGTCTTCTGGGCGGTCGCAGCGCTCGTCCTTGTCGCGCTGGCGTTCCCCTACGTCCTGCCCCTGTTCTACTGAAAGGAAGTCCCCATGAAGAAGCTCGTCTCCCTGATCGCCCTGATGGGCGCGCTCAGCTCGCCCGCGTGGGCCGCGACGAAGACGGTCACCCTGGCGGTGCCCGGCATGACCTGCGCGGCCTGCCCGATCACCGTCAAGACGGCGCTTGCCAAGGTCGACGGCGTCGAGAGAACCGACGTCAGCTTCGAACAGCGCGAGGCCGTCGTCACCTACGATGACGCCAAGACCACGGTCGTCGCCCTGACAAAGGCGACTGCGGGCGCTGGCTACCCGTCCACCGTGAAGCGCTGAGGAGCCTGCCCCGTGACCGCCGCGATCGCCTTGCGCATTGACGGAATGACCTGCGACTCGTGCGCTACGCACGTGAGGGAGGCGCTGGAGCGCGTCCCAGGCGTGCGCTCGGCCGCCGTCTCCTATCCGAAGGCGCGGGCGGAGATCGCCGCCGATGCGGGGGTGAGCTCCGAGGCCCTTGCGGCCACGATCGCGACGCTCGGCTATCGCGCCTCGGTCGCCGACGCGGGCGCGCCGCCCCTAAGTTTCCTCGACAAGGCGCTGGGCTTTCTGGCGGGCGGGGCGCAAAGCGGCACCGACGGCGTCCCGCTGCACATCGCCGTGATCGGCAGCGGCGGCGCGGCGATGGCGGCAGCGCTGAAGGCCGTCGAGCAGGGCGCCAAGGTCACCCTTGTCGAGCGCGGCGTCATCGGCGGAACCTGCGTCAACATCGGCTGCGTGCCGTCCAAGATCATGATCCGCGCGGCGTATATCGCCCATCTGCGCCGCGAAAGCCCGTTCGATGACGGGATCGGGGCCTGCACGCCCGCGATCCGGCGCGAGCGGCTGCTGGCCCAGCAGCAGGCGCGCGTCGATGAGCTGCGGGAGGCGAAATACGAGACCATCCTGGCCGATACCCCGTCCATCACGGTGTTGCGCGGCGAGGCCCGCTTCCGGGACGCCCACAGCCTGCTGGTGCGCCAGGCCGACGGGATCGAGCAACATGTGACCTTCGACCGCTGCCTGATCGCCACCGGCGCCAGCCCGGCCGAGCCGCCCATTCCGGGGTTGTCGGATACGCCGTACTGGACCTCGACGGAGGCCCTTGAGAGCGAGACCCTCCCGTCGCGCCTAGCGGTGATCGGCTCGTCCGTCGTCGCCGTCGAACTGGCCCAGGCCTTCGCCCGGCTCGGCAGCAAGGTGACGATCCTGGCGCGCAACACCCTGTTCTTCCGTGAGGACCCGGCCATCGGCGAGGCGATCACGGCCGCCTTTCGCGCCGAGGGCATCGAGGTGCTGGAGCACACACAGGCGAGCAAGGTCGCCTACGCCGACGGCAAATTCGTCCTCGCCACCGGGCAGGGCGAACTACGCGCGGACAAGCTGCTCGTCGCCACGGGCCGGGCGCCCAACACCCGAGCGCTCGCCCTGGAGGCGGCCGGAGTCGCCGTCAACGCGCAGGGCGGCGTCGTGATCGACGCGGCCATGCGCAGCAGCACGCAGCACATCTATGCCGCCGGCGACTGCACCGACCAGCCGCAGTTCGTCTATGTCGCGGCGGCGGCGGGAACCCGGGCGGCGATCAACATGACCGGCGGCGAGGCCGCCCTGGACCTAGCCACGATGCCGGCGGTCGTGTTCAGCGATCCGCAGGTCGCCACGGTCGGGCTCAGCGAGGCGGAGGCTCACCGCGCCGGGATCGAGACCGACAGCCGGCTCCTGACCTTGGACAACGTCCCGCGCGCCCTCGCCAACTTCGACACCCGCGGCTTCATCAAGCTGGTCGCGGAAGCTGGCAGCGGCCGGCTCATCGGCGTCCAGGCGGTGACGCCGGAGGCGGGCGAAATCATCCAGACGGCGGCGCTCGCCATCCGGGCGCGCATGACCGTCGGCGAGCTGGGCAACCAGCTGTTCCCCTACCTGACGATGGTGGAAGGCCTGAAGCTCGCCGCCCAGACCTTCTCTAAGGATGTGAAGCAGCTCTCCTGCTGCGCCGGTTGAAGGTTCAGATTGGACGGCGAACGGAGCGCGCCTGATGATGACTTCACACGCTAAAACCGCCGGATGGCCCGCCGTCGCGTTTCCAAGCGGCGTGATCATCCCAGACTGGGGGGTGGTCACGACGGCGCCGGCCCAAGAGGCGCTGAGGGCCGTCGTCGAGGCCTTCATCGGCCGCAAGTGGGATGGGCTAGATGAGACCGAGAGCCGAATCCACGGCATCGTCCTGAGCGGCTTCGCCTTGAGCGGGCACGCTCCAGAGACCGCGGATGTCGCCGCAGCGGCCGGGCTCTCCATCAATGAGACCGACAGCGTGCTGCGGCGCCTGACCGGGCGCGATCTCCTCATTCTCGACGCTGCTGGCCAGATCAGGGGCGCCTATCCGTTCACCGATGGTCCGACCGAGCATCACGTGGACGCCGGCGGGTTCGCGGTGGGCGCCATGTGCGCCATCGACGCGCTCGGCGTCGGGGCGATGCTGGAGCGCGATATCACCGTCCGCTCGGCGTGCCGTCAGTGCGCGCGTCCGCTCGCCATCCACACGCGGAGCCACGGCCGCGCACTGGGTCATGTCGAGCCGTCGGGCATCGTTGTCTGGTCCGGCCATCGCTACGCCGCCGGCTGTGCGGCGTCTTCGCTTTGCACCTTGCAGGCCCTTTTCTGTGATGTCGTTCATCTGGAGGCTTGGCGCGCGAGCGCTTCAGTCGCCGCCGAGGATGGCGTCCGTCTGAGCCTGTCCGAAGCGCTGGAGGTCGGCCGCGCGATTTTCGCTCCGATGCGGATGGAGATGCAGCCATGGCCTCTTACGACCTGATCGTTATCGGCAGCGGCACGGCGGCCCAGGTTGCCGTTGCGAAGGTCCGCGCCGCCGGCTGGTCCGTCGCCGTGATCGATCACCGGCCGTTCGGCGGCACCTGCGCGCTGCGCGGCTGCGATCCCAAGAAGATGCTGGTGAGCGGCGAAGAAGCCATCGACGCGGCCAGGCGCATGGCCGGGCATGGCGTCGATGGCGCCCTGGCCATCGATTGGCCGGCTCTTATGGCGTTCAAGCGGACCTTCACCGATCCGATTCCCGCCAAACAAGAACATCGCTACGCCGAGCTGGGGGTTGACGCCTTCCACGGGCTCGCCCGCTTCGCCGCCCCGGACGCGATCGAGGTGGACGGCCGCATCCTGCAGGCCCGCCATGTGCTGATCGCTACCGGCGCCCGTCCGGTCCCGCTCGGCATCGCGGGGGAAGAGCTGGTCAGCACCAGCGACGACTTCCTGGACCTTACGCGCCTGCCGCGCCGGATCGTGCTGGTCGGCGGCGGCTATGTCGCTGCGGAGTTCTCGCATCTGGCGGCGCGCGCGGGCGCAGAGGTCACTATCATGCAGCGCGCGCCGCGGCTTCTGCCGCAGTTCGATCCCGACCTGGTCGGATGGCTCATGCCGCGCTTCTATGAACTCGGCATCGCCGTCGAGACCGGCGCTACCGTCACCCGAGTCGAGCGGGTTCAGGGCGGCCTGCTCGTCCATGCCAGCCGTCCGGGCGCGCCGGACCTCGCCGTCCCGGCCGACCTGGTGGTGCATGCCGCCGGTCGCGGACCCGACCTTGACGCATTGGACCTTGCGGCGGGCCAGGTCACCGTGCGCGACGGCCGCATGCAGCTAAACGACCACCTGCAAAGCGTCTCCAACCCGCGGGTCTATGCTGCTGGCGACGCGGCCGGTGTCGGGCCGCCGCTGACGCCGGTCTCCAGCCACGACGCCAAGGTGGTGACGGCCAACCTGTTGGACGGCCCATCGCACAGACCGGACTATCGCGGGGTCCCGAGCGTGGCCTTCACCGTGCCGTCCATCGCCGCCGTCGGGCTCTCCGAGGAAGAGGCGCGCCGCCAGGGCCACAAGTTCCGGGTCAACGCCGGCTCGACGCCCAACTGGTTCAGCGCCCGCCGCCTGGCCGAGCCGGTCTACGGCCACAAGGTGCTGATCGAGGAGGCTACCGACCGAGTTCTCGGGGCGCATCTGGTCGGCGCGCACGCCGAGGAAGTGATCAACCTGTTCGGCCTGGCGATCCGCCACGGGCTCACGACCGCCGATCTTCGATCGACGATGTTCGCTTACCCGACCGGCGCCTCGGACATCGGCTACATGCTCTGAGACTGGCGTTCGTTGTTCCCAGGCTCGGCCGAATCCACTGGCTGGCGTCGAACTCATCGGTTCGGGGTTTTCGCACAGCCTGCCTCGCAACGCCCCCTGCAGAGTGAGAGTGCGGACCGGGTTCGCCGTGACGGGTTGAGGGCTGGAGGAGAGGCCTCCGGCGCCCGTCGCGGAGATCCGCGATGTCCAGCAAAACCGCTTCGGCACGCCCCGGCCACGACCGGGCGGGCCTCTATGACGAAATCACCGGCAAGATCATCGCCGAACTTGAGGCCGGCCGCGTGCCCTGGGTCCAGCCCTGGGGGACGGTCGCGGCGAAGGCGCCGCTCGCCATGCCGAAGAATGCCGCCACCGGCCGGCAGTATTCGGGCATCAACGTCCTGATCCTCTGGGGCGCCGTGATCGAGCACGGCTTCCCCGCCCAAAGCTGGCTCACCTTTCGCCAGGCGCTCTCGCTCGGCGGCAATGTGCGCAAGGGTGAGCACGGCACCACCGTCGTCTATGCCGACCGCTTCGTGCCCGACGATGAGAAGCGGCGGGCGCGCGAGACCGGCGAGGAAGCCGCCGCCATCCCGTTCCTGAAGAGGTTCACCGTTTTCAACGCCGCCCAATGCGAGAACCTGCCAGCCGACGTGGCGGCCGTTGCGCCACCACCGCTGCTGGGCCTCATCGAGCCCAGGGTCGAGGCGCTGATCCGCGCGACCGGCATCGACTTTCGCATCGGCGGCAACCGCGCCTTCTATGCGCCTGGCCCGGACTTCGTGATGGTCCCGCCGCCGCAAGCCTATTTCGAGCCGATCAACTGGCACCGCACGGCCCTGCACGAGCTGGGGCACGCCAGTGCCCATCCGTCCCGTCTCGGGCGCGATTTGAGCGGCAGCTTCGGCACGAAGAAATACGCGTTCGAGGAGCTCGTCGCTGAGATGAACGCCGCCTTCTGCTGCGCTTCGCTCGGGATAGTCCCAACCGTTCGCCATGCGGACTACATCGGCTCCTGGCTCGATATGCTGCGCGAGGACAGCCGTGCCGTCGTGCGCGCCGCCTCACAGGCCAGCAAGGCGGCGGACTGGATCCTCGGCTTCCTGCCTGAGACTCAGAGCGCTGCTACCCGCGCCGTCCCCACAGCGCAGGAGGCCGCGTGATCTGCAGGGTGCGAACTCCCTGAAATCCGGGAAAGCAAGAAGGCGGGCCTCCGGCTTTGGGTCTTTCCGGTTCGTCGGCTTGGCGGCGCGGTCTTCCGAGAGGAAGAGGGCTGCGCCGGTCTTCGTGACGGGTTTCAGTCCGAGAGAGAGTCTCTCGGCGCCCGTCGCGGAGACTACTCCCATGGCCACTGCCGTTCAGAAGATCACCCTGTCGTCCTCGCGCGACATTCCTTTCAACAAGCTGGTGCTGAGCCAGTCCAACGTCCGGCGCGTAAAGGCCGGCGTCTCGATCGAGGAGCTGGCCGAGGACGTCGCCCGACGCACGTTGCTTCAGGGCCTCAACGTCCGGCCGGTCCTCGACGCCGAGGGCGCCGAGACCGGCATGTTCGAGATCCCGGCCGGCGGCCGCCGCTACCGCGCGCTCGAGCTGCTGGTGAAGCAGAAGCGCCTGGCCAAGACCGCGCCGGTTCCGTGCGTGGTCCGCGATCCGGGCACCGACATTCTCGGTGAGGACGACTCGCTGGCCGAGAACATCCAGCGTGCGCCGCTGCATCCGCTCGACCAGTTCCGCGCCTTCCTGGCTCTGCGCGAGAAGGGGCGTTCCGAGGAGGACATCGCTGCGGCGTTCTTCGTCGGTGTGAACGTCGTGAAGCAGCGGCTGCGCCTGGCGTCGGTCGCGCCGGCTTTGCTCGATATCTATGCCGAAGACGGCATGTCGCTCGAGCAGCTCATGGCCTTCACCGTCACGGCCGACCATGCCCGCCAGGAGCAGGTCTGGCAGGCGATCTCCGGCTCGTGGCAGAAGGAGCCCTATCAGATCCGCCGCATGCTGACGGAGAAGGCGGTGCGCGCCTCCGACCGGCGGGCGGTGTTCGTCGGTCTCGACGCCTATGAGGCCGCCGGCGGCGTGGTGCTGCGCGACCTGTTCCAGTCCGATGATGGCGGCTGGCTCGAAGACATGGCGCTGCTGGACGGCCTGGTCGCCGAGAAACTGAAGGCCGAGGCGGAGACGATCGCCGCCGAGGGCTGGAAGTGGATCGAGCTCGCCATCGACTTCCCCTACGGGCACACCCACGGCCTGCGCGAACTAGAGGGCGTCGCCATCGATCTCACCAGCGAGGAGCAGGCGACGATCGACGCGCTGAAGGCGGAATACGCCAAACTGGAGGAGGAGTATGACCGCGCCGACGAGCTGCCGGACGAGGTCGACGAACGCCTCGGCGAGATCGAGGCGGCGCTCGCCGCCTTCGACGATCGGCTCGTCACCTATGATCCGGCCGACATCGCCCGCGCCGGCGTCTTCGTCAGCATCGACACCGAAGGCGCTCTGTCGGTCGATCGCGGCTACGTCCGGCCGCAGGACGAGGCGCCCGCGGGCGAGCCGGAGCAGGACGGCGAGACCGATCCCGCGAGGGCCGGGGCTGACCACATCGAGCCGGACGCGCCCGTGGTTCAGCGCGCCGTCATCACCATCGGCGGACAGGTCGCCGGACCGGAGGACGAGGACGACGAGGACCTGAGGCCGCTCCCGGACCGCCTCGTGACCGAGCTGACCGCGGACCGGACGCTAGCGCTGCGCGACAAGCTGGCGAACACGCCCGCCGTCGCGTTCCAGGCCGTGCTGCACAAGTTCTGCCTCGACGTCTTCTCCCGTTACTTCTCCTACGGGACGGCGATGGAGGTGTCGGTGCGCAGCGCCAGCTTCCCGGTGCAGGCGCAGGGGCTGAAGGACACGCCCGCGGCCAAGGCGATCGACGTGCGCCACAAGGCCTGGGAAGAGCGGTTGCCCAAGGACAAGGCCGATCTCTGGGACTGGCTCACGACTCTCACCGGCGACGAGCAGGCGACGCTCTTCGCCCACTGCGCCTCCTTCGGCGTCAATGCGCTCTACGAGAAGGGCGACCGCTACGGCGCCGGCGTCTCGTCCCACACCGTCGAACAGCGGATCGCCGAGGCCGATCGTCTGGCCCAGGCCGTCGATCTCGACATGGTGCAGGCCGGCTGGCGGCCGACCGTCGAGAACTATCTCGGCCGGGTGCCCAAGCGCCGCATCCTCGAGGCGGTGCAGGAAGGCGCGGGCGAGCGCGCGGCGCAGCTCATCGACCATCTGAAGAAGGGCGACATGGCCAAGGAGGCCGAACGGCTCCTGGCCGACACTGGCTGGCTGCCGGAGCCGCTGCGGATCGCCACCACGGACGACGCGCCCGTCGAGGCTGCCGAAGCCGAGGACGATGGCGAAGCGCTGCCCGAATTCCTCTCTGGCGACGACGAGGAGACCGAAGCCGAGGCGCCGCAGGTGATCGCCGCGGAGTAGCGCACGCGCGGAGCGGCCTCTGGCCGCCCCGCGTCCTTCCGCATCCATCCACCCGAGAGCCCGGCCCGCACGCCGGGCTCTCGGCATTTCAGGAGGGCCGCATGCCCACATTCACCATCGAAACGACCTACCGCCTGCCGATCTACCGGCAGCGGAGCTACGAGGCGGAATACCCTCGACGCCGCCTGTGCGCTCGCCATTGCGGACGAAGGCTGGGACGACGAGAAATCCGACGTCGAGACTTCCGGCGACACCTATGTGACCGGCATCTGGGGCGCGACGCCGCCTATCGCGGCAGGGCGCTCAGCATCCCGTCGCAGTTCGGCGAACAGGTCCAGCGCAGGGCCGACCACTTCGAGGTGCTGCTCGGCCTGCTCAAGGTCTTCGCGCACGCGCCGGACGCGGAACCGGCCGACGGTCCGTTCTGGCGTCAGCGCCTGGACGCGGCAATCGCCAAAGGCGAGGCAATTCTTGCGGACGAACCTGATCCCCAAGCGGCGGGAGGCGCGTCATGACCGAGTATGTCGTGAAGATAGGCTTCTGGCTGCGCGCCTACGACAGCGTCACGGTAGAGGCGGATGCCGACGCCGAAGCGATCGAGAAAGCCAAGATCGCTGCGACGACCGCCATGACGTTGACCGCACACCCCGAGCATGTCGAGTTTGACGAGCGACGCGAGGGGCGTCATCGCCTTTATCGACCGGGTCAACCCGGACGGCCGCGAACCTGTGGTCGAGGATATCGCGTTCGACGACGATCGCATCCATCCGGACGGCGCGCCATCTCGCGCCGATAGGGAGACACAGCCCCGCCGCGTCGTCTTCGCCTATCGCGTGCCCGTCCATGTCGAGGTCGAGGACGGATTGGTTTCCCGCGTCACCGTCATCGACGAAACGCCGGTCGCCGACCCGGCTGTCGTGGAAGGTGACGCCAGCTACCTGGCGGAAGCGATCGCCGCTGCGGACGACGGCCAGGCCTGGCCCTCCTGGACCTTCGGCTATTGATGATCGCCATAGCTCGGCGCCCCGCCACCCGGTGGGGCGCCTTTTCTTATGCCGGCCACGGCCGCGACGCTGAGAGGGAGAGGGCTGCCGGAACGGGTTTGAGCCGGTGCGGTCCGAGAGAGAGCGCCGGCCGGCTCGCCCGTTCCCGCTCTCCCGAGGCTCCCTTCATGAACGACCTTTCTCCGATCGCGGCCGACCAGGCCGCGCCGCAGTCCCCTGTCAATCGTCCCGATGCCCCCGGCGCGATCATCGCCGCCGCCCAGCAGTTCCTCCCACACATCGAGCGCGGCCAGCGGGTCGACGCAGCGATCCTGCGCGCAGCCATGGAAGCGGCTTTCGGCGCCTCCGATGCCTCGGGCGCCTGGGACTGGAAGACGGCCTATGACGCCTGCGAGGCGGCGAGCGTCCTCTTCCTGCGCAAATACGGAAAGGCGCTGTTCCGCAAAGCCGACTCTCCGGCTTCCCGGCTTTCCGCCTTGAACAAGATCGCCGGCCTTCTTCCCACCCACACCCGCCGCTCCGCCGAGAGCGAAGCCTTCCAGCAATTCTCCACGCCGACCCCTCTCGGCTTCGCGGCCCTGACCGCAGCCGCCATCGGACCTGCGGACCGCGTGTTGGAGCCTTCGGCTGGAACCGGCCTGCTCGCCATCCTGGCCGAGATCGCTGGCGGCGCGCTCGCGCTGAACGAGCTGGCCGAGACCCGGTCGGCGCTGCTCACCTCCCTCTTTCCGGCCGTCTCCGTCACGCGCTTCGACGCCGCCCAGATCGACGACCACCTCGATCCGGCTGCGGTGCCGAGCGTCGTCCTGATGAACCCGCCCTTCTCGGCGATGGCCAACGTCGCGGGCCGCATGGCTGACACCGCCTATCGCCACATCGCCTCGGCCCTGGCCCGCCTCGCCGATGGTGGGCGGCTGGTGGCGATCACCGGCGCCAACTTCGGACCCGACACCCCGGCCTGGCGCGACGCCTTCGTCCATCTGCAGGAACGCGGCCGCATCGTCTTCACCGTCGCGATCGACGGCGCGGTCTATGCCAAGCACGGCACGACCATCGACACGCGGCTGATCGTCATCGACAAGGCGCCCGCCGAGAACCCGGCCATCCTGCCGGAATCGCCGGGCATCGCGCCGGACGTGGCCACGCTGCTGAGCTGGATCGCCGAGCACGTTCCGGCGCGTCTGGCGCTCGCGCCGAGCCTCGCCATCCCGGTGTCGGCGGCCGCCGCATCGCGGACGGTCCGCGGCTATCTCGCGCGCGCTGCTGCGGCGGGGCCGGTGAAGCCGTCCGTCGCCGATCCGGAGGCGGTCGATCTTTCCTATGAGACGATCGACTGGACGCCGCCCGAGGGCGCACGCCTCAGCGATGCGATCTATGAGGAATACCGGCTCCAATCGATCCGCATTCCGGGCGGCCAGGCGCACCCGACCAAGCTGGTGCAGTCCGCCGCCATGGCTTCGGTCGCGCCGCCGAAGCCGAGCTATCGGCCGCGCGTGCCGATCAATCTCGTCAGCAACGCGCTCCTGTCCGACGCCCAGCTCGAGACCGTGGTCTATGCCGGCGAGGCGCATGGCGACTATCTCGCCGGAGCCTGGACCGTGGACGAGACCTTCGATCTCGTCACCGCCGCCCGCGACGATGCGCCGAACGCCGTCCGCTTTCGCCGGGGCTTCATGCTCGGCGACGGAACCGGCGCCGGCAAGGGCCGCCAGTCGGCCGGCATCATCCTGGACAACTGGCTGAAGGGTCGGCGCAAGGCGGTCTGGATCTCGAAGTCCGACAAGCTGCTCGAGGACGCCCAGCGCGACTGGTCGGCGCTCGGCATGGAGCGGTTGCTGGTGACGCCGCTGTCGCGCTTCCCGCAAGGCAAGCCGATCCGGCTCGCCGAAGGCATCCTATTTTTAACCTACGCTACGCTGCGGTCCGACGACCGCGGCGAGAAGCTTTCGCGCGTCCGCCAGATCGTTGAATGGTTGGGCTCCGACTTCGACGGAGTGATCATTTTCGACGAGAGCCACGCCATGCAGAACGCCGGTGGCGGCAAGGGCGAACGCGGCGATGTTGCGGCCTCGCAGCAGGGCCGTGCGGGCTTGCGCCTGCAGCACGCCCTGCCGGACGCACGCGTCGTCTATGTCTCGGCGACCGGCGCCACCACGGTCCATAACCTCGCCTATGCCCAGCGGCTCGGCCTCTGGGGCGGCGAGGATTTCCCCTTCGCCACACGCGCCGAGTTCGTCGAGGCGATCGAGGATGGCGGTGTCGCCGCCATGGAGGTGCTCGCCCGCGATCTCCGGTCGCTCGGGCTCTACACGGCCCGATCGCTCTCCTATGACGGCGTCGAATACGAGCTGATCGAACACCAGCTCACCGCAGAGCAACGGCGCATCTACGACGCCTATGCCGGCGCCTTCGCTATCATCCACAACCATCTCGACGCCGCGATGCAGGCGGCGAACATCACCGGCGAGACCGGCACGTTGAATCGGCAGGCGAAGTCGGCGGCCCGCTCGGCCTTTGAGAGCGCCAAGCAGCGCTTCTTCGGCCACCTCCTTACCAGCATGAAGGCGCCGACACTGATCCGTTCGATCGAGCAGGACCTGGCCGACGGCCATGCCGCCGTGATCCAGATCGTCTCGACCGGCGAGGCGCTGATGGAACGCCGGCTTGCCGAGATCCCGACCGAGGAATGGAACGATATCCGCGTCGACATCACGCCGCGCGAGTATGTTCTCGACTACCTCGCCCATTCCTTCCCGGTGCAGCTCTACGAGCCGTTCACCGACAGCGAAGGCAACCTCTCGTCCCGGCCCGTCTTTTGCGACGGCCAGCCGGTCGAGAGCCGCGAGGCCGTCGCGCGCCGCAATGAGCTGATCGAGCGGCTTGCTTCGCTCCCGCCAGTGCCCGGCGCGCTCGACCAGATCGTCCAGCGTTTCGGTACAGATCTTGTCGCCGAAGTGACCGGGCGCTCGCGCCGCGTGGTGCGCAAGGGCGACCGCCTCGTCGTGGAGAACCGCGCGGCCTCCGCCAACCTTGCCGAGACCGCCGCCTTCATGGACGACCTGAAGCGCATTCTCGTCTTCTCGGAAGCAGGCGGCACCGGGCGCAGCTATCACGCTGAACTGTCGGCTCGGAACCGCCGGCTGCGCGTACACTATCTGCTCGAACCCGGCTGGAAGGCCGACGCCGCGATCCAGGGCCTCGGCCGAACGAACCGGACGAACCAGGCGCAACCGCCGTTATTCCGCCCGATCGCGACCGACGTGAAGGCTGAGAAGCGATTCCTCTCGACGATCGCGCGCCGTCTCGACACGCTCGGCGCTATCACACGCGGTCAACGCCAGACCGGCGGCCAGGGCTTATTCCGGCCCGAGGACAACCTCGAATCCCACTATGCCCGCGACGCACTGCGCCAGCTCTACCTGCTGCTCGTGCGCGGCAAGGTAGAAGGCTGCTCGCTCCAGATGTTCGAGGAGGCGACGGGCCTCTCCCTCATGGACGCCAATGGGATCAAGGACGAACTGCCGCCGATCACGACCTTCCTCAACCGCCTGCTGGCGCTCACCATCGAGCTGCAGGGCGTGCTGTTCACGGCGTTCGAGCAATTGCTGAACGCCAAGATCGAGGGCGCCATCGCCAGCGGCGTCTACGACGTCGGCCTGGAGACGTTGCGGGCCGAGAGCTTCGTCGTCACCGATCGCCGGGCGATCTACACCCATCCCGCGACGGGCGCGGAGACCCGGCTGCTCACCATTACCGAGCGCCGGCGCAATCGCCCCGTGACGCTCGATGAGGCGCTGGACCATCTCACCGACCCCCGCTCCATGCTGCTCGTCAACGAGCGCTCGGGCCGCGCCGCCATGCAGATCCCCGCGCCGAGCCTCATGCTCGACGATGGCGAGATCGAACGCCGCGTTCGGCTGATCCGGCCGATGGAGCACCATCACGCCTCGCTGAAGATGATGGATGAGAGCCACTGGCAGGCGGCGGAGCAGAAAGTCTTCGCCGCCGCATGGGCCCGCGAAGTCGCCGAGGTCCCCGAGTTCGCCGACAGTACGATCCATATCGTCGCCGGGCTGTTGCTGCCGATCTGGAAGCGCCTGCCAAACGAATCGACGCGCGTTTATCGGCTCCAGACCGACGATGGCGAGCGCATCATTGGCCGCAAGGTATCGCCAGCCTGGGCGGCGAACGTGTCCGTAACCGGGACCACCGCCCTGACGTCAGATGCTGCCTTCGCGGCGCTGATCGAGGGCCGCACCGTCCTTGACCTCGCCGAGGGTCTGCAGCTCCACCGCGCGCGCGTCATGGGTGCTCACCGCATCGAGCTGTCGGGCTTCGCCGACACCATGCGCGACCGCCTGCGCGCCTACGGCCTCTTCAGCGAGATCATCTCCTGGAAGCTGCGCATGTTCGTGCCGACCGACGCCACTGGCGCCGGCGTGCTGACGAAGGTGCTCGACCATTACCCGGTCGAACGCATCGGTGAGCGGGAAGCCGCGTGATGGCTCGCCACGACGCCTCGGAACTGGCCCACCGTCTCGCGCGCGATGCCGAGGCGGTGTGCCGTCACTACCTCTCCGCCGGACGCCGCGAAGGTGGCTACTGGCTGGTAGGCGACGTCCGCAATACGCCGGGCCGCTCCATGTTCGTGCGCCTCAAGGTGTCGCCGAAAGGGCCAGCCGGCAAATGGACCGACGCCGCGACCGGCGAGCATGGCGACCTGCTCGACGTCATCCGTGAAAGCTGCGGCCTGGTAGACTTCAAGGACGTGGCTGATGAGGCGCATTCGTTCCTCAGCCTGCCACGCCCCGAGCCTGAGCCGGATCGTCCCCGGGCGCGCACGCCGACTGCTCCAACAGGATCGGCGGAGGCGGCACGGCGACTGTTCGCCATGTCGCAGCCGATCGAACGTACTCTCGCAGAAGCGTATTTGCGGAATCGCGGCATTACGGCTTTGCACGGAACCGGAAGCCTCCGCTTCCACCTGCGCTGCTACTATCGGCCGGACGACCACAGCCCGACCGAGACCTGGCCGGCGATGATCGCTTCCGTCACCGATCTCGCGGGACATCTGACCGGAGCGCATCGCACCTGGCTCGATCCCGGCGGCTTTACTGAGGCGATGCTCGGCAAAGCGCCGATCAACACCCCGCGACGCGCGATGGGCGACCTCCTCGGAAATGCCGTTCGATTTGGCGTGGTGGGCGAGGTCATGGCGGCTGGCGAGGGCATCGAGACGATGCTGTCGCTCAGATGCGTCTTGCCGACCATGCCGATGGCCGCAGCCCTCTCGGCGGCGCATCTCTCCGCCATCTTGTTCCCGGACACGTTGCGGCGACTCTACATCGCCCGCGACGACGACCCCGCTGGCGACGGCGCAATGGCGACATTGATCGACCGGGCGCAGGAGGCCGGGATCGAGGCGATCGTGATCTCGCCACGGCTCGGCGACTTCAACGAGGATCTCCGCCTGCTCGGGATCGACGCGCTTCGGGCCGCGAGCCGGGTGCAGATCGCGGCACAGGACGTCGCCCGATTCATGGAACTGGCGGCATAGCCGGAACGGGATGAGGGGCGGTTCGCCGGCGTCGTCGCCACAGGGTCGGCGGTCATGCTTTCCCTCAGCGTCGGAGAGGACCACGCCCACGGCCTTCTGAGAGGGCGATCGGGCAGCAAGCGGCCCGGACCGGCAACCTTGTGGGCCGACTATTTTCCGTCGGCGGCGGAGCCGCCTTTACATCGCGAGACAAAATAGTCGGCCCCCTTCAGTCCTCCGCCGAGGCTTCGGCCCTCCGCTGCGCTGCGGGTGCAAGTCCGTTCCGCCCGCCGCCTTCGTCGCTATGAAGGCCGCGATGGGCGCGGCCGATCCGACAAGGAAAGCCGCGATGACCACCGACCACGACGACGATTTCGAGCCGCACCACAGCTCATCCCCGACCGACCAGGTCCTCCACGAACTCCAGCTCTATGGCTACCGCCCCTTCAACGACGAGCCCGATCCCAGGCCGCTTCCCGAAGCGCAGATCCTCGCCGGCAGCATCTCCGACATCTTCGACGCCCTCGTGGTGGCGCTTGCTGACACTCGCCTCGAACCCGACCTCGAGGACCTGCTCTGGTCGACGGTGAATGTCTTCCATCGCGCCATCGAACGGATCGAACGCGAACTCGACGACAACGAGCTGGCCCAGCAACGCGCGCAACGGGAACAGGACGGCAGCGAGGTCAAATCCGTCGAGCTGGAACGCCTGACGGCGGAAGGCCAGACGCTCATCGAACGCCGCAACGCGTTCGAGCTGATGCGCGATCAAGCGGCCGACCAATTCGAGCACCACACCCATTCGCCCTGGCGGCCGCGCAACGGCTCGAAGGTCAACCATCGCAATCTGACCTCCGCGATGATCGACAGCCGCGACTTCCTGGCGGCGAAGAAGCGCGCGGCGAACCAGGTGCTCCTCCCCTCGGGTCCGAAGGTCGCACTCACCGGCGGGCTCGACTTCAACGACCACCGGCTGGTCTGGGCGAAGCTCGATCAGGTCCACGCCAAGCACCCGGACATGGTGCTGCTGCACGGCGGATCGCCCAAGGGCGCCGAGCTGATTGCCGCCAAATGGGCCGACAACCGCAAGGTCACGCAGATCGCCTTCAAACCCGACTGGACGAAGCACGCCAAAGCCGCACCGTTCAAGCGCAACGACACATTGCTGGAGACCCTGCCGATCGGCGTCCTGCACTTCCCTGGCACCGGCATCCAGGACAACCTCGCCGACAAGGCGAAGAAGCTCGGCATCCCGGTCTGGAAGTTCGGCGGCGCGTGAGCGCCGCCTTTTCTCAATACGTATTGACGTCGAACCGCAAAGGCGGGTCACCGGCTTTCCGCAAGACCGCCTTTCAGTCCGGTTCACCCGTCACCGCGATCCGGGCCGCGCGAGCATAGTGCGCCAACTCCGTATCATTCTCGATCAGGCCGTCGAGCAGCGCCTTCATATCGCTCTGATCGGACGCCGATTGAAACGGCCCCGGCTGCCGCTCGATCGCCAGTACCGCAATGGCGAGCGCCTTCTTCACCAGGTTCAGGTCGCGTCCCGTGAATTCCGCCATGCCGCATGCCTCAACCATCATGTCGACTCGTAAGCACACCCTAGCCGATCGGTCAGCGCACCGTGAGGACAACGAGGTTCCACGCATTGTCTGCGACGGCCTTTGAGTGGCGGCTCCTGCCGGCGGGCGCCACCCCGCGTCTATCAGCGCTGATCCTTGGTCCGGCCGAGGGCCTGACGCCATCAACCCGTAAAGGGTCGGCTTACGCAAGGCGTGCCGCCGCTGCGTCTTCGCCTTCGCGGTGATTGCGGCCCTCGGCCGGACACATCGGGCGCCTGTCGCGCGGGGATGGCCCCCGCCTCAGCACAGGAGCCGGATCAATGTCTCAAGCCCTCGCATTCGCCAACGGGTGGAACCTCGCCACCACCCTCATGGCCTGCGTCGTCATCTTTCATGCTGACGCTGGCAACTACGGCGTCATGCTGGCCGCCGAATATGACGGCGATCCCAGCGCCGTCATCCACGAATTCGACCCCTTCCAACCGTGAGGGGGCGGTCCGCCACGCAAGCTGAACCGCACAGGGTCAGCGGGATTTTCGCTCCCGCCGGCGCCTGTTTGCGGCTATACTCATACGTGCGCCGTGGTGGTGGTGGAAGGCGCGACCGTCAGACCTTTATCTCACGGAGTTCACCGCCATGATCATCTTTGGACCACTGCTCGTCATCGTTGGCATCGGCTTCTTCTGCTGGCTGCTGTTCACCCTTGCTGTCTTCGCGCTGCCCTTCTTCGTCGGTCTGACAATCGGCATCTGGGCCTTTCACACGGGGGCCGGCGTGCTCGGCGGCATTGCCCTGGGTCTTGTAGCCGGCGGAATAACCTTTGGCCTTGGCCAGCTCGCGCTCGCCGTTGTGCCATGGGCGTGGGCTCGGCTCCTGATCATCCTTCTCTATGTCGCGCCCGCCACCGTCGCTGGCTACAGCGCTACGCATGGAATCGCCCAGATGGCGATGCCTTCACCCACCTGGCAGATGATCTTCGCCGTCATCGGCGCGATCGCCGTCAGCGTCACGGCGTTCGTCCGCTTCACCGGAATGGCCGCGCCCGGACCAGCCGGACAGGGCTTGGCTCGGGGCTGACACCGTCACGTCGACGGAGCGGGGTTGGATCAAGCATTCGTATGCCCGCCGCCCTCGTCGTCGAACACCGAGTGAGGTTCGTCTGGCGTGGAGGCTCACCCCATCATCGCAGAGTGCCTGACGTCGTGGCGGGCCGTTGAAGCGCATGGCCGAGGTGGCGAGGTTTCAACGATACGACCAACGAAGCGAGCGACGGGGCATCCAGCCGAAGCCTGGTCTTCGAAGCAGCAGATCCGTTAGTTGCCGGGACAGGGTCCGCATCACTGGCGAATTTACTGGCCGAACTTGCGGTGACTCGAGGATCGCCACGTTCCCCTTGATGTCAGCTCTGTCAGACCGAGCGCACCGAACGGCCTCTTCGATGGGTGGATCTGACCGAAGGCCGGCTGAAGCCTCGACCGCCTATGGCGCAACAGCGGCGTCAAAACTTTCTTCCCCTGCCGGCTGCGCCGTCATTCCTCGCGGGACAAGAAAGCCCCTCCTTTGCTGTCGAGCCCCTTCGGGGTGCGCCGTCGATCGCCTCCGGCCCTTCGATCACCATCGAGGCCGCAATGGTGCGGGCTCGGAAACAGAGATCAAGGAGAACTACCATGGCCACCATCGGCACCTTCAAGAAGACCGGCTCGAACGAATTCACCGGCGCAATCGTCACCCTCTCGGTCCAGGCCAAGAACGTCCGGATCGTCCCCGAAGCCACCCGCTCCGGCGACAACAGCCCCAGCCACCGCGTCTATGCCGGCCGGGTCGAAATCGGCGCCGCCTGGGCCAAGCGCTCCAACGAGGGCCGCGACTATCTGGGCCTCAAGCTCGACGACCCGAGCTTCACGGCCCCGATCTTCGCCAACCTGTTCGACGACGAGGACGGCGAGGGCTACAGCCTGATCTGGTCCCGCCCCAACGGTCGCCGGAGCGACTGACCCCGCCTACAATGCCCCGTCCGGCTGGTCCGGGCGGGGCATCGCCTTGTGCTCGATAAGGTGGCCGCCAAGCTTGAACAGGCGGAATACCTAGTTTACTAGGTGGCAGTATATTAGGTGGCACGGCGATCTCACCGCATGAGCTTGCGGGAGATCGTCGCCACGAATCTGCGAAGACTGAGACATGCCAAAAGCATGTCGCAGGAGGAGCTTGCCGACCGTGCGGGCATCAATCGCAACTATGTTGG
>SCSF01000041.1 GCA_004298435.1 Beijerinckiaceae bacterium
ATGCTTAGGAGATTCCGTCCCGAGGACTGATACTTGCCGAGCTTCGAAAATCATCTCTCCAGAGCGCATTTTAACCATCCGGCGAGCGCCTGGATGGTGCATCGGACTCCCGGCAGTCCGCATGGACAAGGATTTTGTTGAGTCAAATCAAGGCGGCTTGCCACCATCGCGAGTCTCGCTGGTTGCGCGCAACCATTTTTGCTTAACCGGACAGTAGTGGACTTGATCCGCGCATCCAGAAACGTTGATTCGAATAACGCAGACCTACGGAACGAGGACACGCGGATGCGCCGCCATGAGAACCAGCACCTGGATGCGCGGATCAAGTCCGCGCATGACGGCTAGAGCGGATGCCAGGCCGATTCGGTCTCTAAAGCTGCGAGAGCTTCGCGCCCAATGTCATCTTGTTCGCGGCAGATGTTGCAATGCGCGGCGCAGCGACATCGTTCGCCGCAGCATCAGGCGTCTTCGGGTGAAAGGCGGCAGCCGTCGCTTTCGCAGCGACGAGATCGGCGGCTTTCATATGCGCGCCGACATCATCGCGCTTTTTACCTGCCTCCGTATCGCCTTGCGCGGCGGCGATTGCGAACCATGTGTACGATAGCGGAAGGTTTTGCGAAACGCCGAGGCCACGGGCGAGCAGAATCGCCAGATTGTACTGGCTGTCACGGACGCCATATTCCGCGGCTTTGCGGAACCATTGCGCGGCGACAGTATAATTCGGTTTGCCGTCGCTGCCGCCCTCGGCGGTGAGCACCGCGAGATTGTGCATGGCGCGGATATTCCCGTTTTCCGCCGCCTTGCGATAGAGCGTCATCGCCTTGCCGATGTCGCGTTTGACGCCGAGGCCCTTCTCGTAGAGCGACCCCAGACGATATTGCGCAGGCGCCAGATTTTGCGCCGCCGCTTTTTCAAACCAATGCGCGGCGATCTTCGGTTCGCGCGACAGATCGCGGCCGGACTCATAAGCGTTGGCGAGCGCATATTGCGCCTTCGCATCACCCGCCTTGGCCAGTTTCATAAGCACCGCCGGAGAAACGGCCTGCGGCGCGGAAGGAATGGAAGCCGTGATCTTCGGAGCAGGCTGGATGCTGCCGGTGACGATCGGATCGCTTCCGGGAATGGCTTGCGGTCCAGCACTGGCGCTATGCGCCGGCGCAACAGCCGGCTGCGCAGCATGTGACGGGGTAGCTGTATGCGGCGCACGCGGCGACACATCGGACGCACGATGCGCAAGCCGCGCTGGCGCGGCTGGCGCATGTTTGCGGTTGAACGAAAGATCAATCGGAGAATGGCCAACGGTCTTGACGACAGCATAAGCGCCCATCACGAGAAACAACGCCGCGATTGACAGAACCACCGGCCGCTTGTGCTGAGTGATGAAGCTCCGCGTCTGATCGATGATGCTTGCTGATCCGTCGCCGGCAATGCCAGCGGCCGCTGCAATCCCATCGCGGCCCATGGCCGCGCTGGACTCCATCTGAGCCGCCTGCGCCGCGCGGCGTGCCGCTGCAATGAAATCGGAACGGCTGGAACCAATCTCGGACGCGTCGGCGGCATTCGATGACTGTCCGGCCCGCTTGCCTTCGGCATTGTCGTCGCCGCCGCGGTGGGACGGAAAGCCCCTGCCCGGCTCAATGAGGAAGTCGTCAAGCGAATCGTTTTGCTGATTGCGTTTCGCGCGCTCGGCAGGTGCTGCATTCGCCTGTGCTGCGGGCGCTGTCTTTGTAGCGACGAGAGGCTGAGTGGCTGCCTGTTCGCGGCCGGGCGCCGGTGCGAATGTCGGGGCAGGCCCGGAGGCAAGAAGTTCCACAGGCCCCTTTGTCCGAACCTCGGCGATCTCGGTCTCGACCATCGCGAGACGGTCAACCACCTTCTCAAGCGTCTCATGCACCGCATTCAGGGTCGCAAAGGTGCGGCGGCCGGCCTCATCCTGAATCGTGCGCAATTCCACAAGATCGTGAGCGACACCGGGGTCGCCGGCGTTGCCCGCAGTCTTCGCAAGCATCTCTTCGAGCACGCCGCGCGCAGCTTTCTCTGCCGCGGCCGAAGAGACATCACGCGTCCTTTCGAGCTCCGCGAAAAGCTCGCCGATGGCATGTTCGAGAGAAGGAAAGCCAGCGGCTGTCTGATCGAGCCGCGCGGCGAACGCGCTGACCTGGTTTTGCAGGGCCGCGATCGCATCGCCATTATCGCGGGGCGAACGCGCTTCCTCCATCTTGTCGGCGAGACCGCGCACGAGCTCTTCGAGAGCATGCGTATCAAGCTGGGGCGTGCTCTGCGACAGGCGCTCCCCGAGTTCGCGATGGACATCGTCAATACGGTTGGCCAGCGCCGTATAGCGGCTCTCGTCACGCGCCTCGCTTAAAGCCTCATCGACCTTGACGGCGATCGCTTCAAGCCGGGTCTCGATTTTATCGAAAGATGCGCGGCCCTGATCGTCCATCAGCCGGCGCAATTCATCCGCAATCGCCTGAAGATCGCCGTTATCGGTCTGAGCCACGAATCCGCGTGCGTCCTTGTCGTCAGCCGGCCCCGTGCTCAGCAACTCATGGATCTGGCGCGTCCTGTCATCGATCGCGCCCAATGCCGAGCTGTCGAGATTGCATTTGCCAAGATTGTCGAGCTTGCCGCCGAGCTTTTTGACCTCGCCCTCAAGACCGCTGATCGTCATGCGAGGATCGGCTTCGGCAAGCGCCAGCCGAAGATCGGCAACAAGATTTTCGAGCGGTTGCAACAGCGCTTCGCGCGCGCCATCGCTACGCGAGGCTTCGATCTGTTCCGTGAGCTTCTGGATTGCCACTTCAAGCGGTTTAATCGAGCCGCGCGAGGCAAGATCGCGCAAGGCATCCGACATGATCGCGATTTCGCCGCGCAGCTTGTCGAGATTGCAAACGGGTGGCGAGGCATTATGGCGGGTCTGCTCGCGCCGCACCTCATCGACCTTGCCGCTAAGTGCGGCAATATCCTGATGCAGGCTATCGAGAGTCGTCCGGCGCGCCGGAGCGCGCCCCTCATACGGCGCCGCGCCGCCGTTTTCATCGAGCGCGCGCTGGCGACGAGTGATTTCGGCGATCGCATCGCCGAGAGAGCGATGTTTTGTCTGGTCCAGCCCTGCCTGACGGCCATGCGCGGATTCGGGCAAAGCGACTGAAGAGGCGAGCGAAGCCATCAGCGAGGTATTCGCCAATCCAGCCTGCGGCGAAGCAGCAGAGGCTTCAGCCAGCGAGTTGAGGCGCTCTTCGAGCCGCGCGAGAGCGCTGCGAACGGGCTGCATCGTGCCCGAAGATGTTTCCTGCCCCAGTTCGGCCTCCAGCCGATCGACCCGGCGCGTCAGCGCCTCGAAATCGGCGTGGGGATCAATGCGCTTGAGTAGATCGTCCAATGCAACATCCGTGTGCGGCGCGTGGCCTTTATCCTCGGCGGGAGATTTGGCCCGTCCAAACCAGCCCTCGACACGCGGCAGGAGCGATTTCGGGCGCTCGGGCGCGACTTTGCCGCCGCGGCGGAGCCTGGCGGCAATGGCTTCCTTGCGCTCGTTCTCGTTCAGTTGCGCCGGATCGACGCCGAGTTGCGCCGCATACTGGCCGACGGCCTCGGCGATCCACTGGGTCGCGTCCATACCTTCGCGCGTGGCCGCGGCGCGGGCCGCTTCGCGAACGTCACCTCCACTGCCCCCGACATTCCGGGGAATCGGCTTGCGCATGTTCTCTCCGACTGGATCGGATCCGCCCCGGGCCGGAACCCGAGTTCTCGTGAGAACGGCGCCGAATCAACCTGGATCGCGCGTCACCGCCTCTATCCACGAATTTCGTGGCCTTCGGTAAACACCGGGTTAATTCTGCTCAATTTTGGCACACAGTCAGGCTGACGCCCAACCGGAACAATATACACTTTTAAGGTGCATTACGTAGTTTACACCACAGACCTCAAGGGGTAGTGTTTTGGCCATAGAGGATAGATCGATGGCCAAGAATCAGTTTGCAGAACCCCATTTTCACGATGACGAAGCGGCCCGCGCTTGGTTTGAAGCCGCGCGCTGGCCAGAAGGTCCGGTCTGCCCTCATTGCCAGAGCGCCAAGCACTACGCGACGAAGAAGATCGGCCGCTATCGCTGTGCCAATGCCTCTTGCCGCAAAGATTTCACTGTTATGACTGGCTCAGTCATGGAGCGCAGCCACGCGCCTTTGACGCATTGGGCCGTGGCCTTCCAGATGGCCGCTTCCAGCAAGAAAGGCTTTTCGGCTCACCAGCTTCATCGCCAGTTGGGCTGCCAGTACAACACAGCTTGGTTTCTGCATCACCGGGTTATGGAAGCGATGCGCCGCGGCGGTCTCGATCTTCCACCTATGGGCGGCGAAGGCAAAGTCGTTGAAGCGGACGAAACCTATTTCGGCAATATTCCCGAAGCCAAGCGCCCGACAACACGCCGAGATGGCCGCAAGGCCAGCGAAAAGACATTCGGCTACGGCCACAAGCGCGCGATAGTTTCTCTTGTCGAGCGCGGCGGTTCAGTTCGCTCTTTCCATGTTCCCGGCGCGCATCTTGAAAACGTCGTTTCAATCGTTCGGGATAACGTCGCCCGCGAGACGCGGCTCCATACCGACGAAAGCAACCTCTACAAAATGGTCGGTAAAGAGTTTGCCGCGCATGAAACCGTCAAGCACAGTGACAAGGAATATGCCCGCGGCGACGTGACAACCAACACGATCGAAAGCTATTTCTCAGTTTTCAAGAGAGGCATGCGCGGCGTCTATCAGCATTGCTCAGAGAAGCATCTGCATCGCTATCTGGCCGAGTTCGATTTCCGCTATAACTTCCGTTCGTCGCTCGGATATACCGATCTGGAACGCACTCTAGCCGCGATCAAGGGTGGCGAAGGCAAGCGCCTCACCTATCATCAACCTCACTAAGCCGGATTTCAAATTTCAGGCCGCGCGCTTTTTGCGCTGGCGGCGCTTGCGCGGCGGTTGATCCTTTTTGGCCGCTGCCTTGCGCTTTTCGCCATAACGAGTCGGAACATCTTTGAGCGGCGTCGGCGCGCCGCCGAATGCACCCTCCAAGATCTTTTTCAGGCGTTGCTCGATTTCATCCGGTGCGTCTTCGGAATTTGACATGTTTAACCTTTACTCGAATTGCAATATGGATGCGTCATCTGCACGTTTTCTATATTGCCCTTGCCGCCATCTCGAATTGGCGTTTTGTGATCATAGGAAACCGATTTTTTCGGGTATAACAAGCCGGCGCATATTGGACATTTTGGAGCGGAAGCTAGGCCCGCGGAAATGGCAAGAGCTGCTTTTGTAGATTCAGAAACAGCTTTGCTTGTAGTTGCAGACCGAATGTCAACGATACGGCCTTCTAGCCCAATTTTGCTGAAAATATCCTCGACCTTAACCTCATTGCCGCCGGATAGTTGCTTGATTAATTCATTAAGCATGTCCCGCACGCGCAAAACACGAGCGTCACGATTAACATTGGCGAACGCCTGTCCAATTAGAGATTTGTTTTCAATCAAAAACTTCTCAAGATTTTCTCGCACGCGAGCGAAATTTTTGAAAAATGATGCGTCGTTGTTGCGAACGTGGTCAGTGATAAGCTTTGCCATTCCTAGAAATAAATGACGTGTGTGTATTCCCCTCTCGTTATAAAAATATACCGCCGGATGCAGCCCTAAACTCTCTGCGTCATTGCCGGCAAGACGAGTGCTAATTTCCCGCGCCAATCTAAGAACAGTGAGCGTATCAGTCCCATCATTATCGATGGGGTCTTTTCCCACGTTTCTTGGAACCGCTTGTGTGCTGCTGGCAATAGTCAAAAAATCAACCAAGAGCGCTAAAGCATTAACTGGAGAAACGGTGCCGCCAATCGGTAATTCGACCGTCCGCACCTGCAAATCGGCTTCTGGATCAAACAAAAGGTCGTGGAATTCTGAAGCAGACTCTTCGATTTTTTTTTGTATCTCAAGAGAGAATTTTGACCAATATTTGTTGCCGGTGCCGGCGCGAAGGATCGCCCTCGATGCAATCGCAATAGCCTTTGTTCGATTGCGAAGTAACATCTCTTCTACTTCATCGAGTGGCGTTCCCTGAGAGTTAATCTTGAAAAATGATGTTTCTGCTACATCTGGAGTTCCTTCCACCCATTGGTGGTCTAAGGCGCGCGTCAACACATTGGCGACGCGCCGGGCCTTTTGCTCCTCCAAATTTGCTCCAACTAAGCTTTTCAATGATGAGTAACGGCCCACGCTAGACTCAATAAGTTTCCGAGTGCGAGAGGCAGCGCGTTTTTGTTCATCTGAAATGCCGTTTATTCCATAAAATGAAACTGAAATTGCTCCATCGCCGTAATCATCGTGCATCCATGCACGTAACGCACTTAAGCGATGGCCACCGTCAATAACAAATACATGCAAGGCTGATCGCCAAAGAATGAGCGAGGGGATTAACTCGCCATCCACAAAGCTGGCGACGAATGTCGCCACTTGCTGCGGTGTCCAATGATTCGTTTCTCTCTGAAAATCTGGTTTACGAAGCATCGCTCTAATAGGCGACCCGTCCTCAAGATGGATGAGAGGAAAATCCTTGAATTGTTGATGCGTAAATACGCCTCCCTGCACCCCGAAATCCGCCCGCGGGATCATTGCATCAAGATTTACACGCTGCGGCATATCGGCTGACCCAAAAGGAAGGGGGGAAGCCTCAAGCTGTAGGCCGACATTAACTCGATTGTCGAGCAACAGAGCGGAGAAGCTCATCGTTCTCCCCCGTCATTGCGCCGGCCTGTCGGCTCCTTACTACCATTTGTCATTGTGGTGTCAACTACGTAATGCACTTTTAAGTTGCATTACCTTGGAGAATGCACTTAGATATCCTCATCGTTCGGTGCTTCGAACAGGGGGGATAGACGATGGAGATGGATGCAGGGCAGATCACTGACGGCGCAGGCGAGGGGGATGCTCAGGCTCCGGAAGAGAACCTTCTTTCTATCGGCGATGTCGCACGGGAATTCGGCGTCAGTTTGCGGGCGTTGCGTTTTTACGAGGATCGCGGCCTGCTGCATCCGCGCCGCCGCGGTACGATGCGGCTTTATTCCGAGGGTGACCGGTCGCGTCTGCAAATGATCCTGAAGGGCAAGCAGCTCGGTTTCACACTGACCGAGATCCGGGAAATCCTGGAGAGCCGGACCGATATTATGAACGGCTGGGATCTTGAGCTCAATCTGCATCCCGATCAGATCACCTCCCAGATCCGTCATCTGGAACGTCAGCGCGCCGATCTGGAGACGGCGCTCGCCGAGCTCAAGGAAGCGCATCAACGCGCCGGGCGCGCCCACGACTCGCTCAACGCCGCCTGAGCAAAGCGGTTTTCATCCGCGCGACGAAAATACCTGAAAATCAATGGCTCGGTTCTGATTCCCTCAGAACCGAAATGGCTTTATTTGTTTGTTTCGGCGCGTTTTCTTCACGCGAACCGATAGCCACTTCGCTCGAAAACGCTATAGAAGGAGCTCCTATCAAGGTTGCATTCCGACGAGCTTGCCGTGCCAAAAAGTATTCCATCGCGAAAGAAAATTGGCGTTCTTCTCGTCAATCTCGGGACGCCTGAGGATACAGACTATTGGTCGGTGCGCCGCTATCTGAAGGAATTTCTCTCGGATCGGAGAGTCGTAGAAACATCGCCTCTCATCTGGTGGCCGATCCTCAATCTGGCCATTCTCAGCATTCGCCCGCAGCGCAGCGGAAAATCTTATCGCAAAGTCTGGAACACCGGGCGGAACGAAAGCCCGCTCAAGACGATCACCCGCGCGCAGGCTGATGCGCTGACGGCATGGGTTGATGGGGGCGGCCTCGCAGAAGAGTCAGGAAGCGGCCCCGCCATAAGTGTCGCCTGGGCCATGCGTTATGGCCTGCCTTCGATTGCGCAGGAAATCGCCCGCCTCACCGATGAAGGCTGCGACCGGCTGCTGGTCGTTCCGCTCTATCCGCAATATTCCGCCACGACGACAGCGACAGCCGGAGACGCCGTCTTCGCGGCGCTGGAGCGCCAGCGGTTTCAGCCGGCGCTGCGGATCGCTCCGCCCTATTACGACGATCCCGTCTATATCGAAGCGCTCGCCGCTTCGCTGCACAAGGCCCTTGCCGGTCTGGCTTTCACGCCCGATGTCATCCTCGTGTCGTTCCACGGCATTCCGAAAGCCTATGCCGACAAGGGTGACCTCTATCCTCTGCATTGTGAAGAAACCTTCAGCCTTCTGGCAAAGGCCCTCGGCAGCGCGCCGGGCACGCTCCGCATGAGCTATCAATCGCGCTTCGGGGCGACTGAATGGCTGCAACCCTACACCGACAAAACCGTGATCGCGTTGGCGCGGGAGGGTGTCAAAAATCTGGCCGTTATGACGCCGGGATTTTCCGCCGATTGTCTCGAAACCTTGCAAGAGATCAATATCGAGAACCGGCATTTCTTTTGTGAGAATGGTGGCGAAAATTTTGCCCTGATTCCCTGCCTGAATGCCAGCGCGGAGGGGATGAAGCTTATTTTTCATCTCGTCGCGCGTGAACTTTCCGGATGGCTCAGAGGTTGAATCCGGCCAATCTGCACGCGATATTCGCGAGGCAACGCACTTGAAGCGTTTTTGCGCAGTACGCCGCATTCAGGAGACAATTTATGAAAACCACAGCCTTTTTATGCGCTCTTTCCCTTCTCAGCATGCCCGCGCTGCTTGCCTCGACGAGCGCCGACGCGAAACCGGGCGGCTGCCTCAAATACGGCGCGGCGGGCGCAGTCGCTGGTCATTATGCGGGCCATCACGCTGTCAAGGGCGCCGTGGCTGGCTGCGCGGCAGGCATGTGGCGCCGGCACGAATATAAGAAACATATGAGAGAGCAGAAGGCGCACGAGAAAGAGATGCAGCACACAAACACCGCTGCACCGACCGCGACTGCGCCGACCACGACCTCGCATTAAGTCGTATTTTTCATAAAGCTATGCCTGCTCTGGGCATGGCTTTATGGGTTTGAAACCCATCTCTTCCCCGGAGGAGACCGCAAAGCGGTCGATGATCCGGGGTCCAGACCCAGCAGCTTGCAGCCTCTGGATCCCGGCTCGAAACTTCGTTTCGGCCGGGAAAGAGGACGCTCGATAATCTGGATCGCAACGTTTTTACGCTTTGCGCGCCGGCAGCTTGCGTTCCCATTCATAGGCCTGGCGGACGATCTCCTCGAGATTGTCATGCCGCGGCTTCCAACCGAGCCGCTGCCTTATGCGTTCGGCGCCCGCCAGCAACATCGCCGGATCGCCAGCTCGCCGACCGGCGAGCCTCATCTCAAAATCGGCGCCCGTCACCCGCTTCACCACGTCGACGACTTCGCGCACCGAATGGCCATGACCATAGCCGCAATTCAGCACCTGGCTACCGCCGCCGTTGCGCAAATGGGCAAGCGCCAGAAGATGCGCAGCGATCAGATCGCTCACATGGATATAATCGCGCACGCATGTGCCGTCAGGCGTCGGATAATCGGTGCCGAAAATATCCATGCCCTGCCGCTGCCCTAGCGCAGCCTGAACGGCCACCTTGATGAGATGCGTCGCGTTTGGCGTCGATTGCCCGAGTCTCCCGGCCGGATCAGCGCCCGCAACGTTGAAATAGCGCAGTGCGACATAAGAGAAATCCTTCGCTTTCGCGACGTCCTCAAGGATCCATTCCACCATCAACTTCGAACGGCCATAAGGATTGATCGGCTGCGGCGGCGCGTCCTCACTGATCGGATTGATCTCGGGCTCGCCATAGACGGCCGCCGTCGAGGAAAAGATGAAGCGCTTTATTCCCGCACCAACCGCCGTCTCGATGAGCGCGCGCGCCTTGGCGGTATTGTTGAGATAATAGAGCAGCGGATCGGCGACCGATTCGGGCACGACGATTTTCGCGGCGAAATGCGCAATCGCCTCGATGCGATGTTCTGCGAAGATTGCGGCGAGCTTGGCGGTATCGCCCATATCGCCGATAATAAGGGTAGCTGCCTTCGGCACCGCCCAGGAAAACCCGGTCGAGAGGTCGTCGAGAACGACAACCTCCTCACCGGCATCGAGCAACGCCAGAACCATATGCCCGCCGATGTAACCGGCGCCCCCTGTCACGAGTATAGCCATGCCATCCTTTCCGTCTGTTGAATCGCAGATTGCCACAAAGAAAAAAACGTCACGTTAACGCGTAACTTTCCGACTACAGACGAGTTGACGTTAACGGGCCGCATGTCTACTCCAGAAGAAACATCGTTATGGAGGTTCCCGTTTGGAGAATAGGCTTTAGGAGGTCACAGAGCGTTCTTGAAAATATTGCAGGAGCGACCGGCGATCTTCAAAATAGAATGTTGCGGCCACAAATCACGATTGCGTAGAGGCCGATAACGATCAGAAGCAACAACCATCCGGATCCAAATATGCACAAACGTATTCGCAAAGCTGTGTTTCCGGTCGCCGGTCTGGGAACGCGTTTCCTGCCGGCCACCAAATCCGTACCGAAGGAAATGCTGACCGTGGTGGATCGCCCGGTTCTTCAGCATGTCGTGGATGAAGCGCGTGAAGCCGGCATCGAACATTGCATTTTCGTGACGGGGCGCAACAAAGCGGTCATCGAGGATTATTTCGACGCTGCCTACGAGTTGGAGGATATCCTCTTAAAACGCGGCAAGAAGAAAGAGTGGGAAGCCCTGATTTCCGAGCTGCCGACGCCCGGCTCGATGAGCTTCACCCGCCAGCAATCGCCGCTTGGCCTCGGCCATGCGGTCTGGTGCGCGCGCGACATCGTCGGCGATGAACCGTTTGCTGTCGTTCTTCCCGACATGCTGACGCTGCCGAACGGCGCGCGCAGACGCTGCCTCGCACAATGTATCGACGCCTATGAAGAGCATGGCGGCAACATCATCGCTGTCGAGGAAGTGCCACCTGAGGAGACGCATAAATACGGCATCGTGTCGGTCGGAAAAAGCTTCGGTCAGGTTTTCGAAATCAATGGCATGGTGGAAAAGCCGCCGAAAGGCACAGCGCCTTCCAATCTCATCATTTCGGGACGCTATGTGCTTTCGCCGGAAATTTTCAAGATTCTTGAAAAGGTGGAAAAGGGATCGGGCGGCGAGATCCAGTTGACCGACGGCATGCAGGCGCTCGCGAAAAGCCAAACGTTCCACGGCGTCCGCTTCGACGGCAAGACTTATGATTGCGGTTCGCGGCTTGGGTTCCTTACGGCGAATGTGGCTTTCGCCACAGACAATCCCGAGATAGCGTCCGAGTTTCGCACCATGCTGAAAGATGTTGTCGGGAAGTTGTAGAGCCGATTCCTGCGTCATTGCGAGGAGCATCGCAGACAAGTTCACGCAGACTGCGTAGCGACGAAACAATCCAGAGCTTCAAAAAAATGGATTGCTTCGCCTCCGGCTCGCAATGACGGGGCGTCAAGGGGAATCGCTATCCGCTTATCGTTGCAGCTTCAGGCCGACGAGAAAGACGTTCTGGGTGTAATCGTCACCGGCGACATCGCTGCGCAGGCGCTGATGCGTGAAGCTGCCGCGAATGACGACGGAGCGTGTGAGGCTGTATTCGGCGCCGACTCCAGCGGAATAGAGATATTCCGTGAGCGGCACACCTTGATATTGATTGACCTGATAGCTCAGAGTCCCTGTCAAATTCAGGTTTCGCAAAAGCGCATGCGTGACCTGCGCGCTGACGCGGCGGCTGATGGCGCCAGAACTGTCGGCGACGGTCGTTTCGGAAAGATCTGTCGCAGCCGTCAATGTCAAAGTCGTTAGCGGCGTGGCGTTATAGACGAGACTGGCGTCGATCGTCGGCGCCTTGAGATTCCCGAGCCGCGGATCGGCATAGGCGCGGTCGGCATAGCCGGCGGAAATCTCGCCGGTCAGCAAATGCGTCAGCTCGAATTTCGTGCCAAGCTTGCCCGCGACGCCATTCGAATTACGCGCAAAGCCATCCTGGTCAAAATAGCTGTCATAACGCCTTGTGTCGCCGCGCAATTCAACAAAAGGAATCACACCTGGCGTCACTTCATAGGACGCGCGGCCGACGAGGCCGTAAGTGTTGTAATTGTCCTGCGACAGGAGCAGTTCGCTACCGTCGGATTGCGTCGCATCCCCGAAAACAATCCGATCGAATGTGCCGCGGAGATCGAGCGTCAGACGGTTGAAAGACTGACTCGCGCCGACCGTCTGCCCGAAGGTGGCGACGAGAGGCCGGTTGGTGATGAAGACGCTGCCGGGAATGGCGATCTGCGACGAACCCGGCTGTTGAGTCGAAAGACCAAAGCGCGTTTCGAGATTGAGCTTCGTGTCTTTGCTGAGATCGACGCGGCCGATGATCGTGCCATTCACATCCGGGCGGTTGGCGTCGGGAACGCGAAAATAGTCGTAATAGCCAGCATGAATATCAGCGGCGAGGCTGTGCTGCGACCATTGCGATTGCGCCTTCAGCCCCGTCTCGCCATGCAGAAATAGTGAACCCTTCACGCCATCGGCAAGAAGATTGGGGTTGGAGTCGTAGCCGGTATCGGCCTCGACGTAAGGAAACAGCCGCAAGGAACCCACATCGACGCCGAGCGGATCATAGGGCTTTTCCTCCGGTTTCGGCTTTGGCCGCCGCTGCGGATAGGGCAGCACGGCAGCGGTCGGTGGAGGATCCTCCGCTTCCGTCTCAGGTTTTTTGCTGCCTTCGCGTGCGCGCAGCTTTCGTGCGGCTTCTTCGCCCTTGTAACTCTTGTAAGTGGTCAACGCCGGCAATTGCGGAAAGCCGGGCTTCTGCGGCTTCTGCAACACCGGAAGCTGATAGAGCTTCGGCTTCTTCGGCTTTGGACGGCCATAATTGCTGCGGCCGGCAGTATCGCTTTGCGGCGCCTGCCCGGAGTTTGTATCGGCGGCGTTCGGGGCTGCGGCGCCCGCGCGCGGCTTTGCGGCGGGATTTGCGACCGGGCCTGCATCGCCGCCGCCGGATGATGAATTGCCATTCGCATCGGGCTGGTCATAAGGCGAAACAGCATCGCTGTTGCCATAATCGCCGTTTTGCGCCTGCGCGCCCGTCTGGGAAAAGGGCGTTTCGGTTCCACGCAAATCGAAGCCTTGCGTCGCGTTTTGCGCGCGCGCGACTGTGCTCGCGGCGACAATGACCATCGCCGCCGCCGACACCTCCAGCACAAGGCGGCCTTTGTGGCTGACCGGCACCGCTCCTCGCTCTCGCGCGACGCAAATTTCGCCGCATGGAGCGAGGGTTAGACAATCATGGTTAACGGCCTCTTAGCGTGCCGGCCGAACTGTGCCGAAATGGAATAACCAGTCCGCTGCTTGCTGACGCAAAGTCGGGTAGAGCGCCAAGCCGAAAGGGCGTAAAGAATCGGAAAGCGGCACGCGCCGTCTCTCTGACGGCCCGATTCAAATAGGAGAGAATGCGCGAATTGTCAGAGCCCCGGCAAGCTTCACCTGATCGTGAGGAGAGAGGGTGCTGCGGCTAATCTGGTCACGCGGAAAGATCGCCAGGCGTCATTTCGGCGCGCGGACATCTCTGCTGGATTGCTTCGCTTCGCTCCTCGCAATGACGGGAGCGTCATTGCGAGGAGCATCGCAGCCAAGTTTACGCAGGCTGCGTAGACTTGCCTGCGTAGCGACGAAGCAATCTACGCCAGCGTTGAATTCAGCTCGCCGTCTAATTCATATTGAGCGCCTGCATATAGAGATCGAGAATCGCCTCCATCTCCTTGCGCTCCGCGTGATCCTGCTTGCGGATCTTCACGATCTGACGCACGGCCTTCGTATCGAAGCCGCGCCCTTTCAACTCGGCATAGACGTCGCGAATATCGTCGGCGATCGCCTTTTTCTCTTCCTCGAGCCGCTCGATCCGCTCGACGAACTGCTTCAGTTCCGTGGCTGCAACGCCACCCCCGCCAATATCCGCATCCATCTCATTATCCTTTGCCTAAGACTGAATTGCTGTCTCGGGCAATCAAGGTCAAGCGCCGCGAGCCGCAATCCCCGCAATTCAGAGAGGCCCCGTGCGGCTCGACAATTTTTCGGCCCTGTGCATTTCAGGCCGCAGCAGAACCGGGCCAAGCACATCGGCGAGCCTATCGGCAAAGCCGCGTGCCTTTTCGGCAGTATTGATCAGATCCTGCCGCGTCTCGATCAGCACGCCAGCCAGGCCGCGGCGCGTAACCTGATCGTACAATGTGTCGCCGCGAAGCGCCCCGTCATAGGGCTCGTTGTCGCCGACAAGCAAGCCAAGCCCGGTGAGCGCGGCGATGAGCGGCGCGGCCAGGCGTGGATCGGCGTCCCAGAGAGCGGCCACCTGCCATTGCCGCGGCACGCCGCGCCAGACCGGCGTGAAACTATGCAGCGAAATAACCGCTGGAAGCGGCCCTTCGGCGGACATGGCCTCGATCATCTTCCCGATAGCATCGCGGTAAGGCCGCCAATAAAGCCTGCGGCGGGTTTCGATCTCGCTGCGGCCCGCCTGTGCATTACCGGGTATGACGCGGCCATCGGACAGGCGCATGACGAGCGTCGGATCGTCTTCGCCGCGATTGGGGTCGATCAGGAGGCGGGAAAAGCGCGTCAGAACCGCCGGCGCTTCGAGCCGCTCGGAGAGGCGGCGAGTGATTTCGGCCGCTCCGATGTCGAAGGCGATATGCCTTGCGAGATCCTCGGGCGCGAGCCCCAGCGAACCATAGGCTGGCGGAAGATGGTTCGCGGCATGATCGCAAATGAGAAGCACCCCCGCATCGAGGCGGCCGGCGCAATGCTCCACCGGGATGAACCCGTCCTCTGCGTCCACGCCGGTATCGCAGCTTTTTGGATTGCCTCTCATCTCTCCGCCTTCGCTCCATGATACAGGCCATTTTGCGCATGGACTTTAACGGAATGCCCGTACAAACAGGCCTTCGCAAGAACGGATAAGCCTTGATTGTGCCGCGATCCGCAGGAAAATGTCCGGCAACGCTTCGATTCGGAAATGCCCTTGCCGCAGTCGCGCGCCTGTCTGATACAGGGATCGATGCCCGGCCGGCTTGCGCGGGCATTCCACGTCACCTACAGGTCCTTCCAGGACGGACGCCCCGGCCCAGTCAGCAAATCCATGAATATTTTCATCACCAGCATCGCCGCCGTCTTCTGCATTCTGCTGGGCGCAAATTCGGCAAAAGCCGACTTGCGCGTCTGCAATACGACCATCAACCGGGTGAGCGTTGCGATCGCCTATACCGATGGCACGAAATGGACCACCGAGGGCTGGTGGAACCTCAAGGCAAACGGCTGCGAAATTTTGATGCGCGGACCTTTGGCGGCGGAATATTATTATGTCTACGCCATGGACGAGCGCGGCGCCGAATGGAAGGGCAAGACCTTTCTGTGTACGAGCGACCACGAATTCCATATCGTCGGCCGACAGGATTGCTTCGTCCGCGGGTTCGACCGCAGCGGATTCTTTGAAGTCGATACAGGCAAGAACGCGCGCAACTGGACCGTCCAGCTCGCCGCGCCCACATCGCCAGGGCGTGCGCGTCACTGAGTCGCCGCACCAAATCGGTTATTGCACCGCAACAAGCCTTCAAATCGTGACGTTAGCTGGTATGACTTTGGATTGGTATTCAAGGTCATTATTGTGACATCAGATAATCCGATGCTTCTGCGGCTTGCCGAACGGGGCGGGTGACGCGGCGACGCCAGAGCGGGATGCGGAAGAAGCGGATCCTGATTCTTTGCCGGCGTCCTGCCGGGATCGTTTGAAGCGAAAGGGTTCCGGTTCGCGTGGATTGCCTGCTCAGGCCGCTCCAGCCGAATGAGAATTGATAGCTTTGATCCGGATGTATTCGATCCGGACTCATCGCGATCCAGAGCGGGATGCGAAAAAGGTGGATACCGGTTTTTCGCAAAGATCCCGTTCTGACTATTGGGAATCGATCACGTTATATGCGCCCAGGCCCACTGGCCTGAACGCATCGTGATCTAATGAAAAGACTTCTGGAATGTACAAGGAGACGCCGATGCGACGGCTGCGCCGCTGCAAAATCATCGCAACCCTAGGTCCTGCCACATCCGATCATACCATGCTCGCCGCCCTGTTCGAGGCTGGCGTCGATGTTTTCCGGATCAACATGAGTCATGCCAGCCATGACGACATGCGCGAGCGCGTGCGGATGATCCGCTCCCTGGAGACGGAATTCGGCCGGCCCATCGGCATATTGCTCGATCTTCAGGGTCCGAAGCTGCGGCTCGGAACATTTGTCAACGGCTCCGCGCAACTCAGCCGGGGAGCGCATTTCGTCCTCGATTCAAATCCCGCTCCGGGCGATACCGGCCGCGTGTATCTGCCGCATCCCGAGATTCTGCGGGCTTTACAGCCCGGCCATACGGTTCTGATCGATGATGGCAAGGTCCGTCTCCATGTCGTCGAAGCGCACCCGCAAAAAGCCATCGCAATCGTCGATATCGCCGGCACGATCTCCAACCGCAAAGGCGTGAGCCTGCCCGATACGGAAATCTCCGTGTCCTCGATGACAGACAAGGATCACGCCGATCTCGCCGCCGGCCTCAATGAAGGTGTCGACTGGGTCGCCGTATCTTTCGTGCAGCGGCCTGACGATGTCGCCGAAGTGAAAAAGGAGGTGCGCGGCCGCGCCTTCATTATGGCGAAGATCGAGAAGCCGCAGGCAATCTCGCGACTGGAAGAAATCATCGAGATTTCCGACGGGCTGATGGTGGCGCGCGGCGATCTCGGCGTTGAATTGCCTCTCGAAAAGGTGCCCGGCCTGCAAAAGCGGATGACCCGCATGTCGCGCAAGCTCGGCAAGCCTGTCGTCATTGCGACGCAGATGCTCGAATCGATGATTTCGCTTCCCGTCCCGACGCGTGCGGAAGTCTCCGATGTCGCGACTGCCGTGTTCGAAGGCGCCGATGCCATCATGCTCTCGGCGGAAAGCGCCTCAGGCCGCTATCCTGTCGAAGCCGTGCGGATGATGAACAACATCGCCGAAGAGGTCGAGCAGGAGCCTTATTACCGGCAGATCATCAATGCCCAACGCGCCCTGCCTGAGGCGACCGGCGCCGACGCCATCGCCAATGCTGCGCGCGATGTCGCCGAAACGCTCGATCTCAAGGCGATCGTCGCCTGGACAGCCTCCGGCTCGACAGCCTTGCGCATTGCTCGCGAACGGCCCGAATCGCCAATCCTTGCCCTGACGCCAAGCCATGAGACGGCCTGCCGCCTCGCCCTCGCCTGGGGCGTCCACGCGATCGTCACCGACGATGCGCAGGATATCGACGATATGGCCTCGCGCGCCTGCTCCCATGCGCGCGATGAGGGATTCGCGGCCTTCGGCGAGCGGGTCATCATTGTCGCGGGCGTTCCCTTCGGCACGCCCGGCGCAACCAATATGGTCAGGATTGCCTATATCGACGGCAAACCGAAATAGCCCCGCCTGCAATTTGTGCGGCGCCATAGCATTTTCAAGCGAAGTGGATTCCGGTTCGCGTGAATAAAAAATAGACCCCGGCTCGGAGCTTCGCTTCGGCCGGGGCAGTTTTAGATATCCCGCCCTTCCACCTTGACGCTCAGGGTGTCGATCAGTTCATTCACCTGCGGCTGCTGCGGATCGAGCTTCTGTGACTTGCGCAGAACGGCGAGCGCTTCCTTGTCCGCTCCCTGCTTGTGCAGAACAAATCCGAGCGCCGCGAGCGCCGGAAACTGCCGCGGCTCGAGCTTGATGACCTGACGCATATCGGCAGCAGCACCCTTGAGATCGCCGCCAAGAAGCCGCGTGGTGGCTCGCTTCTGCCAGGCCTCGGCCCAATTCGGATGCAGAGCTACGAGCCTGTCGAAAAACGACAATGCCAGAGGCAGATGCCTACCCTGCATCGCCTCCAACCCGCGGTGCATCAGCAGATCGGCAGTCGCCGAATCGGATCTCGACCAGATACGGTCGATTGCAACGGCGATGCCGTCGGCCTCGTCGGCGCTGGAAGCCTTGCCGAGCCGCTTGAACAGGGCGTCGAGCAGTTCAGCCCGGATTTCAGCATGGGTTTTCTGCGGCTGCATGGCGCGCTTCAGCCGCTCGGCTTTCGCGGCCTTGGCCTGCTGCTCGGGCGAAAGACTCGGTTTCAGGGGCCGGTGAGGCGCGAGGCTCCGGGGCCTGGCGAAACCCTGCTCATTGTAGATGCGGCCATCTGGCGTGACCTGGATCGGCGGCATGCCCGGAAATTGCAGGATCGTCCCACGCGGGTGCCGCGGGGCATCCTCATCGCTCCAGCCGCTGCTGTTTCGCGCACCGGCCGCAAGGGCGCTACCGGGCGCCAGCAGCGCACCTGGCCAAGCCGCAACGCCAACGAGCATCGATGCAAGAAGAAAGTGCGACCGCATGACCATCGGCCTCCTCCACCCGGCTCATTCGCATGCGATCCGGAGATCTCATGCTATCATGCCTTCAGAGCCTTTAAGGCCGCAAGGCAGTCGAACTTGGGGCGCGGGCCGGAAGCGGCGAAGATCCTATCCCTGCCGCGCCTTATAGCGCTTCTGCACCTTGTTGATGATGTAGACGCGGCCCTTGCGGCGCACCAACTGGTTATTGCGGTGCCGCCCGCGTAGCGACTTGAGTGAATTACGGATTTTCATTGGGCGACCCTTTTTGAATTTCGACCGGACAGTTTTCAGAGTGCGCGCCAGGCGCAGCAAACCCTTAAAAACCGCAGCAGACGCGCCAGCTCGGCAAGCCAAGCTGAATAGACGCCTCAATGCACACCGGAACCGGCCATATGCCCGATTTGGCGCGAAGGATCAAGCCGAAACGTAGGCTGCTCCAATCGCGCCGTAAGGCCCG
The DNA here is from genome assembly GCA_004298435.1 of Beijerinckiaceae bacterium. Taxonomy (GTDB): domain Bacteria; phylum Pseudomonadota; class Alphaproteobacteria; order Rhizobiales; family Beijerinckiaceae; genus Methylovirgula. The sequence continues at coordinate 18,862 of SCSF01000041.1, forward strand.
GCCTGTTTCTTGCTTTCCTCCTCAGGGTTCGCTCGCCGCAGCCTTTGGCTGAGGCTGGGCAATTGGCCAGATGGCCCGCCAATGAGGAATGGCATGAACGGCGATTTTACGCCCGAGCAGAAACGCTATCTCGAGGGACTCGCTTCCGGCCTGCAAATCGCGCGGGCCGGGCGCGGCGCTGCGGCCTCCAAGCCCTCCGGGGCCGCAGCGCCGCCGGCTTCCTCGATGAACCCGGCGGGCGGGCCGGATGCCATTCATCTTGCGGCAATGGCGCGCACCGAGGCAGCCGGCAAAAAGCTGTCGGACCCTGAAAAATGGAAGCGCGAGGAACACCCTTTCGACGCTTATGCACGGCTTGAGGATCAGGCTCTGCGCAATGAGTTTCCCAAACCGTCGGATAATTTCCGCTGGCGCTATTTCGGCCTGTTTTACGTCGCGCCGGCGCAAAACGCCTATATGTGCCGGCTGCGCATTCCGAACGGCATCCTGTCTCACTGGCAGTTCTCCGGCCTTGCCGATGTCGCCGACCGTTATGGCGGCGGCTACGCGCATGCAACCACCCGCGCCAATCTGCAAATCCGCGAAATTGCTGCCGAGCATGCCACGCATGTGGTTGAAGCGATTCAGGATCTCGGCCTTTGTTCGCGCGGCTCCGGAGCCGACAACATTCGCAATGTCACGGGGGACGCGACAGCCGGCATCGACAGGCAGGCCTTGCTCGATACGCGCAGCTTCGCGCGCTCCTGGCATTTTCATGTTCTGAACGACCGCTCGTTGAGCGGGCTGCCGCGCAAGTTCAACGTCGCCTTCGATGGCGGTGGCGCGATTCCGACGCTCGAAGACACCAATGACATCGGCTTTCAGGCCGTCGAAGTGCGCGCCGGGGCCAGCATTCCGCCGGGTTGTTGTTTCCGCCTGATCCTTGGCGGCATCACCGGCCACAAGGATTTCGCCAGCGACACGGGCGTCATGATCAGACCGGACGAATCGACAAAGGTGGCCGACGCCATTGTCCGCGTCTTCATCGAAAACGGCGACCGCACAGATCGCAACAAGGCGAGGCTCAAATATCTTCTCGATAGCTGGGGCTTCGAGAAATTCCTTGCCGCCGTCGAAAGCAAGCTTGGATATGGCCTGACCCGTATCGACAAAAGCTTCATCGCGCCCCGCCCCGCACAGCACCGCCAGGCGCATGTCGGCGCCCATCGTCAGAAGCAGGAGGGTTTCTTCTACCTTGGCGTCGTTCTGCCTGTCGGAAAACTGACGACGGCGCAAATGCGCGAACTCGCGGCTATCGCGCATGAGTGTGGCGACGGCGATATTCGCCTGACCGTCTGGCAGAATCTGCTGATCTCCGGCATATCGGACGAACGCTTGCGCGAAGCGCAGGAGCGGATCGAAGCCTGTGGCCTCGACTGGAAGGCGTCGAGCATACGCGCCGGGCTTGTCGCCTGCACAGGATCGCGCGGCTGCAAATTTGCCGCCGCAGATACGAAAGGCGATGCGGAACAGATCGCCGCCTGGTGCGCAAGCCGCGTCAGGCTCGATCAGCCAATCAACATTCACCTGACAGGCTGCCATCACTCCTGCGCCCAGCACTATATCGGCGACATCGGCCTCATAGGCGCGCGCGTCAGCATCAATGATGACGGCGATACGGTCGATGGCTATCACGTCTTCGTCGGCGGCGGTTTCGGATTGGACGCCGCTATCGGGCGCGAACTCTATCGCGACGTCAAAGCGGAAAATGCGCCGCTGCTGATCGAGCGGATGCTCAAGGCCTATCTCGCCCATCGCGCCGATACCTCCGAAAATTTTCATCAATTCACTGAGCGGCACCCGATTCCGGGGCTGCGTCAGCTCATCGATGCCGTCGAATCAAATGTGCAGAACGCCGAGGAGATCAGAGCATGAGCTTTTCCGCTCCGCCCCCCGCAGTGGTTCCGCTGCTGCCCGAGAGCGCGCCCTTCACGGCGGAACAGCGCGCCTGGCTGAACGGCTTTTTCGTCGGGATCTTTGCGCCCGGCGCCGGAACGCCGATGCCGATTCCGCCGGATGCTCTCGCTGCGCTGACACAGTCTGGCGATCTGGCTCCGCCGGAAGGATTGGAACCGCAAGGCAACGCGGATGCGGATGACGGCGCGCCCTGGCACGACCCTTCGATGTCTCTTGAGGATCGCATGAACCTCGCAGAAGGGCGTCCGCTGCGGCGAAGGCTCATGGCTGCGATGGCACAGCAGGACTGCGGCCAGTGCGGCTATGTCTGCGAAACCTACGCGGATGCGATTGCGAACGGCTCGGAGAAGCGCCTCAACCTTTGTGTCCCCGGCGCAAAAACGACGTTGCGGGCAATCAAAACGCTTGTCGAGGAGACTTCTGCTCCGCCGGCAAAAGCAGAGCCAGCAACATCCACAATGATTCCGGCAAAAGCGCATGCACCGGCTCCAAAACCTCTCGGCTATGCGCGCGAAACACCCGTGGAGGTGACTTTTCTGTCACGCCGCAAGCTTACCAAAGAGGGTTCGGAAAAATCCGCCTACCACATCGAGTTCGATCTTGAGGGAAGCGGGCTCGATTATGCTGTCGGTGACAGTTTCGGCATCTATCCCGAAAACGATCCGGCGCTCGTCGATGCGCTGCTCGCAGAGATTCGCGCACCGGCGGATTTCCCGATCCTCGATCGATCCTTGCGTGATGTATTGTTGAGCGATGTCGCGCTGAATTCCGCGCCGGATGCGCTCTTTCAGCTTCTTTCCTACATCACAGGCGGCGACCGGCGGCAGAAGGCCAAGCAGCTCGCGCTAGGCGAAGATCCCGACGGCGACGCGGCGCATCTGGATGTGCTCGGCGCCTTCGAAAAATTTCCCGGTGTCCGCCCCGATCCGGAAGCTTTGATCGAGTGTCTCGATGCCTTGCAGCCGCGGCTCTATTCCATTTCGTCATCGCCGAAAGTGACGCCCGGCCGCGTCAGCCTCACTGTCGATCATGTGCGCTATAACATCGGCGAGCGTCTGCGCCATGGCGTCGCCTCGTCCTTTCTCGCGGAGCGCGCCAGAGAAGGCACGAAGTTCAGGGCCTATGTGCAGAAGGCGCATGATTTCGCC
>SCSF01000042.1 GCA_004298435.1 Beijerinckiaceae bacterium
TTTCAGCCTGCCGCGGGTAAAGACGTTATCGTAAACAGTGAAGAAGGTTTCCGGCAGGCCGCCCGCCTCGGCAATGCTGAGCCCTTCCGGCACCGGCAGGCAGAGCGGCACATCCGCAATCGCGTATTCGGCATAGCCGCCTGAGCCCAGGAGCGCACAGACCGCATCGCCCTGCTTGAGCTGAGAAACACCCTCGCCAACGGCTGCAACGCGGCCGGAGACTTCCATGCCGGGAATGTTCGACTCACCGGCTGGCGGCGGATAATTGCCGGCGCGCTGGATGCAGTCCGGGCGGTTGACGCCCGCGGCAACGACCTCAATCAGAACCTTGCCGGGGCCGGGCGCCGGAACTGGAGCTTCGCCGATTCGAATGACCTCAGGTCCGCCTGTCCCGTCGAAAAAGACCTGACGCATCATTGCCGGCAGAACCATTCCCATCTCTCCACAGTTATTTGGATAGCGCGCCCGCTTTCATAAGAGCCTTTTCGCTTTTCGTGAACCCGGCCAGATGAACGCGAGCGCAAGCCTGGTGCTCAACCCAGCGAAACTTTCCCGGGATGTGCGCCAGCGCACGGAAATTTCTCTACGCCACCGCTTAGAGTGGCGACTGAGCCGGGAGAGCGTTGGAGGTCGAAATGACATTCCCCGCGATGGATTTTCGGCATGGGCACGATGACGAGGCCAGGCCAAAACGATGGCGCTTTTTGCGTTGGCTGGCGCGTACTTACATACCGACATGGGAGACGCAGGAAGAAGACGTGATCGAGCGTTACACCTGCCACGAGTGGTTCGACTCGACGGAGCACGAACTGAATGACTCCCTGACGAGCCGGGGCGACATGACCTTCCGCCTCTGAGAGAGGCCAGGCTTCCGCAAAGGGCGCAAAAAGCAAGCGCCGCTCGTACGGGAACGAGCGGCGCTGAAGGGGGTGCCCGGACCCAGCCGCGGACAAGACACCCAAGAAACACAGTTCAAAACGCCAAAAACCCCTTTTTTGACCCCTTATCGAACTGTACGAGGGTCAAAGGCGCCAAAATTTGGCCACCAGACGTTCTGTCATATTGCTGGGCGACCGCGAGACAGTTATGCCCAATTTGGGACGCCTATGCCGTTTGTATGGCATACCGTATACCAATAACGACGGATGTCAAGCGCATTAATTGTTGACTTGTGGCATCTGGTATGCCAATCTTTCACGAGAGGTGGGACCTATGACAACTCTGCCGAACTCACGTCCAACAGCTTCTTCAAAGCGCTCGCTCGATGCGGCGAACGATGAGCTGTTTCCGCGCATTCGCACGGAAGAGAGTTTCAAGAGCAAAGTTTATACGGCGCTGAAGGAAGCCATCATCAAGATGGATGTTTATTCAGCTCCGGATCCTGTGATGCTCGATGAGCGTGAATTGTCGGATCGCCTTGGCGTGAGCCGCACGCCGATCCGCGAAGCCGTCGCGATGCTCGAACAGGATGGCTTCCTGCGAACTGTTCCGCGCCGCGGTATTCTCGTCGTGCGCAAGACCAAGCGCGAAATCATCGAAATGGTGACGGCATGGGCTGCGCTTGAAAGCATGGCGGTTCGGATGATCACGCTCGATCCGGATTCCGATGTCGCCTCCTTGCGGCAGATCTTCAAGGAGTTCAGCGCGGCTTACATGCCGACCGAGCACCTCGGGGAATATTCTTCCGCCAACATCACATTCCATCAGGCGATCATTCGCATGAGCGGTTCGCAGGTCCTCTGCGACATGACCGATAATCTGCTGCTGCACGTCCGCGGCATCCGGCAGATGACCATCGGCAAGAATGACCGCGCACAGCGTTCGATCGAAGATCATCTCGCCATCATCACCGCGATGGAAAAACGCGATACCGAACTCGCAGCAAGACTGTCGCGTGATCATACGCTCGGCCTTGCGAGTTTTATTGAAGAACATGGGAACGAACTGTTCGAGTGAGAACATCGGTCCCTGGATGACACTAGGGAGAAAAGCATGCTGGATCATGTGGCCAAACGGGAAAAGACCACCACAGCAAATGATGCGTTGAATGCGAAACAATCGGCCACGTTGACCGTTGCCGCGGAACGACATGACGGAAAGTCTGCCGAAGCGGACGCATCGCAGAAGCTGACTGATGGTTTCCATCTTGTCCTTGACGCACTCAAGCTCAACGACATCAAAACGATCTATGGCGTGCCCGGTATCCCGGTCTCCGATCTGGCCCGTATGGCCCAGGGCGAAGGCATTCGCGTCATTTCGTGCCGGCACGAGCAGAATGCCGGCAACGCCGCGGCGATCGCCGGTTTCCTGACGAAGAAGCCCGGCATCTGCCTCACGGTTTCAGCGCCCGGCTTTCTCAATGGCCTGACGGCGCTGGCGAACGCCACGACCAACTGCTTCCCCATGATCCTGATCAGCGGCTCTTCGGAGCGCGAGATCGTCGATTTGCAGCAGGGCGACTATGAGGAGATGGACCAGATGGCCATCGCCAAGCCGCTCTGCAAGGCAGCCTACCGCGTGCTGCATGCCCAAGACATCGGCATCGGCCTGGCGCGCGCGATCCGCACGGCCGTTTCCGGCCGCCCGGGCGGCGTCTATCTCGATCTGCCGGCCAAGCTGCTGGGACAGGTCATGGATGCAGAGGCGGGCGCCAAATCGCTCGTCAAGGTCGTTGAGGCAGCGCCCGCGCAGTTCCCGTCTCCGGCCGCCATCGAACGCGCGCTCGATATTCTGAAGTCTGCCAAGCGCCCCCTGATCATTCTCGGCAAGGGCGCCGCCTATGCTCAGGCCGATGACGAAATCCGCACCCTGATTGAAAAGACCGGCATTCCTTATCTGCCGATGAGCATGGCCAAGGGCCTGCTGCCCGACACGCATCCGCAGTCTGCGTCGGCTGCGCGCTCGCTGGTGCTGAAGCAAGCCGATGTGGTGATGCTGATCGGCGCGCGCCTCAACTGGCTTCTGGCGCATGGCAAAGGCAAGACCTGGGGCGAGACCGGAAGCCAGAAGTTCATCCAGATCGATATCGAACCCAGGGAAATGGACAGCAATGTGGGGATCGCAGCGCCGCTGGTCGGCGATGTTGGCTCCTGCGTGTCCGCGCTTCTTGCCGGCATGAAGGACTGGCAGAAAGCCCCCGCGGCCTGGATCGACACCGTTAACGCGCGCAAGGAAGCAAACCTTGCCAAGATGTCATCGAAACTCGCAAAGAACCCGTCGCCGATGGATTTCCACAGCGCGCTCGGCGTGCTGCGCAAGGTGATCAAGGAGCGGCCTGACACAGTGCTCGTCAACGAGGGCGCCAATACGCTCGATATGGCGCGCAGCGTGATCGACATTTATCAGCCGCGCAAACGCCTCGATGTCGGAACCTGGGGCGTCATGGGCATCGGCATGGGCTTCGCTATCGGAGCGGCAGTCGAAACCGGCAAGCCGGTGCTGGCCATCGAAGGCGACAGCGCCTTCGGCTTCTCCGGCATGGAGATCGAAACGATCTGCCGTTACAATCTGCCTGTCTGCATCGTCATCTTCAATAACAACGGCATCTATCGCGGCACGGACGTCAACCCCACTGGTGGTTCGGACCTCGCGCCGATGGTCTTCATCAAGGATGCACGCTACAACAAGATGATGGAAGCCTTCGGCGGAGCCGGCGCCCATGTGACGACGCCCGACGAACTGAGCCGCGCGGTCAACGACGCGATGGACTCGGGCAAGCCCACCATCATCAACGTCGTCATAGATCCCGCAGTTGGTACCGAGAGCGGCAACATCGGCAACCTCAACCCGCAGAGCGTGGTCACCAGATAGTCTCTCCAATAACCTCTGAAGCGAACCTTCCGGCGGGGCATGTGTCCCGCCGCTTTTTTTTGCGATGAGCAAATGCTGGGCCGATAGGGCTGGTCTTCGAGACGACACTGATCGCACGGCTTTGAGGTGGCTACACCTTTCGTCATGGCCGGGTTTGCCAGCCATCCAGACTCTTTGAAAATCGATTGTGCCTGGATGCGCAGATCAAGTCCGCGCATGACGTGCCGATTGCGCTGAGAGCACTTCCCGTCATTGGAGCCGAAGGCGAAGCAATCCAATCCATTCAGGTCTTTATGGGTTGGATTGTCTCTTTGCTCCTCGCTATTACGCTGCTTCGTCATCGCAGGCATTTCCTGCCATTGCGAGCGCAGAAAAAAAATAGTCTCATCCCCTGAGTCTCGTCGCATTACTCAATAGGCTGCGGCAGTACGGGGCCAGAGCGCGAGTTCCGGACCGCGAACCTCCAGTTCGCATTCTCCAACGACGCTCAAAACAAAACCGGCCCTGGTGTTAGCCAGAGCCGGCATGAATATTCCCAGAAGCAGAAACCGCGCGCATCCGCCAGAAGCAGATGCGCGCCGAACGTCTGCTCAGATGAGTCCCGCGCCGCGAGCCCATTTATATTTCGCGCCGAGAACCGCGACCGGCAATTCCGTCGAATAGGAATAGGCCGGGATGCCGTGCGCGTAGAGGTATTCGTCCGCCTCTTCAACCTCGACGTCACCCGCGAGTGAAACGACGATCGGCTTCTCGATGCCTTTCGCTTTCATCTCCTCGACCACTTCCACCACGTTGCGCGCGAAGACCATCGGCGGCGTAATGATCGTATGCCAGTAGCCGAGGATGAGCGCGTGGATACGGTCATCCGAAAGGCCGAGGCGGATTGTGTTCTGGTATGTGACCGGCGGCTCGCCGCCAGTGATATCAACTGGATTTCCAGAAGCCCCAAACGGCGGAATGAACTTGCGGAACGCGGCGTCGAGATCCGGCGGCATCGTCATCAGCTTGAGGCCATTGTCGATGCAAGCGTCGGAAAGCAACACGCCAGAACCACCTGCGCCAGTGATGATCAGAACGTTCTCGCCCTTCGGCGTCGGCAGCTTCGGTACGCCACGCGCAAAATCGAGCATCTCGCGCAAGGAGCGGGCGCGGATAACGCCAGCCTGTGCGAACACATCCTCATAGATCCGGTCGTTGCCGGCGAGCGCACCGGTATGCGAACTCGCAGCTTTGGCCCCGGCCGCGGTACGGCCCGCCTTCAATACGACGACGGGCTTCTTCTTTGAAACGCGCTTGGCGACTTCGGCGAAACCACGCCCATCCTTCAGGTCTTCGCAATGTTGCGCGATGATGTGGGTGTTGTCGTCCTGCTCAAAGAAGGTGAGCAGATCGCTCTCGTCGAGATCGGCCTTGTTGCCGAGGCCGACGATGGCAGAGACGCCCATCTTGGTCGAGCGCGAGAAGCCGATGATCGCCATGCCGATGCCGCCCGACTGGGAGGAGAGAGCGGCATGCCCCCTCACATCGAAAGCCGTGCAGAAGGTCGCGCAGAGATTCTCCCAGGTGTAATAGAAGCCGTAGATGTTCGGCCCCATCAGGCGGATGCCGTATTTCGCGCCGATCTCCTGAACTTCTCTCTGGCCTTCTGCATTGTCGGCTTCCGCAAATCCCGACGGGATCAGAACCGCGCCAGTGATCTTCTTCTCGCCGCACTCGACCAGAACCTTGGCGACGAAGTTCGCCGGAATGGCGAAGACCGCGATATCGATGTCGCCAGGAACGTCCTTGACGGACTTGTAGGCCTTGAGGCCCATAATTTCATCCGCCTTCGGATGGATCGGATAAATTTTGCCCTTATAGCCGCCGTCGATGAGGTTTCTCATCACGGAATTGCCGATCTTGCCCTTCTCCGCCGAAGCGCCGATCACTGCGATCGACTTGGGCTTCATAATGCGGTTCATCTGCTGGACGATTTCTTCCTGCGTATAGCGCCGGCGCTGCGGCTTCGCGGTGAAATCGAGAACGATGCGGACATCCGCTGCGGTCGCGCCCTTCTTGGTCGCGAAGACAGGATTGAGATCGAGTTCGCCAATCTCTGGAAAATCACTGACGAGCTGGGAGACATTCACGATGATGTCGGCAAGTGCATCGCGATCGGCCGGATCGCCGCCGCGCACGCCCTTCAGCATCTCTGCCGCTTTGATGCCGTCGAGCATGGAAAGAGCATCCGCCTTGGTCGCCGGCGCGAGACGGAAGGTAATGTCCTTCAGGACTTCAACGAGCACGCCGCCGAGACCGAAAGCGACAAGCTTGCCGAAGCTCGTATCGGTGACTGTGCCGATGATGACTTCCTGGCCGCCGGTCAGCATCTGCTGAATCTGGACGCCGTCGATCTTTGCATTAGCCTTATAGGCCTTGGCATTGGAGAGAATTTTGTCATAGGCCGCGCGGGCCGCATCGGCGTCGCTGACGCCGACGACCACACCGCCAGCTTCCGTCTTGTGGAGAATGTCCGGCGAGACGATCTTCATCACCACCGGAAAGCCCATCGAGCTCGCGAGTTTGGCCGCATCCGCCGCCGAGGTCACCACGCCTTCCTTCGGAACGGGAATCCCATAGGCATCGCAGACGAGTTTGCCTTCCGGCGCTGTCAGCGCGTCGCGCCCGTCCGCTTTCACTTTATCAATAATCGAACGCACCACAGTCTTCCGGTCGCCGGAGACCGCGTTGCTTTCTACTTTTGCCAACTGCGTCATCGTTTCCTCCAGTCCATATCTGCAACGAGACTCGCGGCCCGCGGACTACGCCACCTGAGCCGGTTTCACGGGACGACCCCATTGTGGTATGTGGCATACCTGCCTTGGGGTTTGTCAAGAGGAGAGATGCCGTCCAGGCAGGATAGGCCCGATGGTTTCCAGCTTGGGCAAAGCCGTCAAAGATTCCTTGACAGTTTGGCATTTGGCATGCCACAAAAGAGCGCACGCTAAATGGATGCACGGGGCAACCGGTGACGATGCCGAACGGGAATCTTTACCCGGGCGATTTGTCGTGGCAATGCCTCTAGGCCAACGGCGCAAACGATGTATAAAGAATACCGGGATTTCGTGCGCCAAAACTGAGAAGCTCTACGCCCCGCGTGGCCTTACCGGCGCGTCCCCGGCCAGATCACCGGGGCTTGCAAACAGAGCTTAATGGCGACCGATTGCGTTCGCTGAGCGAAGCTGAAAATCGAGGAAACCGTCAGGACGAGGAGTGGAGCAATCGAATGGATAAGGCATTAGAGGGGGTGCGGATTCTGGATTTCACGCATGTGCAATCCGGTCCTACATGCACGCAGTTACTGGCGTGGTTCGGCGCCGACGTGATCAAGGTGGAACGTCCGGGCGGCGGCGATGTCACACGCAGTCAGTTGCGCGACGTGCCGGATGCCGACAGCCTCTATTTCACGATGCTGAACCACAACAAGCGTTCGATCACGCTCGACACCAAGAACCCGAAGGGCAAAGAGGTTCTTGAGGCTCTGATCAAGAGCTGCGATGTCCTCGTGGAGAATTTTGCGCCCGGCGTCCTTGACCGTATGGGCTTCGACTGGAACAGGATCCAGTCGCTCAATCCGCGCATGATCGTTGCCTCGATCAAGGGCTTCGGCCCCGGCCCGTTCGCCGATTGCAAGGTCTATGAAAACGTTGCGCAATGCGTCGGCGGCTCGGCCTCGACCACCGGCTTCAGCGATGGACCGCCGACAGTGACCGGCGCGCAGATTGGCGACTCCGGCACGGGCCTTCATCTAGCCCTCGGCATTGTCACGGCGCTTTATCACCGCACCCACTCGGGCCGTGGCCAGAAGGTTTCCGTGGCCATGCAGGACAGCGTCCTGAACCTGTGCCGCGTCAAGCTGCGCGATCAGCAGCGCCTCTCGCATGGCCCGTTGAAGGAGTATCCGCAGTTCGGCGAAGGCAAGCCATTTGGCGAGGCGACGCCGCGCGCCGGCAATGCCTCGGGCGGCGGTCAGCCCGGCTGGATCCTGAAGTGCAAAGGCTGGGAGACGGATCCCAACGCCTATATCTATTTCATCACGCAAGCTCCCGTATGGCCGAAGATCTGCCAGGTCATCGGCAAGCCGGAATGGGCCACCGATCCGGAATACGCCAAGGCCGATGCGCGCCTCAACAAGCTGAGTTCCATCTTCAATACGATTGAGGAATGGACCAAGACCAAGACCAAGTTCGAGGTTATGAGCATCTGCAACCCGCTCGACATTCCTTGCGGACCCATCCTGTCGATGAAGGAAATTGCCGAAGACCAGTCGCTGCGCGCAACGGGAACGGTGGTCGAGGTCGATCACCCGGTCCGCGGCTCCTATCTGACTGTCGGAAACCCGATCAAGCTGTCCGACAGCAAGAGCGAAGTCCGGCGTTCACCGCTGCTCGGCGAGCATACCGACGAAATCCTGACGAAGGTGCTCGGCTACAACGAGCAGGAGCTCACCGAAATCCGCGATTCCGGCGCGCTGGAGCCTGTCATCAAGCAGGCTGCTGAATAAGCCTGATTCCCAAACGCTTTCTGAGAAACGGCCGCCGGTAACGGCGGCCGTTTTGTTTGTGCGAGCAAAATCGGAGCCATTCTGCCGGACAGGCGATCTCAGTTTAGAATTATTATGGACGCTCGCATCGCAATATTGACATATTGCATTGCAAAAAACGCAGATGACCTATGTTAAATCAACGCTTCTCATTGGTATCTGGTATGCCATATTAGCCCCTGTCAAAGGATAGATCCTCCTCCCACGGTCCATCCTGCTCATCAAACCTTTCGGATAAGAACAATGACCAAGAGCGCTTCCCTTGCCCTCCACCCCTCCCACAGCCTTCTTGAGCGGTTCCTGGCGTTCCTCGACTACAGCGCCGAGCTTGCCGCCCATAACAACGACACGGCTTACTTCGGACTGTAAAACAGGCGGCAATTTCCTTCGCCCGGGACTCCTCCTCCCTCGCAGTGAAATTGCCCGAAAGACAGAAAAGCCCCGGCCATGCCGGGGCTTTTTATTTGGCCTTTATAATGCGCAACGAAGCGGCGCATTGTTTTGCGCGCGCCGAAAGCAAGTGCCGCGCCTGTTCGCGCCTTGCTACCTTCACATCCTGCATGAAATTAAGCTGGATTGCGCGTCTTTGCCCGGCATGTGGCAGATGCCCATGCCAGGAATTATCGCTACGCGGAAACACCAGCAAGGTCCCGCCTTCCGGCGCTACTTCGACATCGGGATCGTCGAGGCTCTCGCGCGAACGCAACAAACGCAGACGCCCCCCCGCGCCCGTCCATCCCTCATTCAGATAGAGAAGCAAGGTTACGACTTTCGAGCGCGTATCGGTATGGACCGCGCCGTCGCGCTCACGAACGAAGCCGCGCGCTGTCCAGATGAGCGGGCGTCCGGCGAGATCAAGCTGGAATTTTTGTTCGACGGCCTGCCGCAGCCAAGGCGCACAAAGCTCATCGATCAAAGATGCAAAATGTGCTCTCAAGCGCAGAGCCCGCGGCGGAAAAGCGCCAGGCCCCGGCAGATACGGAAAATCCGCCGCGATCCGCGCAACGTTTTCACCTGAGATGAAATTCTCTACGAGCAGATGCGGAAACGGTTTCTGATCGACCTGCGCCGCTTCAAAAGCCGCGGTATCAAGATAGATCATCCTCGAACCTGTCTCATCAAACCGGCCGATAAGTCACGCAGCGGATTTCTGATAATCCTTCACATCCGAAAACCTGATCTGCGGCCATTTCTCCTGCTCGTAACGTAATTCCCACGCTGATGCTGCGAGAAACACGGGCGCATGATCCAGATCGAGCGCCATCGAACTCGGATAGGCGCGGGCAAATTTCTCGAGTTCCGCCGCGCTCTCCGCCTCGACCCAGCGCGCAAGCTCGAACCGCGAACTCTCGAAGGTTGCGTCAAGCCCATATTCGGCGGCAAGCCGCTGCGAAAGGACATCAAGCTGCAATGCGCCGACCACGCCGACCATAGCGTTTGAACCGTCGTTCGGCAAAAACAGTTGAACGACGCCCTCCTCCGCCATCTGCTGCAAGGCCTCGCGCAATTTCTTCGCCTTCATCGCATCGCCGATCTTCACGCGCCGAAGAATCTCCGGTGCGAAACTCGGCACGCCGCGAAAGACAAGATCCTCACCTTCGGTCAATGTGTCGCCAATCCGCAAGGTGCCATGGTTTGGAATGCCGACGACATCGCCGGCAAACGCTTCCTCGGCCAACTGCCTGTCCTGAGCGAAGAAAAACTGCGGCGTGTTCAGCGCCATATTCTTGGCGGTGCGCACGAGCTTGACCTTCATGCCGCGCGAAAGCTTGCCTGAGCAGATCCGCAGAAAGGCAATGCGGTCGCGATGGTTCGGGTCCATGTTCGCCTGGATCTTGAAGACGAAGCCGGTGAGCTTCGGTTCATCCGCCTCCACCTTGCGCGAAGCCGTTTCAAGTCCATGCGGCTGCGGCGCGAATTGGCCAAGCGCATCGATCAGATCGCGGACGCCGAAATTCCGCAACGCGCTGCCGAAGAAAACCGGCGTCAGATAGCCTTCGAGAAATGCCTGACGATCAAAAGGCTTTAACGCATTGCGCGCCAGTTCGATCTGCTCGCACGTCTCGGCGAAGACATCGGCGGGCAGAAGGCCTTCGATGAAAGGATCGTCAGGACCTTGCACGCTCGTCGGCGCGGCATCCGAGTCGACGCGCCGCACGAGATTATTGCGCAAATCATAGGTGCCTGCGAAATCGCGGCCGCGGCCGAGCGGCCAGGTGACGGGCGCGACATCGAGCGCCAGAGTCTTCTCGATCTCGTCGAGAAGATCGAAGGGATCGCGCGTCTCACGATCGAGCTTGTTGATGAAGGTGACGATCGGAATGTCGCGCAGACGGCAAACCTCGAAAAGCTTGCGCGTGCGGGCTTCGATGCCCTTCGCCGCGTCGATCACCATGATGGCCGAGTCAACCGCCGTCAGCGTGCGATAGGTGTCCTCCGAAAAGTCCTCGTGGCCGGGCGTATCGAGAAGGTTATAGACGCAGCCATCATATTCGAAGGTCATCACCGAGGTGACGACGGAAATGCCGCGCTCGCGTTCGATGCCCATCCAGTCGGAGCGGGTCTGCCGACGATTGGCCTTGGCGCGCACCTCGCCGGCAAGCTGAATGGCGCCGCCGAACAGCAGCAGCTTCTCGGTGAGCGTTGTCTTGCCCGCGTCGGGGTGGGAAATAATGGCAAAGGTGCGCCGCCGCGCGACCTGATCAACTATCGTCATGGGGCTTAGATAAGCCAGTAAGCGCGGCCACGGAAGACACGGGACTGCCTATTTTGCAAAGGCCGCCTTCAAACGCTCAAAAAAAACCGTCTGCTACCCGTCGATCAGCGGGGGTTTTGCATCCCCTGCCTGCCGTACATGACGCTCAGGCGCCGCCACACGCGGATTCCCCGGCTTCTGGCAATAGGTCTCGATAAATCCCAGAACGTCCGGCGAAGCGGTGGCCTCCTGGTTCGCGACGCCTTCCGCCATCGCCAATCGGTAGATGGATTCATAGCGCTCTGCGCAATCGGTTATGGAACAGCCCGCCGCGAACATGCCGGCGGCGCTCGTCGCATCGGAACTGTCGTAGCGATCGAGCTCCCGGATGAGATTCCTCGTATCCAGCGCCTGCGTCAGAACCTTCCGACCGAGGTTGTTGCCCCAGTCCTTCAAGCGCTGAACCGAAATCATCCCTCCGAGGCCGCGGTTATCGCAGCAGATGACGGCGCGGCGGCAACTCAATGCTTCACGGGCTGTAAGACCGGAGCAGAAAACCAGATCATATTTCGGCATCGCCGCTGCCGGGTCTTCAAGCGGATTACCCGTCCCATAGCCTGCGAACTCGACGACAATACCCCTGCGGCGGCACGCGTCTTTGATCGGCTTCACCATTTCGGACGCTTTGCAAAAGGCGAGCGCCCTGCCGCATTTCTCCGGCAATGGCGGACCGGGGCGAAAACGATCCTGATCGACACCGTTCGGAATGATGGAAATCCGATCTGGAGAAACCCAGCCTGCCTGCATGAGTCTCTGCGCGGAGGTAGGGCCGATGGCGACGAATTGTTTGAAATTCGGCAGCTTCGGCGGTGCATCGTGCCAAGCCTCAAGATCATGGCAGACAAAGATTGCCGGGACGCCCGGAAACCGGATCGCGGCAATGCCGGCCACACTGTTGTGATGGCCATGAATCACATCGATCGGGCCGGTGATCGAGGCGATGCTGTCCGTCGCCTCAAACGCATGATCAGCAAGCCAATCGGAGATTGCCCCCTTGGCATGCGTATAGATCACGCAGTCATGGCCTCGCCGCCGCATGGCGACAGCAAGGTCACGCGTCAGGACTTCGGTCCCGGTCCGCGCGTTCAGTGCAATATTTGTGAAAAGAATGCGCACGGGAAACCACGAAACCTGCCGCCCCCTCTGCGCCCATCCCGTTCAATGGCCCGCAACGACAATGTGCATGAATAACGTGACTGGGCTGACGTTGGCAACGCCAGTTCAGTCGTCAGGATGTCCTGGAACTTCCCCGTATTGCACTGCGTCAGAAGACGCACCTATTCCGCTGCGGCGCGGTCATCCAGATCGGACGCAGGGTGGCCGTCCGCCTCCTTGTGGGCGCCCTTGCTGTGGTCGCGCGCCACAAGCGTATAGATCGCGGGCGTCACGAAGAGCGTGAACAGAGTGCCGATGCTCATGCCGAAGGCGATCACGACGCCGATGGCGAAGCGGCTCTGCGCCCCGGCGCCTTCCGCGATGATCAGCGGAACCATGGCGACGACCATTGCCGCCGTGGTCATCAGGATCGGACGCAAACGCACGCCGGCAGCCTGCTCGATGGCCGCGCGCCGGCTCAGCCCCTCGGTCGCCTGTAGCTTGTTGGCGAACTCGACCATAAGAATGCCGTGCTTGGAAATAAGACCAATCAGGGTGACGAGGCCGATCTCCGAATAGATGTTCATGCTCGCCTGGCCGACGAAACCAAGCAAATTCAGTGGCAGCATGGCGCCGAACATCGATGTCGGCAAAGCAATCAGAATGATGAAGGGATCGCGGAAGCTTTCGAACTGCGCCGCCAGCACCAGGAAAATGACGATCAGCGCAAAGACGAATGTGATGGCGAGCGTATTGCCCTCCTGCACATATTGCCGGCTCTCGCCCTGATAATCCATTGTGTAGCCGGCTGGCATCAGTTCCTTCGCCTTCTGCTGAAGGAAGGTGATGCAATCGCCAATCGTCCGGCCGGGGAACGGCACGCCTGAGAGCGTCGCGGAGTTCAACTGCTGGAACGTCGGCAGGCTGTTCGGCTGCACGCTCGTCGTAACCGAGGCGACAGTCGAAAGCGGCACGAGCTTTCCGCTTGCCGTGCGCACCTGATAGCGCGTCAGCCAGTCGGCATTATCACGGTATTTGCGCGGAACCTGCGGAATGACTTCGTAGCTGCGCCCCTCGAGATTGAAGCGGTTCACATAATTGCCGCCGAGAAGCGTCGCGAGCGAGGTGCCTATGGTCTGCATATTGATGCCGAGACTATTGGCCTTGTCCGCGTCGATCTTGAATTCGAGCTGAGGCGTATCGAACTTCAGGTCGCTATCAGTGAAGATAAACAGTCCGCTCTTGTCCGCTGCCGCCTTCAGTTTGGCCATGACATCGGCAAGCTGCTTGTAGCCGCCGATCGTGCGCAGCACGAACTGCACCGGCGGACCGCCAGTGGATCCCGGCAAGGATGGCGGCGAAAAGCCGATGACAGTGCCGCCCGTCAAAGCGGCGAGCTTCGGCTGAAGCTCCGTCAGAATTTGTTTTTCATTACGCTTGCGGTCGCCCCATGGCTTGAGGATCAGACCGGCCAGGCCCTGATGGACGCCGGCAGAACCATTGATGACGAAGACATGGTCTTTCTCCGGGATCGTATCCGCAGCCTTCTGGAAGCTGCCCGTCATCTGCTCCATGTAGTCGAGATTCGAATATTGCGGAGCCTTGACCAGCGCGAAAATGGCGCCCTGATCTTCTGTCGGCGCAAGCTCCTTCGGCGTCGACATGAACATGATGCCTGTAAGCACCAGAACGCCGACCAGAATGAGGACCGTCAGCGCACGAAAGTTCAGGGTCTTGTCCAGACGGCGCGTGTAAAAGACGCGCAGCGCCTCGAACCTGCGATCGAGGAAGGCCGCAAAGCCGCCGCCACCCTCTCGCGGCGGCCGCAGAAGTCGCGAGCACATCATCGGCGACAAAGTCAGCGCGATGAAGCCGGAGACAATGACGGACCCTGCAAGCGTAAAGGCAAATTCCCGGAACAGAGCTCCCGTGAGACCGGAGACGAAACCGATTGGCGCATAAACCGCGGCAAGCGTGATCGTCATCGCAATCACCGGGCCGGTGATCTCGCGCGCGCCTTTCAGCGCCGCATTGAACGGAGTCATCCCCTCTTCTATGTGCCGGTATATGTTTTCGACCACAACGATGGCGTCATCGACGACAAGCCCGATCGCCAGGACGAAGGCCAGCAGAGTCAGAAGATTGAGCGAATAACCGAGCGCCATGAGCAGGCTCATCACGCCGATGAGCGACAGCGGGATGGTGACGATCGGAATGATCGTCGAGCGGAAATTCCCGAGGAACAGGAAAATGACGACAACGACGATGATCGCCGCTTCGCCAAGCGTCTTGGCGACTTCGCGGATCGAGGCGCGAATGAAGGCCGTCGCATCATAGGCAATGGTCGCATGCAGCCCAACCGGCAACTGGCTTTGCAATTCCGGAAAAGCCTTGCGCACGCCGGCGATCACGTCGAGCGGGTTGGCGGTCGGCGTCGGATAGATGCCGATAAAGACGGCTTTCAGGCCGTCGAAGGCAGACGACGAATCGACCGACTCCGGCCCAAGCTCGATCTTCGAAATATTGCCGAGACGGATCAGCGTGTCGCCGCTTTGCTTGACGACGAGTTGCCCGAAGGCTTTGGCGGAATCGAGCGAAGTCAGCGCATTGATGCTCGTCTGCGTATAATCGTTCTTGATCTGCCCTGCGGCGGAGGTGAAATTATTTGCCGCCAGCGCTGCGCTCACGTCATTTGGAGTGACGCCAAGCGCCGCCATCTTGTTGGGATCGAGCCAGACGCGCATCGCGAAAGTCTGGCCGCCGAGGATCTGCGCATTGGCGACACCATCGATCGTCTGCAATCGCGGCTGTACGACACGGGTGAGGTAATCGGTGATCTGCGATCCCGTCAGGTCCTTCGAGTTGAAGGACATGTAGAGCAGCGCGGTCGAGTCGCCCGTCTGCTTGACGACCACCGGATCGAGCGCTTCGCGCGGGAGAATATATTTGACTTGATTGACCTTGGCCAAAACGTCGGCAACCGCCCGATCCGCATTGGCGTTCAGTTTCAGGTTCAGAGTGATCGTGGAGGTGTTCTCCAGCGAACTGGTGACGAGCGTGTCAATGCCTTCGGTGCTCGCCACCGCCTGCGCGATGGGAGTCGTAATGAAGCCCTGGATAAGATCGGCGTTGGCGCCCGGATAGGACGTCGTAATGGTGATCGTCGTCGACGACAGCTCCGGATACTGCCGGATCTGCAAGCGGAATCCCGCCTGCGTGCCGAGGAGCAGAATTAAAAGGCTCACGACCGTTGAAAGCACCGGCCGCCGTATGAAAATGTCTGTAAAGGACACGGGCAACCTATTCTCTCGGTAGAACGGAACGCGGCACAAGGCCGGCCTTGTGATTTATATGAACCAGCGCGCCGGCACGCAGCTTGATCTGGCCTTCGCTCACCACCAGTTCGCCGGGCTTGACGCCTGAAAGGATCGCTATGCGGTCGCCCTGCGAATCGCCAGTGCGCACAAAGCGCCGTTCGACCTTGTAGGTGACGTCTCCAACGATCGGCTTGGCTTGAGCGCCACCAGAGGGCGGATCCGCCGGAACGACAACATAGACGGCGTCGCCATAGAGTGAAAAGGTAACTGCTGTTTTCGGCAAAGTGACGACTGAATGCGGCGCGCCGGCTTTGACGCTGACATTGGCGAACATGCCCGGACGCAGAGCATGGTCCTTATTCTCGAAGACCGCGCGGATCATCACATTGCGCGTGCTCGGATCAACCCGCGCATCGATCGTCTGGACCTTGCCCCGGAAGACACGGCCAGGGAAAGTATCGACGCCGACATCGACTTCCTGCCCGGGCTTCAGCTCCGCCAGCGCCTGTTCCGGCACCGGAAAATCGACGAAAATCGGATCGAGTTCCTGCAAGGAAATGAGGGCCGTTCCGGGCGAAACATACTGGCCGAGATCGACCTTGCGAATGCCGAGCCGTCCCGCAAAAGGCGCAACGATTTTCTTTTGTTCGATCAAGGCCCGCACACGCTGTACGCTGGCAGCAGCGCTGTCGCGCGCAGCCTCGGCTGAATCGACGCTGGCCTTGGTCGTATTGCCGGTCAATGTGAGTTTTTGCTGACGATCGAGCGTCAGTTGCGCGTTTTTCAACGTCGCAAGATTATTCTTGAGATCAGCTTCCTCAACCGAGGTGTCGATGTCGAAAAGCGGCGCACCCGCCGCAACGTCCTGCCCGGAATCGGCATGGATCGCAGTGATAACGCCACCTACCTGTGGCGCCACGTCGACGCCCTGCACGGCGCGGAAGCTGCCGATCGCCGAAACAATCTGCGCCCATTCGTCGGAACGAGCCTTCGTAACGGCAACGCTTGCCGGCGGCGGCGCTTTGCTCAGAAAGCTTTTGACCATTACGGGCTTGAAGACGAATTGCACATAGGCAAGACCTCCCGCGAGCCCGACGAGAAGCAAAAAGACGACGCCAAACAGAAAACTGCGTTTGAAAGAGCGCTTCATAAAGGAAAAACCGGCAGCAGGCGGTCACATCATCGGGCTGACCGCCAAATCCCGCGCATGTCCGTGCCGATGGGAGAATCGTCTCGCGTCCTGACACCACTCAAGCGGCGTTCGCAGCGTCCCCATTCCTAACCGGACCGGCCGGTACGGTAACAGAAAGGTGTTGGTCTTGGCAATATCGTGTGTCGCGCCATTTTACGCGTGAAACGCCATTCCGGCAGCATAACCTGAGCAGAACTTCCCAAACCGGCGCGCCACAAGCTTACAGCCGCTTTCAGGAGGCGTACTTTGATTGGCGCGTGTTGATTCGTCCATCCGGACAGTTCTCCCGCTGGACGGTCCCTGCGAAGCTTTACCGCCATGTTGCGGCGCATTATAAATCGCCGCCAGATATGGCAAAGTCTGCGTCGAGCGCCTTTTGCCGCCGTTGGAGCCGGGATCATTGATCCGCTCGCGAATGGGCTGCCGTTTCGTACAGTATATCAAAGTATTTCAAAGCGTTGACGGCTGGTTGGCAGCGTTCGCGACCATCCGTCTGTGACGATTTCGCGCGCCTTGCACGGCGGCTGAAGACAAACCCGGCCGCGAGCGCAACTTGTTGTGCGATGCAGCGATACTCACATTAGATCACGATGCGTTCAGGTCGAATCGACCTGAACGCATGTAACGTGATCGATTCCAATAAATTAGAGCGGGATTTAAGCGAAAAACCGGATCCACTTTTTCGCATCCCGCTCTAGCAGCAATGCTGACCTTTGGTTCAGCAAGCAAATGGGAGAAAGCCAATGGGATTTTTCACCATCCTGATCCTTGTCTGCTCGGTGGCTCTCGATCATGCGGCCTGTCAGCCTGATACAGCCATTGATGTCGTGCATGGCCCGCAGGTTGCCAGCGAGATCGAGTGCGGCAAGATCGGTCAGACGACGCTGGCGTCGACCGCTTTGGCTCCGCGGCCCGGCATGGAATATGTGAAAATCGTCTGCACCTATTCCGGCGCGCTGAATGCCCACAAGACTGCCGAAATCGACTAATCAATCCGATCCTTACGGCGAAGGCATGGATAGAAAGCGCCTGCGCGGAATCCGCTGGGCTGACTTCAGGCTGCATCATGGCCACAGGAAAATGCCGGTCGAGCTTCAAACTTCAAGACAGAATTGTCACGCATTACAATTATGCATAGGTCGCGCATTTGAGCATGCGGCGAGCCTCACATTCTGGCATAAGCTTTTCAAATAGGCTGGCTGGCGAACGGGGCTTTTTCAGCAACGGCACAGACGACAGGGCTTGCCCGAAGGACAGTTCGCGCGGCGGCGGTCACATTGACTAGCCTGTAGTGAACTGCTCTACATCCGCACGTTGCCGGGAATTGGTTGATCGGGGGTTAATAACTGCATGCTCGTGCTGACACCCTTGGAAAGGGCTTGGCATTTCAGAGAGTTGATCCGGGCCGTCGTGCGGCGCGAATTGACGGTGCGATTTCGCGGCTCGATGCTGGGCTGGCTGTGGGCGATCTTTGGACCGCTCATCATGCTTACAGTCTATACAATCATATTCTCCAGCGCTGTCGGCGTGCCGGCTTCGGCCGCCAAGCATGGCGTGTTCAGCTATGCGCAATCCATTTTCGCAGGGTTGATTCTTTTCAACCTGTTCAGCGAACTGGCCTACCGCGCGCCGATGCTCCTGCATGAGCATACGACCTTCATCAAGAAATCCATCTTCCCGAGCGAAACGCTCGCCTGGACAGCCACAATCCGCGCCATCGTCTACGCAGCGATCAGCTTCGCGGTTCTGCTGGTCTTCCAGCTTGTGCTGACGCATTCGATTCCGTTGACCTTCCTGCTCCTGCCCTTCGTCTTCATTCCGTTTTTCCTTTTTCTGCTGGGCATAAGCTGGTTTCTGATGGCGCTGGGCTCCTTCACTCGCGACGTCACGCATCTGATGGCGTCGATCGTGCCGGTGATGATGTTCGCGACGCCGATTTTCTATTCCATCTCGGATGTACCGCAGCATCTGCGGCTTCTGTTCAAGATCAACATCATCGGCGACTATATCCAGATGGTGCGTGACCTGCTGTTGTTCGGCCACATGCCTGATCTTTATCTTTACCTGGGGACGGTGCTTGTCTCGCTCTTTATCTTCGCATTCAGCTATCGCTTCTTCATGCGATATAAGGCAGTCTTCGTCGATGTCATCTGATGTTGTGATCAACTGCGACGGGGTCGGTAAGGCTTTTCAGCTTTATCGGCACAGAAACGACCAGCTCAAGCAGATCATGTTCGGCCGCTGGCGGAAATTCTACCAGCCGCATTGGGTTTTGCGGGACATCAGTTTCGAAGTCCGCAAGGGTGAATGCTGCGGCATCGTCGGGCGCAATGGCGCCGGCAAGACGACGCTGCTGCAAATGATCTGCGGCATCACCACGCCCACGCATGGAAATGTCTCCGTCAAAGGCCGGATTGCGCCGATTCTTGCGCTCGGCGCCGGCTTCGACATGGAGCTGACGGGCAGCGAGAACGCCATGATCGGTGGCGCTATCCTCGGCCTGAAGCGCAAGGAAATCGCATCGCGTCTCGATTCGATCGAAGCCTTCGCCGACATCGGCGATTTCTTCCATCAGCCGATGAAGATGTATTCGAGCGGGATGATGTCGCGTCTCGCCTTTTCCGTCTGCGCGCACGTCGATGCGGATATTCTGATCGTCGATGAAGCTCTCTCGGTCGGCGATGCGGCCTTCGCGCAAAAATGCCTGCACTATATTCAGGACTTCGCAGAGCGCGGCACCATCCTGTTCGTGTCGCACGACCCGGCGACTCTCAAGGCCTTCTGCGATCGCGTCATCTGGATCGAAGATGGTCTGGTCCGCGAGGAAGGCAACCCGGAAGAAGTGCTCGCCAATTATCGCGGCATGATCGATCCCAAGGGCGAAAGCACGAAGTTCGATCAGATCGTCCCGGATCTGCGTCTGATCAGTTGTAAATAAACCCTCGTCCGCCTGCGGGAGAAGGCAAGGCTCAAGCGGGCTGCCCGTGCTGCACCAGGCTTGGCGGAGCGCCTGAAGGCATCGCGAATCTGGCATTCTTCCGGGCGAGAAGAACAATGCCTGCGATGAATTCGGCAAGGATCGCCAGACCAATCAGGATGACGAACCTTGGATCGCGCCTGATCAAGCTTTCCGAGCCTATCAAAATCGCAATGTGAACGATCGGAATAGCGACAAGGGCCGCCATCGTGGCAGACCCCCGCCCTGTCGCGCTCGCCAGAGTCAGCACGAGCCCGATTGCGAATAATGTGTGCGTCAGGGCCATGATCGGCAGGCCGATGCGTTTGACAGCCTCGCTCATCCATTCCGCGAAGTCATGCTTGTTTCGCGGCGAAGGCATCATCCGGAAGAACTTGAGCGAAGGATATTCGAAGATGCCGATCCAGTTGCGTTTGGGCAGCCCCCCTGTTCCCTCCATGTCGATCTGGATCGCATATTGATCGAAGTCGGCGCTGCGCATATCCGTGCTGCCCGGCTTCATGCTCTGGAATGTTCCATGACTCATGATCAGCAGAACGCCATGCGGATTGCGGCGGAACTCCGCCTCCTGTGCGGAGATGATCTGCTCTTCGTTTTTCTTCCAGTCGTACTGATGGATGAATATGCCGCTGACGACGTCGCGCGACTTCCAGCGTTTGAAATACAGGGTCCGCTTGCCGTAGTCGAATGTATAGAACTGCGCCGGCTCGAGCAGGCGATGATCGAGCGAGTTGCGGATCACATAGATCACGTCATGCATTTCGCCCACATAAGTCGGGGCGACGAAAGACGAAATCCAGTAGCCGCAGCCGACGGCGAGAAGCGCCACAACCACCGCCGGCAGGCAGATCGACCAGACGGACAGGCGCAGCGAATAGAGAACCGCAATCATTCCCTCGGACGCCATCCGGGAGAATTCAAGCGCGACGGCGACGCCCAAAGCCATCGGCAAGGCTATGTAGGTCACCGTCGGAAACGTGCCGAGCAAAGCTGGGATGAGCAATCCACTCCGCAGCGCGGTCGGCGGCAGATAGTGGAAAAGCGATGTCATGACGACAGGAATGCAGAGGCCTGCTTCAATCGCCAGCGTAGAAAGAAGCAGCCTCTTGGCCAGGTAGAAATACAGTAACCGGGGCATTCGCTTGTCCGCAACTCGGCCGCACGGCCGTCAGGCTTCTCCCGCCAGCCCCCGGGCAAAGCCTGAACTCTGCCAGGCCGCAATACGCGCCGGGGCGCACCGCATCAGGAAAACACAGCCGATACCCGCAGAAAGGCGATCAGGCAAATTCCTTCATGCGCGCCGCTGCCTGATGCGCGAACTCGTGCCACAGCCCGTCGAAGGCACGCCGCCCCGGCATGCCGATGATCCCTGGCCAGTGACAGAAATAAATGCGTTTGCCAAACTGATCGAGCGGGCCGTCATCGGTAAACGTAACCCCCTCGGCCTTGTAGTAGCTTTCACCCGATGCGCCGGCGATGCAATCGGGAAGCGTCGCGAGCTTCAAGCCGCGCCGATGCACGACGAAATTGGTGAGCGGTTGCGCAAAGAGACCGCCGCGCTGACGAACGGTGTGAAAGACCTTTTCGTCCGCCTCGATGACATCGAAGAAATTCTGCAATGAGAGAACGTCGCGCGAGGTTGCAAAGAAGCCGTCGTTGAAGAGCATGGCGCCGCGCAGGTAATCATATTGCGCATGCTTTGCATTATAGACGTAATCATTACACTTGGCCGCGACGATAAATTCTCTCTTGCCAGCCTCGATCATGCCGAAAAGCGGCGAAAAATCGCGCAAAAGAATAATATCGGCATCGAAATAGATGACTTCGTCGAGCGGCAATGCGAGAGCAAGAAGCTTGCGCAGACGGCGGCGATGGCCGGGATTCAAAGGATAAAGCCGCCGCGCCAGGGCATCCAGTTGGCCGTTGTCCAGATCGACAACCTCGGCGCCATAAACCTCGGCAGCCTTGCGGGTGCGCGCCATGTTATCGTCGTAAGGAATGATATAGAGCGGCGTCGCGGCGTTGGTCGCCTTGTAACTTTCAAGGAATGGCAGAAGCCAATCGAAGACGCGATCATTGGCGATGATCGCCATGCCGTATTTCTTGACATTCGTTTGATTTTGCATGAGCCCTTCGCTGACTTACCATATAGGCGGTCTTGAACTTCTGACAGCCGAGCGGCAAAATGCCCGGAGACTACTTAGAACGTTGCTTTCTTAAAGTAAACGTGGAGAGCCAGGAAGAAATCGGGACCGTTATCGACATAGCCGCCAGCGGTTTCCTGCCCATCGCGGAAGCCCAAAATGCGTGCAAGCCCAAAGGAAATCGCGCCGTTCGGCTTCGGTGATCGTTCGCATCTGAATCGCAGATGTTGCCTGCCGCTCGCTGCCGATGGCCCGGCAGCAGCGCCGCAAGCCGGCCTGAGCCATCACCTGAATGTTGCGAATTTGAGGCGCAGGCTGCTAGGAAGATAATGCACTTGCGCCAGAAACAGGATGCGATGCGCATTCCTTCTCCTGTAAACGGGAGAAGGGCGCCACCATTCAATGCGGTCGATCTGAAGGAGAGCAATTTGGTCGCGCTGCCGTTGGTGAGCGTTATCATCATCAATTACAATTATGGCCGGTTTTTGCGGCAGGCCGTGAGTTCGGTCTTCGGCCAGACCTATCCGCATGTCGAGTGCATCATCGTCGACAACGCATCCACCGATGACAGCCGGGAAATCATCGCCGCTCTGGAGGCCGAGCACAAATCCATCAAGGTTTTGCTGCGCGCCTCGAACGATGGGCAGACACCCGCCTCGCTCGATGGATTTGCGGCCTCATCTGGCCAGTATGTGATCTTCCTCGACGCCGACGATGCCTTGCTTCCGCGCTGCATAGAAACGCATATTTTCGTGCATCTGTCCTCGCGGGTCCATATCGGCTTTACGTCCGGCGACATGTTGCAGGTCATGGACGATGAGGTCGTCGTCAGCACCGGCGAAGCGACGAACAGTTTCATCCGCAAACATCGTCCGAATCGACGTCTGGTGCGCCCTTACCGTCATCCGGGGGAACCTGCATGGCCCTCCCCCGAACTGGGGGATGTGGCCGGCAAATTCCATTATGTGCGGCCACTGTCGAACAAATGGGTCTGGTCGGCGACCTCCGGTCTTTGCTACCGGCGCGACGCGCTTGCCCTGTTTTCCGATAACGAGGCGCTGGCGCATCTGCGGACGGGAACAGACCTCTATTTCGCGCATGGCATCGGCGGCCTCTGCGGCAGCGTTCTGATTGATGAGCCGCTTTTCGTCTATCGCTTCCACGGCGGGAATATTTACTCGCGCCGCGCGCAGTTGAACCGCACGCTTTGTTATACGCCCGGGGGGCACGGTGACAGCAACGATCTGGCGCGCATGCTGCTGATCGATCAGTTCATCACAAAAATCGAACGGTTTACGCAGACCTTCGGTCTCAAATGGAATTTCGTCATTCTGCTGTCCCGGCTGGATTGCAAGGATGTCGATTCCAGCCGCCCCCGCTGGGCACGCCGATCGAGAGTCGCCAGCAATCTCGTCACCCATTTCGACAAGGTAGCCGCCATCCTTGGCTCCGCCACGACAAAATGTCTGATGCTGCGTTTCAGGGTGCCCTTGCGACTCATCTGGGCGGCCGGACGAACCACCGACTCGTCCGGCTTAAAACTCAAAAATTGACATAAGGAATTGTTTATATCTTTATTGCCGCCAGTCCGGCCTGCTGCTATAGACGGGCGGCCTCGCGCGCGCCTTCGCCCTCGAAGGGCGTTTTCCTTTCAGACGTAAGAGCATTCAGGGCCGGAGTCTCTTTGCCGGAATGCTCCGGGAGCATCGACACACATGACCAAATCCTCCCCGGATTATGCCATTACCGATATCGGCCTTGCGCCCTGGGGCCGTAAGGAGATCGCCATCGCCGAGACGGAGATGCCCGGGCTCATGGCGACCCGTGCGGAATACGGCCCGAAGCAGCCGCTGGCCGGTGCCCGCATCGCCGGCTCGCTGCATATGACCATCCAGACGGCGGTGCTGATCGAGACCCTCAAGGCGCTTGGCGCGGACATCCGCTGGGCGTCCTGCAATATCTATTCGACTCAGGACCATGCCGCGGCGGCGATCGCCGAAGCGGGAATCCCGGTCTTCGCGCGCAAGGGCGAAAGCCTGGCCGATTATTGGGACTATACCCACAAGATCTTCGAGTGGGGCGACGGCGGCACGCCCAATCTCATCCTCGACGACGGCGGCGACGCGACCCTTCTGATTCACCTCGGCGCCCGTGCGGAAACTGGCGACACGGCCTTTCTCGACAAGGCCACGAATGAAGAAGAGACAATCCTCTTTGCGGCGATCAAGCGCCGTCTCAAGGAAAGCCCCGGCTGGTATAGCCTCCGCGCCAAGGCGATCAAGGGCGTGAGCGAGGAGACGACGACCGGCGTGCATCGCCTTTACGCAATGCAGAAAGACGGCAAGCTGCTCTGGCCGGCAATCAATGTGAATGATTCCGTCACCAAGTCGAAGTTCGACAATCTCTACGGCTGCCGCGAATCCCTCGTCGATGGCATTCGCCGCGGCACCGATGTGATGATGGCCGGAAAGGTCGCCATGGTCGCCGGCTTCGGCGATGTCGGCAAAGGCTCAGCCGCGTCGCTGCGCAATGCCGGATGCCGGGTCATCGTCTCCGAAGTTGATCCGATCTGCGCGTTGCAGGCGGCGATGGAGGGCTATGAAGTCGTCACCATGGAAGACGCCGCGCCGCGCGCCGACATTTTCGTGACCTGCACCGGCAATATCGACGTCATCACCGTCGAGCACATGCGGGCGATGAAGGACCGCGCCATCGTCTGCAATATCGGACATTTCGATTCCGAAATTCAGGTCGCCGGTTTGCGCAACTACAAGTGGCATAACGTCAAGCCTCAGGTGGACGAGATCGAATTTCCGACCGGCCGGCGGATCATCCTTCTGTCCGAAGGCCGGCTCGTCAATCTCGGCAATGCGACCGGCCACCCCTCATTCGTGATGTCGGCTTCGTTCACCAACCAGACGCTCGCCCAGATCGAACTGCATACGAAACAGGGACAATACGAGCGCAAGGTCTATACCTTGCCCAAGCACCTCGACGAGAAGGTTGCAGCGCTGCATCTCGCCAAGGTCGGCGCGAAGCTCACCAGGCTTTCCGATGAGCAAGCGGCCTATATCGGCGTGCCGCAGCATGGTCCGTTCAAATCCGACCAGTATCGTTATTGAGGAAAAAGGCAGGCCTCGCAATTTGCGAGGCTTGCTCGAAACCTGCGTCTGCGGTCACAAAGCGTTAACCACTTTCCCAAAAATTGCCTCTATGGCTTAGACTGGCGTGATTCGCGGGCGCAGACGCCTTGCCGATTAGCCCTCGGCCATGCCTGCGCCACCGCGGCCACGCGGAATTGCGCGGCAGTTGTCTGAGTCCGGGTTCAACCGAAAGCGTTTTCGCATATCGGCCGCCGCTTTGATCTGGCGATTCGATGTGAATGATGATTTTTTTACCGCATCATCGAGCTGCGAGGGGGTGGAATGCGAGACGCGGCGCGGCAGCGCGGGGAAAGCGGCTGTCGACAAAAAAAGAGCACTCTCGCGGCATTGCATCCGACAGCATGGCTTACCGGAATTTTCTGTTTTACCGCTGTCACGGCTTCGGCTTACGGGCGAACGCCTGATCCCGGCGCGCTGTTCGGCAATCTGCGCCAGAGCCAGGATGTCATCGGTCTTTCCTTCATCATCGGCCTGGTGCTGTTTTCGACGATCACCGCCTTGCTGCATCTGCGAGAGCGCCACCAGTGGGGCAAGACCGAGGCCGGTCTTGTATCCGAGCTCAACAATCTTCGCGCGAAAGTCGATCGCGCCGAAGTCTTCCTCGCCGCCGAGCCGCAAATCATTGTCGCATGGGATGGCCCGGGCGGTGAACCGGACATAGAAGGCGATATCAGCCTCGTCACGGACGTTCCTATTTCGCGCCGTGTGCTCGGCTTCGGCGCCTGGCTTGCGCCCGAGGGAGCGCAGCAACTCGATGCCTGCATCGATCGCTTGCGGGAAAAGGGCGAGAGCTTTCGTACCGCTCTTGAAAGCCTCGGCGGACGCCGCCTCGAAATCGAAGGGCGCGCCGTCAGCGGCCGCGCCGTTATGCGAATCCGCGACGTTTCGGGTGATCGGCTGGAAGCGGTTCGGCTGCGCGAACGCCTTGTCGCCACGATTGCGGAACTTGATGCGCTGCGCGCCATGCTGAACGCTATCGAAGCTCCCGCATGGATGCGCGATCACGACGAGCGGCTGATCTGGGTCAGTGCGGCTTATGTCCGGGCTGTTGAAGCCGTCGATGTCAGCGATGTCATTCTGAATAATACGGAGCTTCTCGAGCGTGCGACCCGTGAGGCCGCCCGGCAGGCGCGTGGCAACGGCGCTGTCTGGCGCGGGCGCGCAGCAACCGTTACCGCGGGACAAAGGCGCATCACCGACATTATCGATGTGCCGGTCGACACCGGCTCGGCGGGCATCGCGATCGATGTTTCGGCAATCGAGGCGATGCGCGTGGACCTCGATCAGCAGATGCAGGCGCACGCCCGCACGCTCGATCTTCTGTCGACATCGGTTGCGATGTTCGACCGCCGCAAGCGGCTCATGTTTCACAATGCGGCCTATCGGCAGCTCTGGTCGCTCGATCCGGCATTCGTGGACACGCATCCGACCGACTCCGAAATTCTCGACTCGCTGCGCATTCGTGGCCTGCTGCCGGAACAGGCGGATTTCCGCGCCTGGAGACAGGCATTGCATGCGTCCTATCAGGCGGTCGAGACAAACGAGCAGGTTTGGTATCTGCCGGATGGGCGCACCTTACGCGTCGTCATCACCCCCAATCCGCAGGGCGGCGTCACCTATCTGTTCGATGACGTCACCGAACGGTTCCACCTGCAATCGCAGTTCAACGCCCTGAGCCGCGTCCAGAGCGAAACGCTCGACACGCTGAAAGAAGGTGTCGCCGTCTTCGGCACGGATGGCCGTCTGAAATTCTTCAATCCGGCCTTTGCGAGACTGTTGCAGCTTGACGCCGCCATGCTCAACGACAAGCCGCACATCGACGGCGTTATCGCTCTCAGCACGATGTTCGACCCGGACGATGCCGGATTCGACGAAATCAGGAGCGTCATCACCGGCCTGCGGGACCGCCGGACAGGCTTTGAACAGCGCATGGCCTGCCGCGATGGCAATGTCCTCGACTGCGCCGCACAGCCGCTGCCGGACGGCGCGACCCTGCTGACGTTCACAGACACAACGGCAAGCGTCAACGTCGAGCGGATGCTGACGGAACGCAATCAGGGCCTTGTCGAAGTGGAGAGGCTGCGCAACGATTTCGTCCATCACATCTCCTATGAGCTGCGCTCGCCCTTAACGAATATCATCGGCTTCGTCGGACTGTTGAGCGATGGATCGGCCGGCCCGCTGAACGAGCGGCAGCGCGAATACGCGGGCTACGTCACCCGATCCTCGACGGCGTTGCTCGCCATCATCAATGACATTCTCGATCTCGCCTCCATCGATGCGGATGCTCTCGAACTCGTGCCGGAAGACGTTGATATTCGGGAGACGATCCATGCCGCTGCGGAAGGCGTTCAGGATCGCCTCGCCGATTCAGCCATTCATCTACAGGTCGTGGCGATGGACGACGTCGGCACATTCGTCGCCGACGGCAAGCGAATCAGACAGGTGCTTTTCAACCTGCTGTCCTATGCGATTGGGGCTTCGAGGCCCGGAGAGACCGTCACGCTTGCGGCGCTGCGCCATGACAATCAGATCATCTTCAAGGTGACCGATCAGGGACCCGGCCTGCCGCAGGAGGTCATCGAGCATGTTTTCGACCGCTCCCGCAGCCGCACCGGAGCCTGGCGGCATCGCGGCATCGGCCTTGGCCTTTCCATTGTCCGCTCGCTGGTTGAACTGCACGGCGGCCAGGTCTTCGTCGATACCGCCCCCGGCGAAGGCAGCGCCATCACCTGCATTTTCCCCGCGCAGGGCGCCAAGATGCGAGAAGCCAGAATGGCCTGAAGCATCACCACCCAGGATTTGCCGGTCCCTTGAAGCCATGCTCATTTCGTTTCAAACCCAAACAGCAAAAATCAGCTAGACTTTCGGGCGGAGACAATGCCTGCATTGAATAATCTGCGCATTCGCATTGGCCGCGTGGCGGTCGTGGAAAAGGGTTAGAAAATGGCGGTTCCGGCGCAGCGCACGCCAGCTCAGCAGGCTCAATGGCGGCTGGAGCTTCCCGACGAGGCGGCAACTGTCGCTTTCGCTGCACAGGTCGCAAAATGGATCAGATCCGGCGATCTCCTGACCCTGTCGGGGCATCTCGGCGCGGGCAAGACGACCTTCGCGCGCGCGCTGATCCGGCACCTCCTGCGCGATCCTGCTCTGGAGGTCCCGAGCCCGACCTTCACCCTCATGCAGTTTTATGAAGGCGGCGCCTACCCCATCGTTCATGCCGACCTTTACCGGATCGCCCAGCCGGACGAACTCGCCGAACTCGGCTGGGAAGAAGCCGCCGAAGGGGCTCTCGTGCTTGTCGAATGGCCGGAGCGCGCCGGCCCCTATCTTCTGACCGATCGCCTCGACATCTCTTTCACGATCGATCCGGCGCAGGACGCCGATCATCGCGGTGTGACGCTGACGGGCACCGGCAGTTTTGCGCCGCGTCTCGCGCTTGTCCGGGCAATTCACGACATTCTCGGCGCTTCGGACTGGAGCGGCGCGGCGCGCATTCCTATGCAGGGCGACGCCTCGACGCGCGCCTATGAAAGATTGCAAAAGGAAAACGGGCAAACGGCGATCCTGATGATCTCGCCGCCGCGGCCTGACGGCCCAGTGTTGCGCGCCGGCAAATCCTACAGCGCGCTGGCGCATCTTGCCGAGAACATATCTGCCTTTATCGCGATCGACGAAGGGCTGCGCGCGCACGGTCTGTCGGCGCCGGAAATTTACGCGTTTGACCGGGAGGTCGGCGTCGCCGTGCTCGAAGATTTCGGCGCGGAAGGCGTGACCGACGAAAACGGCATCGTCTTTGAGCGCTATGCGGAAGCCGCCGCGGCGCTGGCGCATCTGCATGGGCTTTCCCTGCCGCAGTCTCTGCCCGTCACTGCGGATGTGACTTATTACATTCCTACCTACAGCGTTGAATCGCTGATCGTCGAAGTGGAATTGCTGCTGGACTGGTATGCGCCGCATGTGGCGCATGTCTCCCTGACATCAGGCGCCAAGGCGACATTCTCCAATCTCTGGCGGCATGTCCTGCGCGATGTGGTCAACGCCGAGTCGACATGGACATTGCGCGATTATCACTCGCCCAACCTCATGTGGCTGCCGCAACGAAGCGGCATTGCGCGCGTCGGCGTTATCGACTTTCAGGATTGCGTCATAGGCCATCCGGCCTATGACGTCGCGTCGCTTTTGCAGGACGCGCGCATCGACGTGCCCGACTCTACGGAACTGCGCCTTCTCGGCCATTACGCGCATTTGCGGCAAGCGGCGACCTCGCGCCAGCAAGCTGCGGGTCTGGCGTTCGACATGGCGCGCTTTGCAGGCGCATATGCCGTGTTGGGAGCGCAGCGCGCCACCAAGATTCTCGGGATTTTCGCGCGGCTCGACAAGCGCGATCGCAAGCCGCACTACCTCGCCCATCTGCCACGGATCGAAAGATATCTGGCGAAAGACCTTGCGCATCCCCTGTTATCGGAGCTGCGCGGCTGGTATGAGACGCATCTGCCGTCTCTCCTCGCCTCGCGTGATGCGCCGACGCCTTCGCCATAACCTCGCCAGCCCGGTTTTTCATGCCTGATCGTTTCATGCCCAGAAAGGCCATGGTGTTCGCCGCGGGCCTCGGCACGCGCATGCGCCCGATCACCGATACCCTCCCGAAGCCGCTGGTGCGCGTCGCGGACAGAGCGCTGATCGATCATATGCTCGACCGTTTTGCCGATGCCGGCGTTGAAACCGCGATTGTCAACGTCCATCATCATGCCGATCAGATGGAAGCACATCTTGCCGGGCGGCATGCGCCGGAAATCATCATTTCCGACGAGCGCAAAAAGCTGCTCGATCAGGGCGGCGGCATCCGCAAGGCATTGCCTCTGCTTGGCGATGCGCCCTTTTTTCTCTGCAATACGGACGCTTTCTGGGTCGAGGGCGCGACACCCAATCTGCCGCGCTTCGCGGCCGCCTGGGATCCCGAAAAAATGGATATTCTGCTGCTGGTCGCAGCGACATCCGCGAGCATGGGCATCGACTGGCTCGGCGATTTCACGATGGATCCGCTCGGCCGGCTCAAGCCGCGCGAGGAGCGCAGGGTTGCGCCTTTCGTCTATACCGGCGTCGGCATCATCAAGCCGGAACTCTTCAAAGACAGGACGGATGAGGTCTTCCGTCTCGCGCCCTATTTCCACAAGGCTGCGGCAGCGGGACGATTATTCGGCAGACGGCTGGACGGCCTCTGGTTTCACGTCGGCACGCCACAGGCGATCGAGGAAACCGAACGGACAATCGCACGATCGATATTATGAGGCAGCGTCCGCTGACACAGGCGAAGGCTGTTTCTGGACGAAACTACTTCGTCACCCGGTCGATCCATGCGCGATAGGCGGAAGAACCGGCCTTGACCGGCAACATGATGATCTCGGGCAGCTCGTAAGCATGCAGCGCGAGAATGGCTGCCTCCGCCTCCGCATAATCCTGCCGCTTCATTTTACAGATCAGGAGAATTTCGGATGCTTCCTCGATCTTGCCCTGCCACTCATAAAGGCTCTCGATCGGCA